>JAEZQD010000152.1 GCA_023413185.1 Bacillota bacterium
CCAGTGGCTTACCCACACGCAGATGACCCTTTGCCGCCATCAGCACAGGGGTGTCGGTCACCGCATTTGCGAGTTTTGCGGCGGTGTTTCCGGTACACGGGGCAATCAGCAGAATATCAAGCATCCCCTTTGGTCCCATCGGCTCGGCGTCCTCTATTGTGCAGATCGGCTCGTTTCCCGTAATCGACACAAGGTCGGAGAACAACGCCTCTGCGGTACCAAAGCGGGTGTCGGTGGTTTGTACGATGTTTGAAAGGATGGGGTAAACGACAGCGCCCAGCTCGGTCAGGTGTCGTATCTCGGTAAGCGCCTCCTTGTGGGTGCAAAACGATCCGGTAAGCCCCACGCCGATGCGAACATTATTCAGCGTCATTATCATCACTTCTTTCGCTCAGTATCGTAATAACGGCCTGCGCAAGAATTTCACCCGAGGTCTTTGGCGCATACCGTCCCGGCAGCCCCAAACAAAGTGCCGCGTTTTTGCCCAGCTCCTTTGCCGCCTCAAAATCCACGCCGCCCGGAGCGGATGCAATGTCCACCACCACCGCATGGTCGGATAACTGCGCAACACGGGAACGGGGTAAAACCATTGCGGGCACGGTGTTGACGATATAATCATACGCGCCCAGATTGCCGTCAAGCTCGTCAAAGGCCAGCGCAGGGTAACCCAGTGCCTCGGCAAGTGCACGCGCGGTATCGCTGCGGGCGCAGATTTTTACGCGCATATCCAGCCCAAGCAGCTTTTTGGCAAGCACCTGCGCACATCGACCGAAGCCCATAACCAAAACCTCGCTCTGGTGAAGGTTGCTTTTGCTGCGCGTTATCATCTCGGCAATGGTGCCTTCGGCGGTCGCCACGGCGTTTTTAATCGCCACGTCATCGCGCTGCATCAGGTCGTAACACGCAATTGCGGCACGGCTACAGAATTCCTTAACGCGGGCGGGAACAGCGCCGGCAATCAGCGTATGGCGCTTCGTTAATACGGTTAGCAGATGGTCAACCGTTCCATCCTCAAGCACCATAGCGGATGTGATATCCCTGCCGTTTTTACTGAGCGGTACGGGGCAGAGCAGGCAGTCGCTTTGCTGCGCGGCGTCATACAGGGCATCGGTCTGCCCGGCGCGTTTGTCGAGCAGGCTGCCGGACAGGCCAGCGCAAACTACGGAATATCCATTTTGCAGCAACGCGTTGGTTAAGTAAATTTGGCGTTCGTCTCCGCCGATAACGGCAAAATCATACGGTCTTTTATCAGCCATACGGGGTTTCCTTTCCGGCGAATGGGTATCGCCACACGGTGCGGTATGGTCAATAAACTTGAAAACAGTCCCTGTTTTCAAGCGGCAGTTGGCACCTGCCGCACGCCTGATGGCGTGTTTATTGACCATAGACTCCACAAACCGCTCACATTTGTGGGTGCCGCACGGTTTTTCGTGCGGTTCAAACCGGATTCGTTTTGAAGTTTGTTGAGTATAACGTGAAATCCTTACAGTTATACAATATGTGCACATGGCGGGGATGGTGATATGAATTAACCGATTATCAACTCGCCAAAACGCGGCATACTAACCGCATAGCGAAAAAAGGGGATGTGCATGTTGAAGTTTGATAAGGTTTATTATGAGCCAGGGGCGATGGATTACGAGCTGGGTAAGCAACTTCGCCATCGGTATAACGATCTGCCGTGGATAGAGATCGAGAGCCACAACAACATCAAGGAACTGCGCGAAAACCCCAACACCGAGTTTGCGCGAATGAAACAGCACCTGATTGTGGGGGTGCGCAAGACGCATAAATATGTACCCAACCACAAATCGTCCGATTATCTCGTGCCCTATACGTCGTCCGGGTGCAGTGCGATGTGCCTGTACTGCTATTTGGTGTGCAACTACAACAAATGCTCCTACCTTCGGGTGTTTGTCAACCGCGAGCAGATGATGGACAAGCTGTTAAAAACCGCCCACCAGGCAGAAAAACCGCTTACCTTTGAGATTGGTAGCAACAGCGACCTGGTGCTTGAAAACCGCGTGACACAAAACCTGCCATGGACGATTGAAACGTTTGCAAAGGGCGAGCGGGGCACACTCACCTTTCCCACCAAGTTTGCAGACGTAGACGACCTGCTTATGTTGGAGCATAAGGGCAGAACGCTCGTACGCATGAGCGTAAACCCGCAGGAGATTATACGCACCGTAGAGCTTGGCACCGCGCCGCTTGAGAAACGAATCGAAGCGGTAAATAAGCTTTGTGACGCGGGCTACGCCATCGGGCTGCTGATTGCCCCTATTGTGCTGACCGACGGGTGGAACGAGCAGTATACCCGCCTGATTGCACAGCTTGCCGAGGGCTTGTCCGAGCGGGCAAAGCAGGCGATGCAGATTGAGATTATCTTTATGACCTACAGCTACATCCATCGTGCCATTAATACCGAGGCGTTTCCCCACGCACCCGATCTGTATGACACAAACCGTATGACGGGGCGGGGCAAAGGCCGCTACACCTACCACCAAACGGCACGGGAGGAGGCTGCCGCACTGCTGCAGCAGGAGATTGCGCGACGCTTTGGGCAGGGTAAAATCATGTATATCGTATAGCTTGAGCAAAACCAAAACGGCAGACCGCGCGGTCTGCCGTTTATATAGCACGTTTGGTTTATCAACATAGCTTGCAGATGCCGCCGCGTTTAAACGCATTTCTTATAGCATGATGTATAAAAGCGCAAGCATCAACAACTGGTCGCCATCCTCCGAAAGCAAAACAAGCAGCAGCCCGCCAATGATTAAGAAGTCGCGGTCAAGCTCGATGTCGCCGAGCAGTGGCAGTGTGATCCTTGACGCTGTCTTGCCCGGCTTTTCGCTTTCTTGCGGCGGGGGGGTGTACTCGGTATGTACCGACTCAAACGGTGTCACATTTGGCTGGGCGGCTTGCGGAGGATTACCACGCGGTCGCGCCTCATAAACATGCTTGCCGTTTCTTAAAATCCTGCCGCATTTCGGGCACCTTGTCTCGGCGGTGGGGGGCGGCTCGGCAACCGGGTTTGGTTGCTGCCGAGCACTGTTTTGCGCAGAAGGGCTTGCGTGAAAACCGGTACCGCCCGAAGCGCGTCGGTTCATTTCCCTCGCGCGTTGGATGGCGTCCTGCTTCATGCGCATAAAATCGTATTCGGTATACCCGCCGTTACTCCACATGTCCGCCCTCCGTCACAAAGTCCGGTCGCTTGGTTGATTATGGTTGTATGGTTACCGCAGCAGATTGCCGAGCAGACCGCTCTCCTTAACCAGCGGGTAGATGGCAATGAGCTTCATCAGGTTGATTGCTTCGTCCACCCGCCCCTGGCGTTTATCCGATAGCATCGGCTTTAATGCGCGAAGCAGCCGCTCGTTTTCACCGTCCTTGGTATTGGAGTACGCGCTTAAGAGGCGCATAACGGTGCCCATGTCGATATTCTTAAACAGGTCGCCCAGTCCACCCAGACCGCTAAAGTCCGGCGCGTTGCCTGTGCCGTCGTTTTTGCCGGATGAGGAGGAATCCTTTTGCCCGCCGCCCGAGAACATTCCCGCAAAGGCAGATGAATCCGGCTCGCTGTCGTCTGAGCCCAAACCAAACATCTGCGCCATCTGCTTAATGCGGTTCATTCCGTCCTCACTGCCGAGCAGGTCGCTGATGCGCTGCATTACGTCCTCGTCCACGGTGCCTCCCCCTTTCTCATCCGCTTGCAGGGCTTTGTGGGCTTACGCAAAACAGTCAATCTCAGCGTTTGTTGTTTTTACCCAGTAAATCCGAAAGCTTTTTTGCGTTTTCCGGGTTGCTGAGCATCTCGTTTACCTTATTGGGGTCATTTGCAATGCCGGAGAGTTTTTTTGCATCCGCTTCGCTTAACCCCTTTAGCATGTTGTCAAACGTGCCGTCTTGTAGCTTCGCCCGCAGTGCGGCAGGGGACATCCCGATTTTTTTAGATGCGATGTTTAGGAGCATGTTAATCTTCTGCTCAGAGAATTCAGGACCTTTATCCATAATTACCTCCATCTTGCCGCATACGGGCAAATGATATTGATATGAAACGGTGGACTATGATAAAACAGGGCAGTCTGCTTGCACTATATCCTATTTTTATGATACAGTAAAAAGAAATAGACTACGCCCTTTGTCCATCTGTTTAAATGGCAAAAGGGCAAAAGTGCAAACAACCAAGGAGTAAACGGCGTGAGGATTATAGTAGTATCAGACACACACAGAAACTACCGTGTATTGCGTAAGATTGTAGACAAGCATGCTCGTGACGCACAGATGTTTTTGTTTGCGGGCGACGGCGAACGCGAGCTTGATGAGGTGAAGATGGAGTTTTTTACCCAGACCTTTTACTCGGTGCGCGGCAACTGCGACTTTGCGTCGATGGAGCCGGTCAGCCGCATCGTAATGGCGGGCGATGTACGTATCCTGCTTACGCACGGCGACCGTTACGGGGTCAAGTCGGGCACGGGTACGTTGCTGTCGGCGGCACACGAGAACAATGCCCGCATCGCGGTGTTTGGTCACACCCATGTGGCTCACTGCGTTTACGAGCAGGGCGTTTACCTGCTCAACCCCGGCAGCGCCTCAAGCCCGCGCGCGGGACGCGCAAGCTACGGCATTGTTGACATTACTCAAACCGGCATTGTGCCGTTTATCGTGGAACTGTAAGGGATGGCTGATATGTACGACAATAGGCAAACTGGTTGGCTTGGCAAAGAGCATCTGCATTTCGAGCAGCTGTCCTCCACCAACGACTATTTAAAACAAAACGCTGCGGCACTATCGCACGGTACCGTGGCAACGGCAGACTTTCAAACGGCGGGCAAGGGCAGAAGCGGCAGGGCATGGCAGGACAACGCACGAGCGGGGCTGGCGTTTTCGGTGCTCCTACGCCCGCCCTCGGTTCATCATACTCAACTGCTGCCGCTTGTGTGCGCGCTTGCGGTAAAATCGGCGATTTATTCGCTTTACGGTGTCAATTCGGGCATAAAATGGCCCAATGACATTGTTTTAAACAAAAAGAAGCTCTGCGGCATCCTGTGCGAAGGGGTGCTGCTCGGGCAGACGGCTTACGCCGTGTGCGGCATTGGCATCAACGTCATGCAGCAAGAGGCGGATTTTCATAAAGACGGGCTTGACCACGCCACATCGCTGCTGGTTGAAACCGGC
The DNA here is from genome assembly GCA_023413185.1 of Bacillota bacterium. Lineage (GTDB taxonomy): Bacteria > Bacillota > Clostridia > Oscillospirales > Ruminococcaceae > Acetanaerobacterium. The sequence goes on from JAEZQD010000152.1 coordinate 5,179, forward strand.
ATGCGCCGCAGCGTAGACGAGGTCGCCGCCGCGGTGATGATCGAGCTTGAGCGGTATTACGACCGCTATATTACACAGGGGATAGCCGCACTGCTTTCCGAATACGAGGCGGCGTGCGTCACCCTCGGCAGGCAGGTTAAGGTGATTCAAAACGGCGCGGAGCGCGAGGGCAGGGCGGTTGGTCTTACGCAAAACGGTGCGCTGCTGGTGGATTTTGCGGGGATTGTAGCCGAGATAAACGCGGGGGAAGCGTCGGTGCGCGGTCTGTACGGGTACGTGTAACAGCACCTTCATCAAACTAAAAAAGCGACAAGTCCGGCAATTGCCAAAGACTTGTCGCTTTTATCTGTTTGAAAAAGGGTGTCGAATACCCACTTTGCCGTTCCTGCCGCTATTTTTTGCGCGCACGAATGAACTGAACCGCCGAAGTGCCCGCCACTGCGCCCTCATATACCGCTTTGGCAATCTGGTACAACCCGCCGGTGCAGTCGCCTGCCGCAAATAGCCCGGGCACGGCGGTCTGCATGGCGCTGTCCACCACCACCGAGGTACCGTTTAGCTCGGCACCCAACTTTCGGGCAAGGTCGCCGCTGCCCGCTACGCCAAGCGCCACAAACACGCCCTTGACCGCGAGTGTGCTTTCATCCGCAAACCGCACGGTCTGTAGGGTTGCGTCACCCTCCAGCGCCGTAATCTTCTCGGTAATGACAGAAAGCTTGTCGGGGATATCGGCAGGCGCGGGCTTGCCGTTTGTAATCAGTGTCACCGACCCTGCCACGGGCAACAGCTCCGCCGCCTCATGCAAAGCGTAATCGCCATCACCCAGCACCGCCACATCCTTACCCTTGTAAAAGAACGCGTCGCACACGGCGCAGTAGCTTACCCCTTTGCCCTCATACTCCGCAAGCCCCGGTATCTTTGGAGACCTACGGGAAGAACCTGTGGCAAGAATAACCGCGGGTGCTTCATACCGTGCGTCGGCGGTACCCACCTCAAACCCGTCCGCCGCGTAGCCGATGGAGAGCACCTCGCCGGTTACCATCCCAGCACCCAGACGCGCGGCCTGTGCGATACCCGTGCGGTGCAACTCCTCACCCGTTACAGGCTCGGCAAAGCCGTAGTAGTTTTCCACCTTATCCGCTTTCGTAAGCGAGCCGCCGCCCCGCCCGATTACCGTAACACTCAGTCCCGCGCGTGCGGCATAGATTGCAGCCGATATCCCTGCAGGGCCGCTGCCCAGTACCAAAACGTCCGCCATACAAACACCGTCCCTATCATAATAATACTTTGGCATTCGCCCAAAATGGGCAAAGATGCTTCTGCTAAAAGTCTGTTCTATTATATCCTGTCTTGTGCGCTAACTACAGTGATTGTATCACAAAAGCCACAACCCGTCACGCGCTTTTGGCAGATATCTGGGGGCTGCGCCCGGACGATGGGTGAATCAATTTACAACATACGAGCCCAATGGATAAAAAACAGATGAAAATCGTGCGCTTTCCTTGACAAGAGCCAGTAAATGCGAGAAAATATAATGTATTGTCATGCAGGCAAACTGCTTGCAGGATAACCAATCGACACCCAAAGAAGAAAGGAAGAGTAATTTTATGAAAAGGATACTTGGTATTGTACTTGCGGCATGCATGCTGCTTGCTGCTACGGCTTCGCTTACCGCCTGCGCGGGGAACACAGGCGGCGATCTGCGCGTTGGCATGGAGTGCGGCTACGCGCCCTTTAACTGGACTCAGGTAGACGACTCCAACGGCGCGGTTGCCATCGAGGGCGGCGGCTATGCCGGTGGCTACGATGTAGAGATTGCAAAGATCATTGCCGAAAAGCTCGGCAGAAAGCTTGTAATCGTTAAAACCGAATGGGGTGGATTGCCCACAGCGGTACAGTCCGGCACCATCGATCTCATCATCGCGGGCATGAGCCCCACCGCAGAGCGCAGAGAAAGTATTGATTTTACAGATAAGTACTATACTTCCGACCTTGTTATGGTTGTGAAAAAGGGCGGCGCGTTTGAAGGCGCAAAGAGCATTCAGGACTTTGCGGGTGCTAAAATTACCGCACAGCTCGGCACCTTCCACTATACCGTTATTGAGCAGATTAACGGCGTAAACCTGCTAGAAGCAATGGACGATTTCAGCGCGATGCGCGTTGCGCTCGAGTCGGGCATCATCGACGGCTATGTATCCGAGCGTCCCGAGGGCATTTCTGCTTCTCTGGCAAATGCCAATCTTACCATGGTCGGCTTTGAGGGCGGTGGTGGCTTTGAAACCACTCCCGATGACGTAGCCATTGCGGTCGGCGTTAAAAAGGGTAGCGCGCTGACTGAAAAGATTAATAAGATTCTCAGCGAGGTTTCTGAGGAAAAACGTGCGGAACTGATGGAGAACGCCATCAAAGGTCAGGATATAGCGCAGTAACTCAACCAGCTGATCACTGCTACCTTCGTTAAATAGAAAGGAGCCATTCATCATGCTACTATCAGCTGCCACTGCAGTTGTCGAAAAAGGGTTCTGGGATTGGGTCGCTCAAATCTGGACCGTGTACTGGCCGCTGTTTCTCAGGGGCATGGGCATCACCCTGCTTATCGCCATAACAGGCACCATCATCGGCTCGGTCATCGGTCTGATTGTCGGTGTAATCCGTACCGTGCCCGTAGGACAAAGAGACCCTTCCTTCAAACGGGGGCTGCTGCGTGTGGTGAATGCGCTGCTTTCGGTATACATAGAGGTTTTTCGCGGCACGCCTATGATCGTACAGGCGATGGTGATCTACTACGGTGCAGCCTTTGCGGGTGTGCGCATGGATACGACCCTAGCGGGTGTGATTATCGTGTCCGTTAACACCGGCGCGTATATGGCAGAGATTGTGCGCGGCGGCATCCTTTCGGTGGATAAGGGGCAGTTTGAGGCTGCCCACTCCATCGGTATGAACCATTTTCAAACCATGACCAGTATTGTCATGCCACAGGTTATCCGCAACATTCTGCCCGCTACGGGCAACGAGTTTGTCATCAACATTAAGGATACCTCGGTGCTTAACGTCATCTCGGTCAGCGAGCTGTTCTTCGCGTCCAAAACCGTGTCTACCACAACGTATCAGTACTTTCCGACGTTCTTTATCACCTGCATCATCTACTTTGTTATGACCTTTACCGTTACCCGTATCCTCCGTTTTGTGGAACGCAAAATGGACGGAGCGGACAGCTATACCATCCACGGCTCCCAGACCACGCCGGAGCAGGAGATGAAGGTAAGGGGGACGTTGTGATGAAGGTTATCGAGGTAAAACACCTAGAAAAGAAGTTTGGCGAGAACGTGGTTCTAAGGGACATCAACCTGGATGTTTACAAGGGCGAGGTGGTCTGCGTCATCGGCTCAAGCGGCTCGGGCAAGAGCACACTGTTGCGCTGCATCAACCTGCTTGAGGAACCCACCGGCGGCGAGATTACCTACCACGGCGAAAACGTGCTATCCAGCCGGCTTTCGCGTACCGAGTATCGCACCAAGCTAGGCATGGTGTTTCAGCAGTTTAACCTGTTTAACAACCTCACAGCGCTGGATAACTGCACCGTAGGGCAGATTAAGGTGTTAAAGCGCGACAAAAAAGAAGCCGAGCAGACCGCGATGAGGTACCTTGACCTGGTGGGGATGTCGCAGTACATCAACGCGCGCCCAGCCCAGCTTTCGGGTGGGCAGAAGCAGCGTGTCGCGATTGCGCGCGCCCTTTCCATGGAGCCTGACGCATTGCTGTTTGACGAACCGACCAGCGCCCTTGACCCCGAGATGGTGGGCGAGGTGCTGAAGGTAATGAAGACCCTTGCAAGCAGCGGGCTTACCATGATGGTGGTCACCCACGAGATGGACTTTGCACGAGAGGTCGCAAACCGCGTGCTGTTTATGGACAAGGGCGTGATTGTGGAGGACGCTCCCCCCGAGGAGATCTTTACAAACCCCAAAAACGACCGCACCAAGGAGTTCTTAAAAAGAACCTTGGAACGCTAAATGGCACAATGCTACTGCAAAACGAACCCCCGAGCGGCTGACCGTTCGGGGGTTTGCTTATCCTTGTATAACCTTCTTGAAGCCGCTATATCACTAACGGCAAGCAGGCATCTGCAGTATTTCATGTAAAACCTGCCTTTTTCCTGCACGGGTTCATTTACCTGTACCGGCAATCTCAGACTGTGCCTTCTTGCTCAGCGAAGTTAGCAGCAGGCGGTAAGAACGGTCGATCATCTCCCGCATCAGCTCGTCGGGCACCTTGCCCTCAAGGTAAACCGAGCTCCAGTGCACCTTGTTTAAGTAGTACCCGGGGATGATATCACCGTTACTAGTTGAACGCACAAACTCCCCAAACTCCGGCTCCAGCTTTAGGCTAAAGATGGGTCTGCCCGTTTTGTCGCCGCCAAGCATCGCAAACATCTTGCCGCGCAGCAGATAGCGCACCGCGTTCCATTCGGCTTTAAAGTCCTTCTCCGCACCCGGCTTTGCCAGGCAGTAGTCGTCTATCCATTCGTATGGCGCTATCAGCATGTTGTCGCCTCCGTTAACCAGGTTTGGCACTGTGCAATGCGTTTACCGTCGTCTCCCTGCTCCTTGTCATACGCAAATTCATTGAGCTGTGCACAAGCAAACGAAGCGCATTGCCCGCAGTGTTCATGCTCCTTTTGCTCGCAGCAATGTTTAACGGGGCAGCTCTCGCCCCAAAACGGCTTGTCCATGGCGGTACAGCCCTTGCAACCCATCTGCTCCCTGTAGGTACATTCGCTGCAGAGGATTCCACATCGCGACTCAATCATAGATATACCCATCCCTTTCTGGTGCCCTGTAATATTAAGTTTTATGATACATCAGAACTTGTTCGTTTCATTGTAAAAATCGGACATATTGTTTAAAAACGCACTGGGGGCTATGCCGCACACCTCACGGAACTCGCGAATAAAATGCGATTGATCATAGTACCCCGCATGCAATGCGCATTCGGTCAACGTCAAGTCGCGCCGCTGAATGAGCAGCATGGCTTTGTTTATTCGAAAAAGCTGCAGGCAGTTTTTTGCACTGATGCCGATTTCGCTGTAAAACAGACGGTTAAGATGCCGCTCGCTGTAACACATCGCATCCGCAAGCTGTTTTACAGTGGCTGAGGGAACAGCGGCTTGCATTAAGGGGGCTACCATGCACGGGTTTGCTAACGACGTTTTGGATAAAATCGAAAGAAACAGTGTGTCGAGCAGCCTTATCAGCTCGCATTCATCCTGCGCGCGGTTTATAATCTCTCTTAATGCGAAATCCAGTGCTGGCAGGCAGTCGCCAAGGGGGACGATGTGATCTACAAACTCCTGCTGGGGATATCCTGTTAACCGGTGCGCTCCGCCCGGTAAAAACTCCACAAACAGGTGGCAACGCGAAACGCCCTCCTGCGTACCCACAACCACGGTCTTTGTGGTTGGTCCCCACAGCAAGGTGACGAGATTGTGCTCCTCAATGCAGCAAACAATACAGCCGCTTACGTCCGGTACAAGGGTAAGCGGCTGAGATATATACGTGTAGTATGGTTCCATGACGGTGTAGTGGGCGATATAAGGGCGCAACAGGGCATGGGGGGTCAGAAAACGGCGTGGTATGCCGTTTTTTTGAATATCAAAAGATAATAAATACGCCTGTTTTGGCATAGGGCATGCCTCCCGGATGTTATCGTCTCATCGGCGGACGGGGGGAGCCTTGTTCCTTTTCCATATCCCCGCGCATGCGTCGGCGTTTTTCATCGAGCATACGCAGCTTCTTCTTTCGGTAACGCATCATGTTTATCTGCCGAACAATCACCAGTAGTATAAACAGCCCCACAATGACGCCCAGAATGCCGAGCAGTACGGTTACCCATCCGGGCGCCGCGCCTTTTTCGGTCACGGCCTTATCCGCCACCAGATCAACCGAAAGCAGCAGTTCGTTTTCATACAGGATATCGGCTATGCCCACCACATCTCCCTTGCGAACGGTGGTGGTTATTGCCGCGGGAACACGGCACAGAACATACACATCATCGACTACCGCAGACTTGGGGATCACCGAATCAAGCTTTTTAGAAAGGGAGAGGGGCAACGAATCCTGCATAAAGCCCTCGCCGACGGGAACCTCCGTCACCGGCTCATCCGCCTTTGGCGATTGAACCAGCTTACAGGTGGAGAGTGCCCATTCAAACAGACCCTTTGCGTCGGTATATACAGAGCCGTCGCCGCCGGAGGGTGCCCCCAGCAAAACCAACAGCAGCTTCATGCCGTTTTGTTCCATTACACAAACCAGGTTTGTCGTGCCGTCCGGACCGACGCTGTATTTGATGCCCCGAGCCCCTTCTAGGTAGGTCAGCTCGTCCGCGGCATTTTCAACCCCGTTCTCGTTTTCTATCGTATCCTCTTCATGTGTGTCCGAGGAGGGAATGCGATACGCGCCCTCGCCCGCAATCGACATGTAGAGTTCGTTTTGGTAGGCCTTGCTCGCTATCATGGCCATATCACGCGCAGTGGTGTAATTGTTTGAGGTATCCTCCCCGCTTGCGTCCGAAAAGTTGGTGGATTTCGTGCCTAGTCCCCGCGCGCGTTCGTTTAAGCGTGATATAAATTTGTTCTGGTCACCGCCGCCCACCGTAAAGGCAATCAGCTGCGCTGCCTGCGTGTTGGAGTCCAAAACGATATATCGCAGCAGCTGATCCATCGTATAGCTTGTTTCGCTCTCTTCGCCGTTGTCAAGCGTAATGGGGGATGCCACATCGGCTAAAAGGTCCTCGGTTTCTTCTATGGCAAGCAGCGCAGTTAACATCTGTGTTAACGAATGGGAGGCGGCACGGTCATCCGGCGCTTTCTCGTAAATGATATCGCCGCAACCAAGCTCTATCAAAAACACATTGGAGCTTGCAGCTTCAAACGCAGGCTTATGTACAAAGGGCTTGCTCTGTTTTGCACAGCCTGCAAACAAAAACACACTAGCAAAAAACAAGCAGATCATTCGCTTAAATAACATGATAATCCCTCCACGCAGTAATCGGCGTAAAGCCGTGCTATATACAATCATTTATTCTGCATTGCGGTATCAAGCCAATTGCCTAATTAAAACCATTATAGCAGATAATAGCTGATTAATATAGTGTCGCAAATCGGCTAAATCCCTGCATTTTTATATGAGCACAGCAAGAGATAAAGCAAAAAACACAAGAATAATTTCGATTAAACCAAAGGGGGAATTAAAGGTGAATTATTCTAGTAAATATGGTATAATATTTGCAACAGACCACCACTTTGTGATAAAAAAACCATCAAAGTGACATACATACAGGGTGTATTGTCGTTACAGGCAGTAGCAAAACAGCTTAAGTTATGGGCGTTTTTGCCGATATGTATAACAGAGTATAACCTTGTGAAAAAACAGGTTTTGATAAAGTCAGCGGTATCGCCGACACGGAGGTGAGCGGGTATGAAACAATACGCGCGAATAGGTATAATTGCGATAGCTTTTGCGGTACTATTGACAACAGTTGCGCCGCTGTTAACGGTTTATTCAGCCGACGCCACAAACAATTGGCTGCATTTTAAGCGCGACGGCAAAACATCCACACAGGTTACTATTGTTGAGGGGCGCGGCGTGGACTTGGTTCACAGTAAGCCGGCAAACCTGTACCTTAGCCGTCTGATAATTCGCGACAGCAATAACAACGAGGTTCCGTCAAACACGGTGTGGATTAACGAAACCAACGACACGCTCAACGCGGCGCTGGGTGTCAGCGGCGTGTATACGATTGTGGGCGATTACTATACCCTAAACGCAACCGGAGATGCGGTTTTTTACTACTATTACGAACCCACAGAAGCGGTTAAAACCGAGGCGCGTGTAACCAGCGACCAAAACAACCTCATTAAGCAGGACAGTACCATTGCCATTAAGGCGGATACAGTACCTTCGGGAATCCCTTCTTTCTCGATAATTAACTCCGGCGGACGCGTGCCGACCGGTGCGTTTGCGGAGTTCGACTCGGTCACCTCCTCTAGAGGAAACCTGGTTAATAATGAATGGGTCTACAACCTCACATTCCGTAAGGGGACCAGCTCGCTGACCATACAGCTGATTACCCCCTACGAAATTACCCAAAACAGTGAGTTTGATATTAGCTTTACCACAGAAAAATCCGACACACTTGTGGTGTCGATAAAAAGCAAAGAAGACATGGTAGGCGACATTAAACGGGCGCTCAGCAACCCGGACCAGCGCGACCCGTACATGACGTTTGCCGACTATAACGACCTTGACTACATAACCGAAAACTTCTTGCTGATTAAAAAGGCTATGGTATACGGTGTAGAGGTCAACTTTACATGGGGCTGGGACGACCCGATATCGGGCACTGAAAACCCGGTCATATCCATTTCCAATCCGCTCATCTCCACCCACTACACCGCCAAGGTAACGCGGCGGGAAGAGGATGTTGTGGGCACACTGACCGCAAACATTGTTTACCTGCCGGCAGGAACCGTGGAGGGAGACCCTACGGCGTACCGGGAGGAGCACCCACTGCGCGTTGTGGTGAAGGGCAAGGGAATGCCGCCCGGGGTGCATATTGTAACCCAAGTTGATGAGGGTGGAATCCCCGTCACCACCGTCCCTATCTCGGCCACACCAGTTTGGCTTGATCTATATGACGGCTCGGTGCCGGGGCACAATATGCAAACGGGCGCGTACCACCCCTTGTTTTTGCACCTAAAGTACGGCGCACGCGGCGGCAGAGCCGACTACGCCACCATCACCACCTCCAACAACAACATCCTATCGGCTAACTATACGGGAACCACCGCAGGCAGCTATCAGGATCTATACGCGTGGAATTCTCGCTTGCTTAACCCGAGCTCCAACGAGGCGTACGAGGGTGTTGTTGGGTTAAAGCTATACCCAAAACAAGTGGGTACGACGGTCGTCACCGTTCGTTACTATGCGTCCACCCCCACCACAGAGCTGTTAATCAGCGAGGTAAAGTTTAACGCGCAGGTGGTGGATTCTTCCCCCAACAAGGATTCTTCGCTCAAGAGCCTTGAGCTTTTTGAGATAGACACGCAGGGCAACAGCACCCCTGCCACCGGCTTGGTATTCAACCCGAACACCAAAAGCTATGCCCTCTCGGTGGGCAACTGGGTGGAGTCGGTTCGATTCCGTGCAACCAAGACCGATACCAGGGCAAGCTCGGATATCATCGTTAAGTGCGACGGTGAGGTGATAGACACCATCCGCTCGGGCGTAACCAGCCCTGTTTATGCGATTTCGGTGCCGGACAACCCGAATAAGACCACGTTTACCTTTGAACTGATTGTCACGGCCGAAAATCTCACCCAGACCACCTATCAGGTTTACGTCGAGCGCCTGCCTGAAAGCAACGATACGGCGCTGAAGAACTTTACGGTGCGTGACAAAAAGGGCAACACGCTGCCCTACTTTCGAATAGGCAACGCCCAGAACAAGACGTTTGACCCGAACGTTCGGGATTATGGCATGGAGCTTGCGTATAACATCAAGGAGATAACGATTGAAACCGCCACCTCTCACTTGAAATCGGTGGTTACGATTACCCCCGAACCGCAGGAGACTGGCAACTGGTTTGACCGCAACAAATACATCACGTTTGCCGACGATGTGGCGACACAGCTTGTTACCATCACGGTGACGGCGGAGGACGGCAGCACAAATGATTACCGGCTGATGATTGCGCGACAGGCACCGGCGAGCGACTCAATGCTGCAATCCATCGTCATAAAAGACCACACCACGAAAACCGTGGATTTTGCGTTTGATACCTATGTGGAAAGCTACGAGACTGTACTGGTGGATAACTCGGTGCGATTTGTCACGGTGTACCCCACCGCGCGCAGTGCCTACGCCACCGTTTTGGTGAACAACGAAAACGTTACCCCGCAAAGCGGCTATCGAATTGACCTAGATGTTGAGATCGCAGCGCCGGTATCCATTCGGGTTACCGCCGAGGACGGCAGAACCACTACAACCTATTCGCTGTCGATTAAACGCCTTGCGCCAAGCACCGACGCAACACTAATGGGACTAAAGGTGGGGACACTTGCCCTAACGCCTTTGTTCTCATCGACGCACATCAACTATACCGCTACCGCAAATGAGAGCACCACCGCACTTTCGGTGACTCCTACTGCGACCCACAGGAATGCAACCATTACTGTGGACGGAGTAACGGTGCGCAGCGGTACGGCAAGTGCCTCTATACAGCTTTCGGAGGTTACAACGATTACCGTGGTGGTAACCGCAGAGGACAGAATAACCAGGAAAACTTATACCGTCACCATCACCAACGACGCGCTGCGTATTCGCAGTACCAATGCGGACCTAAAGAGCCTTACGGTCAACGAGGGGGATATGTCGCCAGCCTTCAAGAGCTCGATATCCACCTATAACTTGCCGGTGGATTCGACGGTGGATTACATCGACATCATCCCTGTTCCCGCCGATACGCGTGCGAAGGTTGCCGTTAAGCTTGGCTCCAAATACATCGGAGACTATACGGGCAACTTTTCAGAGGCGCTTAAGAACGGCAACAACAAGTTCTCCATCGAGGTAACGGCGGATGACGGAAAGACCAAAAAAACCTACACCCTTACCGTAAACCGTTCCGCCAGCGGACAGGGCAGCGGTATGAGCCCCATAAGCACCGATCAGGTGGATTTTAAAAAGTCCAAAACCATCTATATCGATATTACCAAATACACCATGGTCTCGTCCGCGCTGTTCAAGGAGCTTGAAAAGTACCCCGATACAACAATCATATTCCAAGGCACCGACTATTCGCTAACCTTCAAGGGGGCGGACATCAATACGATTATTCCGTTTGCCGAGACCTACAACTTCGCAATGAGCTTTACATCCCCCAATGAGGATAAGATTCTCTCAATGCTCAACGAATCGGATGCCGCAAGACCACTGGTGTTTTTATACTTTAAGCACCACGGGGTACTGCCCGCCGCTGCCACGCTACGCGTAGACCTTGGGCTGAGGTACAAAAACGAGACGTTGCACCTGCATTACTACAACCCCACAATGGACCGCATTGAATACTACGGCACGGTAAAGGCAAATGCCCGCGGCAGCATTGCATTTCGTGTTGACCATTTCTCCGACTATCTCTTAGCGGGTAAACGCTTGAATGGCTCGGTGGATAAATCAAAGGAGGTCAACATTGGGGTCAGCGATGCAGAGAAGGTTAACCCCGATACCGGCCGCTGAAGGAGGAACGCTCCATGCGACCTACAACTGTTAAATCATTCCTAAGGCTTGCGGCGCTCTGCCTTGTTATGGTGTCATTGTGCGCCTGCGGCATGGAATCGCTGCTTTACACCAACACGGTTAAGCCTGTTTCGTCTGAGCAAAAGGAGGAACAGCCGCTGTTTGTCAGCGCCCCGCCAGAGGAGGCAAAACCGCCGGAGAACAGCTTTACGTTACAGATAAGCAAGGCGGCGCAAAAGAACCGCGATGTTGTGGGCTGGCTGTATATTCCGGGCACCGACATCAACAACAGCGTACTGCAGGCATTTGACAACAGCTACTACATCCGCCGCAACGAACAGCGGCAGGACGACATCTACGGCTGCTACTTTGTAGATTGTGACGCGCCCGTGTCTACGGTGGACGAGCTTGCGCCCAACACCATCATTTACGGGCACAGCGATTTAAAGGATAACCCGGAAGGGAAGCGGTTTTCGCAGCTGTTCGGTTTTACCGATGAGGAATTTGCTAAAAACACGCCCAACCTGTATTTCAGTACAGGGGAGGACGACCTGGTGTGGCGTGTATTTGCTGCATTTTATACCCACACCTCGTTTCACTATATCGCAACCCATCCCAGCGATACGGAGTTTGAGCGCATTGTCGAAAAGGCGCGCGAAGGCTCGTTGTACGACTATGATGTTGAGGTCACACGGGGCGACCGCATCCTAACGCTATCCACCTGCTCGGTAAAGCACGGTACAACCGGCGAATACCGTTTCGTTGTTATGGCTCGGCTATTGCGTGAAGGTGAAAGCTTTGACGACAAGCTGGGTGCACCTGTGCCAAACCCCGACGCGAAGCTGCTCACATAGTTTGCCCTTGCAAACAACACCCTCTTACCCGCTGACGCGGGTAGGAGGGTGTTTCTTGTTTGGTACACACGAGGTTTGCGCAGGGAGTATAGTATCGATTAGGGCAGTTGTTAATACGGAGAAACGGTGGATTCGTTGCCATACTATGCTGTTTATATAAGGCACAGGAATACTTTGTGTAATGCGCGGATATGTAATGAGGAAAGCGCCTTGCATTGCAGAAGTAGACGCCGCTTTTGGTCCTACAACGAACCTACTAAGCAGCACTAAAAAAGCTCTATAAAAATTTTAGTGTACAAACCCATTGTTTCATGGTAATATTTGCAAGGCATGTCTGTGCGGTATAATCGGCACAGAGGTAGAAAGGAACGTTGATATGAAAAAAATAGTGGCGTTTGCGATTGTTGCGCTGCTGGCGCTTCCCTTGTTAACAGGCTGTCTGCTTGCAGGACTGTTTCTTATGGACGACACCTCTTCGGTTGAAGAGATTATGCCGGAGTTTCCTGAGCCAATTAACGCCCTTGAAGTGATGATGGTAGATATTTTTGATTGGTACGGCATGGACGAGTACCAGCAGCTGCAATGGGCGAGCGATGTCATAGCCATTTGGCAGCAGTATGGTGACGGCATGAACATAACCGCAGAGACCCTTTTGGCCGACGTAACCGCCGCGTTGGAGCTACATAACGAGCAGGCAAACATCTTTGAGGTAGCGTGCGCAACACAGGGCATTGATGTAACAGTCTACAACTCTCCCCCGCAGGATAATTCGGACATGGTCGAGGAGGAGAACGGGGAGGCAAGCAAGGGGGATACACAGGCTACCTTAGATATTGAAGCTGCGCTGAGCACGGACATCTTTGATTGGCAGACGATGAGTAAAGACGAAAAGCAAAACCTAGTGTTTACGTACCAGCTTATCTGGGATATAAACGGCGTTACTTGTGGGCTTACTGACGAAGAACTGCTTACAGAGGTTACCCATGCGCTTGCGGGGGACAGAGAGCAGGCGAACATCTTTGAGGTTGCTTGTGCGACGCAAGGGCTGGACCCAAACGACTTTAACCCCAACGAATAGGGTACACCCAAGGCTGCCGCGCGTAGTCGTGTTTTGGCGAGATGTACTACCTGTATCTTGCGTTATAGTCAATAAATTATAAAACAGTCCCTGTTTTCAAGCGGCAGGTACCTGCCGCACGCCAGATGGCGTGTTTATTGACTATAGACTCCACAAACCGCCCACATTCGTGGGCACCGCACGGTTTTTCGTGCGGTTCAAAACGGATTCGTTTTGAAGTTTGTTGAGTATATCATAATGCAACAGAAAACGAGAAAGCACAGTCGTTAACACCAGGTTGTGACTGTGCTTTCTCGTTGTTGTGTTACAAACTCATTACTCTGTGATTTCAGGCTTATACTCAAACAGGTCTCCCGGCTGGCAGTCCAGCGCCTTGCAGATTGCCTCCATTGTGCCAAGCTTCACAGCGCTAATCTTTGCGTTTTTGAGGTTGGAAAGGTTGGGCACCGTTATGCCCACACGCTCAGATAGCTCATTGAGAGAAATCTTTCTGTCTGCCATAACGCGGTCGAGACGAATAATAATCGGCACGTTTTAACCCCTCCTTATACTGTGGTGTCATGCTCGTGCTGTAGCGTGCAGCCGTAACGATATACCTTTGCCAACAGCAGAAGCAATAACCCCAGTAGAGCACCGTCAGGAAGGAAAGTAAACTGCGGTCTTAAATACAACGTGCTGTCAACAATCGCAGTATTCATTTGGGATACGTACAGGTAGTTTAAGCCTTGCGACAGGTACACCTGTACCAGCAAAACAATGGCAATCAGTTGTATTCTGGTGGCATTCTTTAACACAAAGGGAGTATCCGGGGTAATGGAGCCAACGATACCGCGCAGCAGCAAAAGGCAGAGAAGTCCGCACCCAAAATTAACGATTTGAATTAGATATTGTATAGTCGTAAGTGTTCTTGTATGATTCGGGGCACTCAGCACGAAGCCGTTAAATGCAAAGCCGGACCCTAGGGTTAGTTGAGGCGCAACCAGCGGGATGAGAAGAATGATTGCAAAGGCACCAATACCAACCCACAACCCTACATTAAGTAACCGCTTTATAAACCCAATTGATTTTGCTAAGGTAAAGCCCTCGTTCATCTTGACATTCCTCCTTTGTAGTATGCGACCAGTATAGCAGATAAAAAGGAGTATGTCAATAATAATTTATCGTAAAACGATATAATATTATCGCAACTAGTGATGGATACATGTTTACTGATGCTCATGGGGTTTCGCTGGAAGGGTATAAAAAAGGGTCTGCATCAATATCATGCAGACCCGGTACAGGCAGTATTCTTTTGGGTGAGGATATTAGTAATCCTTGCCTCTCATCTGGAAGTAAGACTTCGGATGCTCGCAGATGGGGCACTTCTCGGGGGCCTTCTCGCCGTAGTAGATGTGACCGCAGTTTAAGCAAATCCAGTAAACCTTCTCCTCGCGGGCAAAAACCTTTCCATCTTCGATGTTGCCCTTAAGCGCAAGGTATCTCTCCTCGTGCTCTTTCTCAATCTTCGCAACGCCTTCAAACAGGTAAGCAATGCGCTCAAAGCCTTCCTCGCGCGCATCCTTGGCAAAGCCGGCGTACATATCGGTCCACTCATAGTTCTCGCCCGCGGCAGCATCGGCAAGGTTTGTGAGGGTGTCGGGCACACTTCCGTCATGCAGTAGTTTAAACCAAATCTTAGCATGCTCTTTTTCGTTGTTAGCGGTTTCGGTAAACAGTGCGGCAATCTGCTCGTAGCCTTCCTTTTTCGCCTTAGAGGCATAGAAGGTGTACTTGTTTCTGGCCTGCGATTCACCGGCGAAGGCCGCCATTAGGTTTTTTTCGGTTTTTGTTCCTTTGAGATCTTTCATTTCCAGCCACTCACTTTCATTTAGAATGTGTTAAAACCCGAATTAGCGAGAGTAGACCCCGTAAGTCGGGTTTAAATATATGATTTATATGGTTTCACGGCAGTTTTTGCAGGAACCATATATCAACAGGTTATAGGAGCGAACCTCAAATCCGCTTTGAGTCATAACGTCCTGTGCAAGGCTGTCTAAGTGACAAAGTGAGATATCCTGAAGCTGTCCGCACCGCTCACATACCATATGGTAGTGCGTGTCCAGCGTACCGTCAAACCGTGCGCCCCCGCTTGGCATTGCAATTCGAAGAAGCATACCACGGTCTGCAAAGGTGTTGAGATTGCGGTAGACCGTGGCAAGGCTGAGTCCGGGGTTTTCGGGCTTTAACTGGTTGTATACATCGTCCGCGCTGGGATGATTGTGGCTGTGCACAACCGCGTTATAGATTAAGTCCTTTTGCTTGGTGTGTTTCATTCCCATCCGCCCCCTTGACAAAATGTATAGTAGTGATAATTATTATCGATTATTATCATAATACAAGAAATGAAGCGGTTTGTCAAGATTAAATTGGCTGAGTTTGTGTTATTCTCAACGCACCTCTGGCAACAACCGCAATGAACACTTAAACCTGGCTTTACAGCCGCTTTGGGGCGAACAGAATATTCCGCCCGCAAAGTACTTATTTACTGTATCTCTCTAATCATGTTAAAATATGAATGCACGAAAGCTGATTGCTCAAAGGAGGACGGGTTTGGATAAAAACAGTGTGGCATTGACCCCACCCATGGGATGGAACAGCTATGATTACTACGACACCACGGTAACCGAAGAGCAGGTGAAGCGAAACGCAGATTTTATGGCGGCTAACCTCAAGCAATTTGGCTGGGAATACATCGTGGTGGATATTCAGTGGTACGCCTATGACACCGCATCGCAAAGGGACCGATATCAGTACATTCCCTTTTGGCAGGTGGCGATGGATGCGTATTCGCGTTTGGTTCCCTGTCCCGACCGCTTCCCATCCTCCGTTGGCGGACAGGGCTTTAAGCCCTTGGCGGATTATGTCCACAGCTTGGGTTTAAAGTTCGGCATCCATATCATGCGCGGTATTCCCAGGCAAGCCGCCCATCATCATGGGGGAATCATGGGTAGCGAGGCAACCGCAAACGAGATTGCCGACCCATATAACATCTGTTTATGGAATCCTGATATGTATGGGCTGAGGACAGATCGACAGGAGTCTCAGGTCTATTACAACTCTCTTTTTGACCTGTATGCCGAATGGGGGGTTGATTTTATTAAGTGCGACGACATCTGCAGAATGGATATGCCCTCCGCACGAAAAGAGATTGAGATGCTTTATGAGGCAATTCAGCACTGTAATCGCCCGATGGTGCTTAGTCTTTCCCCCGGACCCGCCTTAATCGGTGAGGCTTCTCATTACAAGAGATACGCGAACATGTGGAGAATAACCGATGATTTCTGGGATGATTGGAGCTTTATCGCAGACATGTTTGCACGCTGCGAGCAATGGCAGGCGCACGTGGAGCCCGGCTGCTTCCCAGATTGTGATATGCTGCCGCTAGGCTATATCGGCAAGGGCTTCGGTGAGGAACGCTACACCCGGTTTACGCAGGATGAGCAGCAAAGCATAATGACCTTGTGGTGTATCTTTCGCTCTCCCTTAATGCTGGGTGCGGAACTGACCAAGCTGGATGAACGGACAATGACCTTGCTAACAAACAAAATGGTACTGCGACTGATTACCCATTCAAAGGATGCCCGGCAGATTGGAAGGGATGAAAAGCAGGCGGTTTGGTTTTCAAAAGACATTGATGGCAAGGCAAACTATCTTGCTGTTTTTAACCTGACAGATACCTCGCAGAGCATTACGGTTACCGACGAGGAGCTTGGCTGCACCGTTCTGTGTGACAGTATCATCGAGGAGCTTTGGAACGGTGAAAAACGGGTGAGCCAGGACGCCTTTATTCAAGCAGAGGTGCCCGCACACGGTACGCGGCTGTATCAAATCAAGCCCAACGGCTTGCTATAGGATGCTTTTTATCGGCACCTGGAAATGTACGAGATAAAGGCAACAGTTATTAGACGCGCTAATAACTGTTGCCTTTATCATTGCTATAGAAGGAGGATAACCGTTTTGTACTCGTGATTTAGCTTGTTGTTAGCATCAGGAAACGTGCCCTGCCGGTAATGAATCGTTTGGCACCGGTCGGTTTGTTGCGGGTAATGGGGATAATGCGTCAGTGGCAGCTGCGCCTCTCGTTGTTTATCACGGCACGCCGTGCTTTATTCCTTATTCCAGCGCTCAAAAAACTCTGACTGGTTGCCGTTTCGAAGGAAAATGGGGATAACGGATAATGGGGTAGCAACGGTAACCGTCTGTCCCCCTTCGTACCACTGCCCGGTAACGGCGTATTGCCAACGGGCAC
Organism: Bacillota bacterium; assembly: GCA_023413185.1. Classification (GTDB taxonomy): domain Bacteria; phylum Bacillota; class Clostridia; order Oscillospirales; family Ruminococcaceae; genus Acetanaerobacterium. The sequence goes on from JAEZQD010000152.1 coordinate 22,690, forward strand.
CGTGAGGCAGGTACACCTCGCGGCACTTAGCCGAAGCCTGCACAACAGGTGCCACTAGGATATCCGGTCCGAACAGATAGGTGTGTTTTACCTCCCAACAGCACGCGTCCTGCGGGAACTCGTAAAAGAGCGTTCGCATAACAGGGGTACCCCGTTCGTGCGCATCTCGCATCATGTCACGGGTATAGGGACGCAGCAGCTCACGCAGCTGAATGTATTTGACAAGAATGCCGTATGCCTCCTCGCCAAAGCTCCACACCTCGTTGTTGCCGCTGGTGAACAACGCCTTGCTGCCATCGGCACGGTACACATCCCGCTCCTCTGGGGTTGCGGTGTCGCGATCCCCGTGCAAACGCATTACCGGGCAGAAGGTGCCGTATTCAAACCAACGCACAAGCAGTTCGCGGAATGCGGGGTCGTCCGGGTTTCCGCCCATAAAGCCTCCGATATCGGTTGTCCACCACGCAATACCGCAGATACCCATATGCAGCCCCGCGGTGATCTGATTTCTAAAGGAAGCGAAGTCGCTGTGAATGTCCCCGCTCCACACCAACGCCCCGTAACGCTGGCTGCCAGCCCACGCGCAGCGAACCAGATTGATGATATCACGCTGTCCCTCCCGCGCCATTCCATCGTAGAAGGCACGCGAAAACATCTGGGGATAGATGTTTCCGATCTGCACGTTGGGTCCAAGGTGGTAACGGTAGTTGTCAAAGTCGTACGCGCCGTATTCCGGCTCGGCTTCATCCAGCCAGAAGATACGGATGCCCTTGTCGTAATAGTTCTTCTTGCATTTTTGCCATACATACTCCCGCGCGGCGGGATTGGTCGCATCGAAGAACATGCTGTTTCCGCCAAAGAGCATACCGATATTCACACCCGCCTCCGGGCGCACCAATAATCCCTTTTCACGCATTTCATTAAAGTTCTCGCTCTGGTGGTCTATCTGCGGCCAGACTGAGACCATCATCTCAGCCCCAAGCTTCCTAACCTCGCGCACCATGGCATCGGGATCGGGGTAGAACTCCTCTTCAAAGCGGTAGTCGCCCATCTTGGGCCAGTGAAAGAAATCACATACAATCACATCCAGCGGAATGCCCCGTCTTTTATACTCGCGGGCAACCTCCAAAAGCATCTCCTGATTCCAATACCGCAGCTTACACTGCCAAAACCCCATGCCGTATTCCGGCATCATGGGCACGGTGCCCGTTGCCTGTGCGTAGCTTTGCTCTATCTTTGCAGGGGTATCTCCTGCGGTAATCCAGTAATCGAGCTGCTTTGTGCTCCTCGCCACCCATTCGGTGCGGTTTGCGCCAAAGCTTGCGCGCCCGATGGCGGGATTGTGCCATAAAAACCCGTAGCCAAGGCTTGACAGCACAAACGGGATGCTTGCCTGAGAATTGCGGTGCGCAAGCTCAAAGTTACAGTTTTTGATGTTAAGTATATCCTGCTGGTACTGCCCCATCCCGTACAGCTTTTCCGTAGGCTCGGATTCAAAGCTGACTGTCAGGCTAAAATCGCCACCGATAATCGGCTTAAAATCACGCGGGTTCAGGCAAAGGGCTCCGCGCCTGCCGTATTCGCGCAGCAGCAGGGCATCGTGCCGATTATAGTAACTGATCTGTATTGTGCCGCTCCAGCTGTCGCGTACAACTTCGGCATAGATGTTCCCGTTTTGTATCCGCGCCCTATCGTCACTGACGGTAACCTCAGCCTCGCAATACGCCTGGGGCAAAAGGGCAAACTCAGTGTCGAGTATCGTACCCATCATAACCGCTCGCGTGCGCAAGCTGTTTATTCCCCACGGCTCGATGAAAACGGTCTCGCCCGCAAACTGACAAACCAGAGCATTCTCAAGCTTTAAAAACACGCCCATATTCCATTACCTCCTTTACTGCATCCTACCCGGTTTCGTTGATTAGGTACGCCGCTTGCTTAAGGACTATTTGATAACAATCTCCATCGACAGGTTGCGATAGCGCTCTTTGATGTCCCTGTCCTCGGTCAAATCCAGAACAGGGAAGCCATCCCGATGAAAATGCACCCTGCGAAAGCCGCTGCTTCTCGGTCCATCCTTTCCAACCCGCGCGTGGTAGGTGCACCAAGTTGTACCGTTTTCCTCCCGAATAAACGCATTGTGTCCGGTTCCGGTTTCTCCGCTCACAGAAAACGCAGTCAGCAGCGGAAAATTCCCCTTTGTCCAGCTGCTTGCATCAAGCAAGTCCGCATCCAGATTAACCATAAGGTACCCCACACAGTAGGTGTAGTCAATCAGTGCGCCCGAAAAGGTCAGCATCAGCTTATCGCCTAAAAAGAGCGGGTAGGGTCCCTCCTCCACAAACACATGGTTGTTTGACCAGCTGTAGTCCGGCTTTGACAAAATCACGGGGTCACTGGTTAGCCGCCACGGTTTTTTTATGTCAACCTCGGCAATGTATATCCACGAGCCAAGGTCGTTTGGAACCATGTCGCGCTGCGCCCATGCCACATAGCTTTTGTCCCGCACCGCAAAATAGGTCATGTCCAGCGTCAGCCCATTGTCGCACAGCACCTCACCGTCACGACGCTGCATCGGTATGGGCATCTCCCAGTCGGACTTGTTGCGGATTTCGCCGCCGGGCTTCAACCTCATTGCATGGCAGCGAATCTGTTCAAACCCCTTCGGGCTGCTCGCAAGAAAGATATAGATATCCTCGCCTACCAGATGAATCTCGGGTGCCCACAAAAACTGCACCATGTGCTTATACATCCTTGTGTTGAGTATCTCATACTCGGCTGCGGTAGCAAGCTGCTCCATGGTAGCCGCCTTACGCACAGACAGACTGTTGTTTCCGTCCGCGTCATTGGTGGCGATATAATAGTAATATTTCTGCCAAAAGAACACACACGGGTCGGCGCGGTCAATCGCAAAGGGGAAGTGGTAGGATGGCTGAGCCACCTCACCTGTAATCGTGTAGGTACCCTCTTTGTCCCAGTCTACCTCCTGGGTGTTCCACCGTACCGCTCTGGACACCGTGGTGCCGTCATTGTACAGATACTCCGCCTTAACCGTCGCCAGCTCTTGCTGTGAGGAAACCGCAACGGTTTTAGGCAGATTCAAGCCAGTATTCTCGGGCACGGTAAGACGTTCGAGCAGCTTTTCTCCAAGCTCCGTGGGTATCGCAATCCTGTTTGCCGGCTGAGCACCCTCAATGGTCGTCTCGATAACCTCGCGTTTGAGCAACTGTGCCGGAACGGGAACAATCTCCGGCTCGAAGATATCTGCAAACACCGCCTGATAGGTTTGATTGGTTTCATCACACCACTTCAGAAGGTACTGTTGCTCCTGTGGGAGATATGCACAGGCAGCATAACGAATGCAATGGTCGGATTTTAGGTCGATTAGTCCGTGCTCGGTGTACTGAAGAAAGTCACGCGTGATGAACAGCAAAAGCTTGCCCAAGCTAAGCTTGTCAGGAGTACCGTCGCATTCGGTGCGCACAGCTATAATCCCGTATGCTTCCGTGCTCAGCTTAAAAACAAACGGACTGGTCAGGTTCTTGGCGGTCAGCGTGCGGTTTTCGTTTTCCACAGCCTTGGCGAACAGCACGCCGTAGTTGTGATTAAGCGGCACAAACTCACTGCCTGTTATGCGATAAGCCAGATGCATGCTGTTTGCCAGAGTATGCTCATACATCTCTGCCGGTTTTCGCGTGTAGGTAAGTAGCTCGAATTGATTTTTTGACATAATAATATCCTCACTCTTTGCGGTTAATTCAGTCGGTCATCCTTCCGACTTGCATCTCGGGTCTATGTGAATCGTCACCGAATTCTTTTGTTTCTGTGCATCCTTTCGTGCAATAATAAAGAGGGTGCTTATGAAAAGCACCCTCTTTGCAGTAGCCAAGGCAAATGCCTTTAGTCCCCAAAAGCCATTCTTGAATTTTTAAAACTCGGTCAAGGCGAAGGAACTTAGCCGGCCAGTGCCTTTGCTCTTTCGTCAACAAGTGCTTTGAGCTTTTCTCTGTCGAACTGATTCAGGGTAGCCCAGTCAAAACCGGCAAGCGATGTCTTAAGGTCACTCCAGATCTTGTCAAACTCTGCCTGGTCCTTAGCGAATACCATCTTCCACGAAGCGTCGCAAACAAGCGGACCGCAGTTGCTTCTGATAAGCGCGATATCCGTGGTGTCGGGAGTAAGGTTAACGTTTACAAACGGAACAACGCTAATGGTTTTGGACTTGGTGAGGTAATCCACTGGGTTTTCGGCATTGAAGCGCTCACCCCACTGCTTGGTTGTGGTGGTTTTTGCCTTCTCGACCTCTGCGGGCCAGTACTGGTTACCAAAAGGTGTGTTGTTCTTGGGGTTGATGCCAACACTCGCAACCATCCACTGGTTAACCTGAAGCATACCGTCTGCATAGAGACCGCCGCCGAACTCCTCGGGTACGGGGGAATTGTCCATTAGAGCGGTTTCACCCGCCTTGGTACGCACATAACCGTTCCCGTCGGGTGCATCCTCATAGATAAAGCCGTAGATGCCGCCGTGAATGGTTTCCAGTCCATCAGGGCTGGACATCCAATCCATAAGCTCGATAACCCTTTGCTTCTTTACGGGATCATCCGTACCGCAGGCAAACGCTCTTCCGCTGCCAAAGTACGGGTCGGAAGGCTGATAGATCGACATATCCTTGATAGGTGCGAGGATAAAGTTCTCACCGTTGTTGCCACGCTCGGTTGTATTCCAGAAGCCCTGCTGCCAGTCGTTCCAGATAAGGAATACGCGCTTGGAGCTGAATTTCGGCCAAACAGCATCCCAGTTCTGCGTACCGGAATCGGGGTCGATAACGCCGGCCTGATTGGCTTCAAAGTAGAACTGAAGGATCTTTTTGTATGCGCCGTTATCGTCGGTCAGATCCATCATGCTTCCGTCAGTACCGAGTAGGATGGAGCTGTTGCCGTTAACGATTTCCTGCCCATACCACTTGGTAAGCTGGTTAACGTTCTCCATGGAGGTTCCGTCCCAGTCAGGCCACAGGGTGATGCCATAGCTGGGGTCTCCGGCTTCATTGGTGGGATACTTATCCTGAATTTGGCGAAGCACCGATACAAGACCGGAAAGGTTCTCAATATCGGGAGCGCCAATCTCATTGTAGTAATCCCATAGGATTGTGGGTGCCACACCCGGGATAATGGGAGAGAACGAGGTGGGGCTTGTATTTGCCATTTCGGTAGGCCATGCGTAGTATTGACCCTCGCTTACGCCCTCAAGAGAGGAGTTGTAATAATCAAGCTGAGGCTTGTATTCCTCAAATGATTCAAACTTCTTCATACCATCGGTGATATCCACTACGAGCCCGGATTTAATGCCAGACTGAATATCCGCATTATCCAATACAAGTAAATCGCCCAAGAATCCAGACGCAGAACGGGCGGCAAAGATGTCGGCGCCCGCAACCTGGGGAGCTATGATGTTAAGCGTGACGTTCAGCTCATCCTTTAGAACCTTCGCCATCCATCCAATCTGCTCGCCCTGAAAGTTTGCCGGCTGAGAATACACCTCAAGAACCACATGTTCGTCTGTGGTAGCAGGCGGAGCAGTTGTGCCCTCATCCACGCTGCTGGTAGGTTGTGGTGCAGATGTAGCGCACGCAGTAAGTAACATAGAAACAGCGAACACGCAAGCAAGCGCTAATGCGATTTGCCTTTTGACTGTCATCTTATCTTCCTCCTTAATCAATTTGCAGACTCGTCTATGCTGAATCCCCAAAGGGATGTCAACCGAAAACTACCGAGTAAGCGCTCAGACCATCGTTATCCCTTTACAGCGCCTATCATAATGCCTTTAACGAAGAACTTTTGGAACATGGGATAAACCAGCAAAATAGGCAGCGCAACAAGGATGGTTACTGTCATTCGAATAGAGGTTTGCGTCTGTGCGTTTGACATCATTGCCTGCGCGCTTCCTGATGTTGCGTTGATAATTGCCTTTAAGGACTGCGAGGACTGCAGATATCGGTACAGAACAAACTGCAGCGTGTAAAACTTCTCCTGTGTCATGAGCAGCAGCGTGTCCTGAAACGCGTTCCACTGCGTAACTGCTGAGAATATCGCAATGGTTGCCAAAATGGGCTTTGCTATCGGCAGCATTATTTTAAAGAAGATGGTTAACACCCTTGCACCATCGCATTCCGCTGCCTCCTGCAGCTCCTTAGGCGTGGATTCCAAATATGTTTTGGTCAATATGATGTAGAACGGGGAGACCACGGTAGGTAGAATGTAACCCCAGAAGTTGTTGGTAAGCCCAAGGTTCATCATGGTTAAGTACCAGGGGATAATGCCTGCGTTAAAATACATCGTGATTACCACAAAGCGATACCAGAACTTGCGTTTCCAAACCGTTTCGCGCGTGAACATGTACCCCATAAACGCCGCACACAATACGGTAAGCACGGTGCCGATAACCGTTCTGGAAACGGATATGTATGTCGCCTGAACAAGACCGGGTATCTTAAACGCGTCGATATAGTTAGTCAGATGCAGCCCTTGAGGCAGCCAATTGATAGCACCCTTTTCACTTAATTTGTTGTCGCTGATTGTGTTGATAAAGATATAGTAAAAAGGGTATACACAGATAAAGGAAAACAGCGAAAACACCAGGTAAATGAAGATGTCTAAAAAAAAGTCGCTGACCGATCGGTTTTTTATCTTGTTGCGTCTTGCACGCAAGACAGTCTCTCTTAAACTAGTCATCGCAGCCTCCTTATATAATGCTTTGCTTACGTATCAGCTTAGAGAACGAGTTTGCACCGAACAACAGTACAAGGCTTACAATACTCTTTAACATGCTAAGTGCCGTGGATACAGAGTAAACGGGCGGCTTGCTGGTTGAAAGATTGTATACATACAAATCAAGCACCTGAATGAACTCTCTGTTCCAGGAGTTCTGGAATACGTAATACTGTTCCATTCCGTTATTGAGAAAATTAGAAATGTTAAGAAGCAGCAGAACGAAAAAGGTTGGCATCAATCCCGGCAAGGTGATGTGCCAGATGCACTTTAACCGCGTAGCGCCATCGATTCGTGCCGCCTCGTACAGGATTTCATCAATACCTGCGATTGCCGCTATGTACATAATTGCCGCCCAGCCAAGGTTTTTCCACGTGAGCCACAACCACATCTTCAGCCACATATTGCTGCTGGATTTCATGAAATCAATGGGCGCGGAGATCACCCCAAAATCCTGCAGCACATTGTTAAACATGCCGGTATTACTCATTAAAAGAAACGCCACCGAGTAAACCAAAACCCAGCTGATAAAGTTTGGAATTGTGGTAACTGTCTGTACAAACTTCTTAAAGCGAACCGCCTTTATCTCATTGAGGAGTATGGCGAACACCATAGGCAACCACGAAAAGGCAAGCGCGATGCCGCTCATTGCAAAGGTGTTTCGCAATACTTCGAGCGTTTGCTTGATATAAGACCTGTTCTGGAACAGTACCTTAAACCACTTAAGCCCAACGAACGAATCCCATGAAAATGGCAAAGGAGGCTGGTAATCATAAAACGAGTAGATCCATCCGTATAATGGGTAGTACGCAAAAACCACTACGAGAAGTATAAACGGTGTCAAAAGCAAAAATTCCTTGTACGAGCGCACCTTCCTGCTATCCAGTTTCTTCATGTTTCCCCCTTCTTGCGCGCTCGGCTTATAACCTCCCTTATGCGTGACTAAACTCAAAGTATTCCGAAAAGGGAGCTTTACGCCTTTGCATGCAAACCATTGTGATTTTGTATATAAATTATATTGAATACTATAAATTATTATGCTACATGAATATATTAACTGCATTTTGCTATGATTACAATGACTTATAATTCTCTAGTTATGAACTATAATAGCATTATTGTGATGTATATTACGATCGATGACAATAATATGTATTATTCTTCCATCCGGCTATTTTTGTGCATCTCATACGAAGTGAAAAAGTAAATTGAAGGCATCATAGTGCAATTTGTGCACCTGAATAGGGGTGCAAAAAAGGCAAGGGGATTTGTTGCTAATCCTTCTTGCCTTTTGTTTTATTAACTACTGGTAATCATGAGATACCCATGCTAGCGAATAGACAACACACTCTTTCTATACTGGTTTGGCGTTAAGCCGGTAAGCTTCTTAAACTGCCTGAAAAAATGCTCCGCGCTGCTGTACCCGCACAGGGGAATGATCTCGGTTACGGAGTGGTTGCTGTTTTTGAGATACCGCTTTGCCAGTGCAATCCGTGAAGCAATGACATCCTCCATACAGGTGGAATCAAAGGTCTGCTTGTAGGTGTTTTCCAGATGACTGATTGAAAGATTGAGCTTCCTCGACATAAGCTGTAAGGTCCAGTCAATCTCCGGGTGCTTTATAATCTCCTCCTTTAAATCATACACGCTTTTGCACATGCTGTTCTCGGGAGAAAAGCTAAAGAGGCAGGATAATTTAGTAAAGATTGCCTGCATCAGTTTGTCCATTATTATATCTTTTCGCTCATTGGCAGAGCTGAACTCTGACGTAATTAGCTGAAAGATCCTGTGATAGTACCATCCATCCCCAACATAAACCGGCTCGGCAATCGGTATTTTTGCATTGTAATAGCAATCATCATCGGTGACAAAGCGCACATAATCGTTGGAGTATCGCTCTTCACATGCTTGGTAGATATATGCTTGATAAGGGCGAAACAGCATGATACTGTTCTCTGAGTATTTTTCAAAAGTCCCGTCGACATTCAGTCTAAAAGGGGTGTGCACCAAGACGATTAACCAAAAGGGATCTCTTCCATGCGAATCAAATTCAAAATCGCTTTTGTGTACCGCATCAAACTCTGCCGTTAGAACCTTAAACATATTACACCCCCTAATTAACACAACCTCGATTACCTCTTTTTATTGGATAGGCTTTCTTTTTCAGAACATTTCCTATCTCCATTATATGCCTTGTCCTAGAACCTTGTCAATATAACCAGATTATTTGCGCAAGTATGAATTTGAATTGTTGGTTTTGATGAGTACATGGCGACGCTGCAAGCAGAAACCTTATAGTACTTTATGTATTGTACGCTAGATATCATTTAATAATTAACAATCTCGCAAAAAAGGGGTGCAAATACAAGCTGATGGGCTGTGTCGCCCCCGTTTGCATGAATTTGCATCTTAATCTCGAATGTCTTATAATGTAGGCAAAGGCAAATAGATTAAAGTCGATGAGCAATAGTGCCTTACAGCCGCCGGCAATGAACTTAGGAGGAAGATAAATTGGACATGAACTCGATGTGGAACAACCGCAACAAACAGCCGATATGGAAGATTATTCTGATGACAATCGCCGTCCTTGTGGGCATGATTTTGCTGGGGTACTTCTTTGGCGGGCAGTAAAATGCTGTAAACAACCAACGAAGTAAGTATATACTGTACATGAAAGTGAAAGAAAGAAGCGATTTGCAATGAAAAAGATTCGTCTCTTTGGCGTTATAATAACCGCATATCTCCTATTAACCGCATGCAGCTATGGTCTTGATAACCCAAGCGATTCCTCCCCTGAAACCACTTCTAGCGCGCAAACGCAGTCTGCGGTGCAATCAAGTAGCGCTTCCAACGAAGCGACACCGCAGTCTGTTGCCGATTCATCGCAGCAGGATACAAAGGATGAGGAGGAAGTGCCATTGCCCGCCGACAAGAGCGATTGGAAGCTTATCTTGGTCAACCGAAAATCCCCACTGCCCAAAGGCTTTACCGTCGAGCTGGAAGAAACCATCGGCACGTATAAGTTTGACGTTCGCGCGGCGGATGACCTGCGCGCTTTTATGAAGGCTGCAAAGGCGGATGGCATTGCGCTTTCGGTGATATCCACCTTTCGCAAGCAATCCACACAGGAACGGCTGTACGCCGAAAAGGTAGCGGAGTATGTGAATGCGGGCTACTCCAATGATGACGCAAGGAACGAGGCGGCGCGCTGGGTTGCCGTGCCGGGTACAAGCGAGCATCAATCTGGGCTTGCCGTAGATGTCGTATCCGCCGATTGGTACAGCAAGAATGACGATCTGTATGATACGTTTGAAAACACCAAAGAGTTTGCATGGCTTATTGAACACTGCGTGGAGTACGGCTTTATTCTGCGCTTTGCAAAGGATAAACAGGAGATTACCGGCATTACCTACGAGCCGTGGCACTATCGCTATGTGGGGGTAGAGCATGCCCGCTATATGACGGAGCACAACCTGTGCCTTGAGGAGTATGTCGAGCTATTAAACAGTTGATATTTTTGCAAAACGGTATATAATAATGCCATTGGTCTATTTCGCCGTCTCTTTGGTAAACGAGAAAGGAAAAAATGCATAGATGAACATACTAATCATCGGGTGCCGTAAGGTTGGCGCCCGTCTTGCCAGCATCTTGTCGGAGGAAGGGCACACCGTCTCAGTTGTCGATCGCGACCCGCGCAGCTTTGAGGCGCTCAATGATACGTTTGACGGCTACACCGTATCGGGCATCCCCATTGATGAAGATGTGCTGCGCAGCGCGGGCATCGAGTCCTGCGACGCGGTAGCGGCGGTAACGTCGGATGATAACGTAAACATTATGGCGTGCCAGATTGCAAAAGAGATGTTCCATGTGCCCAGGGTCATTACAAGAATGTACGACCCCGAGCGAGAAGAACTGTTTGCCGATTTTGGCATCACCACCGTCTGCCCCACAAACCTGACCGTTAACGCGGTAAAATCGGCGCTGATGGAAGGGGCGGAAATCCGCCAACAATCAATTGGGTGTTCTACGTTAAACTACACCACGCTACCCCTTCCCAAGGCGTTTGTGGGTAAGGCGTTGCGCGAAATTGAGTCGGGAGCCGACGAAATGCTGTTTGGCGTACTGCACGATAATATGGCGCTTACCCTTGCCAGCAACACCGCCTACAACCTAATTGAGACCGACAAGCTGGTGTATGTCTCCAAGGCGGATTAACTCAAAACAAGAATATAAGTTGTATCATATACGAAAGGCAAGGTCATAGCAATGACTGTAATCGTAGTTGGCGGCGGCAAGGTAGGGTATTACCTTGCAAAAACGCTGCTGGAACACGGACACGAACCGAAGATTATCGAGCTTGACCGCGAGCTGTGCCATCGCATGGCAAACGATCTGGATGTTACCGTAATCTGCGGCGACGGCACCACCATCCACGCGTTGGAGGAGGCGGGTGCGCACGAAGCGGAGGCGCTCATCGGCGTGACAGGTCAGGACGAAAACAACCTGGTGGCATGCCAGATTGCGAAGCGTTCCTTTGGAATAAAGCGTACCGTAGCCCGCGTAAACAACCCCAAGAATGTAAAGGTGATGAAGGCGTTGGGCGTGGATATTCCCATCAGCAGCACCGATAATATCGCGCGTCTGCTTGAGCGCGAGGTGGACGCCTCCGCAATCAAGCAGCTGATGTCCCTTAACCGCGGCGAAACATCGCTTTCTGAGATTGACCTGCCGCCCGATTTTAAGCACAGCGGCAAAAGACTGGCGGAGCTGAAGATGCCGGAGGAATCGGTTATCGTATCCATCTCCCGCGGCGATCAGATTATCATCCCGCGCGGAAACACCACGCTGTATGCGGGCGATAAGGTGATTATCATCTGCAAAAACAGCGTGCTGCACACCCTTTGCCGTCACTTTGGTCTTGACAAATAGCCAGGTTTGCGAGATAATATTTGATGCAAACAACCGCGGCAAGTGCCGCGGAACCGTGCAGATGTAGTTTAATGGCAAAACATCAGCTTCCCAAGCTGAGGTTACGGGTTCGATTCCCGTTATCTGCTCCACAAAAAACCGCATGAATAAGCCATCCGTCGTAATGACTGGATGGCTTATTTTGCTTATTTATCGCTTTGTGCGCCAATTGTGCGCCTTTTATCGTCTTTTGACATCAATGCAACCACGATTTCTGCCGCCTGCTGCTTTGCCACAAAGTCCGGGTGGGTGTATCTCGCGGTCGTTGATATGCTCGTGTGACCGAGTATATCCTGTACACTTCTGAGGCTTGCGCCGTTGTTAATGGCAAGGGTTGCGAAGGTGTGTCTAAGGCAGTTTGGCGGGAGATAATTAAACCCTCCTGCCTTTAGCATCCGCCCATAGCTTGTGTTAAAATTGCGCGGTCGCATCAGCCCGCCTTTATTGGTGCAAAAGATGTAATCTGACACGTGCGGCAATTCTTCCATCAGTTCAAACAACCACGACGGCATCGGTATCTCCCGTATGCTCCCTTCGGTCTTTGCCTTGCCGTCCGCAGCATTGGGATTACCCGCGACGTCTGTTCGCACAGCTCGGCGTATCATTACGCGGTCTGCGCTTATGTCCGCCCATTTAAGCCCCAACGCCTCGCTTTTGCGCATCCCGGTAGCGGCAAGTAAAATTGTCGCAATAGCTATTCTGCGCCCGCCGTCGCGCTCAATTGCCACGCTGTCCGGCAGATCCGTTTTGTACCCAAGTGCAAATTGGATAATCGCCCTTGCATCGTCCTGAGTGTAGGTTTTTCTAGGTGGCGTCGCCTTGCCGCTTGGCGTTAACTCCCCTGCAGGAGAGCGGGCAATAATCCCGTTTGCAATCGCCTTGTTAAGCGCAGCCCTTAACAATGCAACGTATTTTTTAACGTGCTCCATGCTATAACTGCCGCCCATCTCGTTTGCAGACTTTTGCAGCTCAAGCGGAGTAACGTCAACAACTTTTTTGCCGGACAGCGGAGCGGGCACAGACGACACAAGACACTCCATGTTATGGTACGTCCTGTCCGTTACGCCGCCCTTACGGTAAGTCTCAATATACAGCGCAAGCCAATCACCAAGCTTGATATCTGGCGACACAGTGCACGGCACATCGTCGCGGGTTTTAGCCCACTCTAAATACTTTTCGCGGGCTTCTTTCTTTGACTTTGCGTAAAACGGCTTGCGGATATCTTCGCCTGACGCGTCCGTGCCAACCTTAACCCGGTACTGCACTATCCCGTTTGGTCTTGTGTAGTATGTGCCCTCGCCGTTTATACGCTTCTTCGCCACAACAACCCCTCCTAAAGCCCCGTTACCGGGGTTTATTTTTTATACCTCAACGTGTACCCTAACCACTTTACCCAGCACTCTGATTTCTACCTCTTTGAGATTGTAAATTTGCGGTTGGTGCTCTGGGTTATATGATTGCGGGGTCAACACTACAACGTGTCCCTCTTTGCGGTATCTCTTGACCGTTGCACAGTCCCCGTTAACTATGACTACTGCTATCTCGCCGTTTTCGACGTTTGGCTGCTTGCGGACTATAAGCACGTCCCCGTGGTGCATCCTTGCCGCTGTCATGCTGTCCCCATTAACCCGGAGTGCAAAATACTCTGCGCCGCCGTTCAGGTCGGTCGTGGTGTACCCCTCTATATTTTCCTCTGCAAACAACGGTATGCCGGCAGAGATTTTGCCGAGTATCGGTATCTTGTGTTTTGGGGTGTATGGTGCCACCCCTTCTGCCGCCTCCCACCCAAGAATATATTTGGGGTCAACCTCTAGTCCTTTTGCAAGTGCGCCTATTTTGCTTAGTGGAATGTTGTCAATTTCGCCAGTCTCATATCTCTGTAGCGTAGACTTGCTAAGCCCCGTCTTGTCTGCCAAGTCTTGATAGCTCATCCCCAAGTCGGCGCGCCTGTTTTTTATCCTTGTGATTATTCCATCCTTGTCGCTCTGCATTTCTTCACCTTTTTTCGCTTAAAATTCGCCTTGCTTCTTATTTACTATAGCAATATAATATCATATGTGTTCCAAAATTGCAACACTTTTTATGATTATTTTTGAAAATATGTTGCGGATATGGGTTGACAATTGCATTGGAGGATGTTATTATTGAGATATCCCAAACACGCAACGACAAGGAGGTGTAAAAATGTTTAGAGCAATCGACGAAGTATCGCTGGAGGAACTGCGCAAGCGAATGTACGCAAAAAAAATTAGTGGCAAGCGGCTTGCTGAGCGGGTCGGAATGGCTAACTCCAGCATGTCGCGCAAGCTTAACGGCAAATCCGAGTTTACTGTCAGTGAAGCAATCAGGGTTTGCAACGCGTTAGAGATGCACCCTGCCGATATTTTTTTTGTCTAAAACGTCCCAAATACGCAACGAAAGGAGCGACCATGGACTACACAGATATCCTAAAAGCTGAGCTTGCCGACGCAAACGGGCGGCTTGCGCAGGCTGACAAAGAGGGGCGCAAAGAGGTTGTGCGCCAAATCAAAGAGATTGAGCGCGATATTGAGCGATGCGAGGAGGGGCAATTGTGAAGCTTCGTCTAAAGTTTGTCGAAAAGCGAATTTATGAGCACGAACTTGTTGTTGAGGTCGAGAGCGAGGATGCGCTTGACGAGATAGTAAACCAAGCCAGTGCGCAGCGTATTTATTCCTCCGAAGGCTTGAGCGGATGGAAGCGGGAACTAGCCCTTGCTGGCGTTGCCGTGCTGCAAACCGAACAAGACCTTGACGGCACTCTCGACGAGATTTATTGCGACGACGTATACGAGAGCGACGAGCAAGACAAGGAGGAACCAAAATGAACGGCAGAATAGCACTTGATTCTTTTTGCTGCGGATGCTCTTTTTCTTCCTTCGATTCATATTGCCGCAATTGCCCGTACACGGAGTTTGACGACCCTCTTCTGCGAGAAATCGAGTTGCGGAATAGCCGCAAATCTTTGAAAGACAAGGAGGAAAACAAGTGAACGAGCTGCAAATCTTTAGTAACCCCGAGTTTGGCGAAATCCGCACCGTAAGCGAGGACGGCAAGACGCTATTTTGCGGGGCTGACGTTGCTAAGGCGTTGGGGTACAAGGACGTAACTAACGCGATGAAACAGCATTGCCGTGGGGTGGCGAAATGCCACATCACCGACGCTTTAGGCAGGAACCAAGAAGCCAATTTTATCACCGAGGGCGATATCTACCGACTAGCGGCACGGTCGCAGCTCCCAGGCGCGGATAAGTTTGAGCGATGGATATTTGACGAGGTGCTGCCATCCGTCCGCAAGCATGGCGCGTACATAACTCCTGACACGCTCGACAAGATGATTGCAACGCCTGAGTTTGGAATTAAGCTGCTAACCGCGTTACAGACCGAGCGGCAAAAAGTTAACGCGCTACAGGCGGAAAATTCCGCCCTGACTGTCAAGGTAGCCATCATGGCACCAAAGGCAGAGTATGTCGACGCACTTGTAGACCGCAACAGTCTGCTAAGCCTGCGCGAAACAGCTAAGGTGATTGAGTTCCCCGAAAAACAGATGGTTGCCGCTTTGATTGAGCGCAGGATGCTTTATCGCGACAAAAAAGGCAAGCTGCTGCCCTATGCAAACACAAACTGCGGCTATTTTGAAGTCAAAGAGTGTACCAACGACAAGACGGGATGGTGCGGAGCGCAAACGTTGGTGACCGTCAAGGGCAGAGAGGCGATAAGGAGGTTGGTGTTGTCATGAGCGGCGGCGTTATAACGACCGTGCAGGCGTTGGAGATTATCAACCACGGGTCTGGCGGGAAAAACATAGCAAGACCCGCTTTAGAAGCGTGGATAAGGTCAGGCAAATGCCCGTTTGGCGAATACATCAGGCAAGAGGGTAAATCGGTAGGTCGGTACATTATATTCGATAGCCGTCTGCGGGCTTATTTGGGAGCGGAAGATTTAAGGAGGGGCGTGTCTTGAAAGAAAAAATAAACGCCTTTGACGTCCTCTGCGTGATTGGATGCGCGGTTTTGCTTGTCTTGAAGTTGGAGGGGCTGCTGTGAAAGAAATCTATCTGACGTTTAGCCCGAAAGAGTACGAACAGTACATAGAAAGGCTAATCCGCGCCGGATGCAAGCAAAAGACAGCGGCAGACCGTGGGGCGGATAAGCTGCTAAAGAAGATTAGGGAGGACAAAAGCAAGTGACCAGACGTGAAGCACTGCAAGTCTTCGCATTTTGCCTTATGGGGGTTGCGACCGTAATAATCGAAGCATATACCCTCGCCGCAGGTGCGATGGTGGTTTTAGCCGGGGTGCTTGCGGTTTTGAGTTACATGTTGCCGCCCAAAAGAAGAAACCGCGCCCGCCCCTGCTACCAACAAGGACGAGCGCAAAGAAAACTATACAGCCCCATTATAGGGGAGAAAGAGGATTAAGTCAAATGGAAAAAACCGTATCGAAAGTTTTATTGTCTCTACATGTCCCGCCCAGCTTGTTGGGCTACGGCTACATCAAGTGCGCTGTGCTGCTCTGCATGAGCGATAGCACGTATATGCGCAGTATTACAACTCGGCTATACCCAGATGTCGCAAAAGCGTTTGACACCACCCCAGTTAAGGCAGAGAGGGCAATCCGACACGCGATTGCGTCAGGGCTTGCAACAGCTCCCGCCGAGGCAACGCAGCCGATATTTGGCGCATACACGGAGTACAAAAAGCCGACTAACAGCCACTTTATCGCGGCTGTCGCGGAACACATCAGATTGGAGGGCAAGTAAATGCAAGTTGGAGATTTTGTAAAGGGTAAGCCCAACAACGGATACAACGTAACAAACGAGCGAATGACACGCGGCGTAGTAACTGCCGTGCTTGGCGGCAGGGATATAACAGTCAAAGTGCTAGACCATCTTGACGGGCGCGGCGGCTCATGGGATGTCGACGCTGACAGGTTTGATGTGGTCGGTCACGTAAAACCGTTTAACCGCGACGAGGTAATTGCGCTACTTAAAGACGGCTGCAAAAAAGCAATCCTTGACTACAACCTGCGCGATGCCGACCTGCGCGGTGCCGACCTGAGACGTGCCAACCTGCGCGGTGCCAACCTGCGCGATGCCGACCTTGATTTTAGTTGCTATCCTCTCTGGTGCGGGTCGCTGCGCATCAAGACCGACAAGCGCATAGCTGCGCAGCTCGCCTATCATCTGTGCAGTATGCAGTGTGACGATGCGGAGTACATCAAGATGCGTAATAGCATTTTGGACTTTGCAAACCAATTCCACCGCGCGGGCGAGTGCGGCACGTTAGAGCCGATTGCGGAGGTCAAAAAAGATGATTAGCGCGCTTGGCTTACCGTCTGCGCCGCACGACGTTGAGCATTACACACGGAGGATTCGCGAAGCGGAGGCGGCTATCCCGTTTCTGCAAGAGGAGCGAGATAAGCTCGCCCCGCTGCTTGAAAACACTCACGTTAGTGGCGTAGTTGACAGGTGGTACGTGGAGCAAATCGACTACCTGACCCGCAAAATTGCACGGCTTAAAAACGACAGAAGAATACTGGAGGAGTTGAGCAAGTGACACGCAACGAGTGGCAAAAATTCCGCGTTTCCGGCATAGGCGCGTCCGATGCAGCGTCAATAGTCGGGCTATCTCCCTACAAGTCAAACGTGCATCTGTGGGAGGAAAAGACGGGCAGGAGAGAGCCGGAGGACATATCTTCAAAACCATACGTCAAATACGGCACGGACGCGGAAAAGCACATCAGAGGGCTTTATGAACTCGACCACCCCGAGCACAAGGTCATATACAAGGACTTTGACATTGTGTCGCATCCAGAGCACCAGTTTATCTTTGCCACTCTTGACGGGCGACTTTATGACGGCGCACGGTACGGCGTTTTAGAGGTCAAAACGTGCGACATAAACCGTTCGACCGATTGGCAAAAATGGGACGGCAAAGTGCCAGACAACTACTATGTGCAACTACTTCACCAGTTGCTTGCAAGCGGTTTTGATTTTGCGGTGCTGACCGCGAAACTACGGTACACAGGCAAAGACGGCAAGGCGTCGTCGATAATTAAGCCGCCCTATGTTTTTGAGCGGCAAGACCTAGCGGATGACCTTGATTATCTCCTGACAAAAGAGATTGAGTGGTGGAGATGCGTAACCACTAATACCAGACCGGCACTGATTTTGCCGGAGATTTAGGAGGCAGAAATGCTTGAACTTATCATGGCGACCGACCTTGAAAAGTCTTTGCCTGCACAGATTGATTTTAATTTCGACGCGCTGAAAACCGCGCTTACCGAGAGCGTAGAACGGTATAACAATCTTGTCGTGACCGAGGACGCGATACAGTCCGCGAAGAAAGACCGCGCGAACCTCAACAATCTTGTTAAAGCACTAGATGGAAAGCGGATTGAGGTAAAAAAGCAGTGCCTTGTGCCGTATGAGGACTTCGAGCGCAAAATTAAGGAGCTAACCGCCCTTGTCGGCAAACCAATTTTAGCAATCGACAATCAGGTTAAGGCGTTTGAACAAGCAAAGGTTGCCGAAAAACGCGGCGCAATCGAGCGGTTTTACAACGACAACGCAAGTGATGTTTCGGAACTTGTTCCTCTCGACCGCATTGTGAACCCCAAATGGGCTAACGCCACCGTGCCGCTGCTGCAAGTGACACAAGATTTACTTGACAGGGCAGCAAAGGTACGGAACGACTTAAAGCTAATTGCCACGATAGGCGGCGAGTACGCAACGCAGATGCAAGACACGCATTTGCGCACCCTTGATATGTCTGCCGCTCTTGCCGATAAAAAGCGGCTAGAGGAGCAGGCGGCGGCATTGAAAAAGGTTGCTCCTGTTGAGCCGCCAAAGCTTATTGAATACGAACCCACACAGCCGCCCGTAAATGCCCCTGCAAGCGTTGTTCAGCCCGCCACGACGCAGGAGCCGACTAAGGACATTAGGGTCGTATTTTATGCCACCACGGCGGCGTTCCGCGAAGAAATGCGGGCATTGACCGAGAAGCACAATATTACGTACGGAGGTATCAAGTAATGGCAGGAAACAGTTTGGTCAAACAGCACCCCAAATTTAGCGTCGCTATACAATCCGACGGGTACAAAAACCTAATAAATAACACACTGGGCGACCCCAAACGCGCACAACGGTTTGTCGCGGCCATATCAAGCGCGGTTGCCACGAATCCCGACTTACAGGCGTGTGACGCGGGCACAATCCTGTCTAGTGCACTACTTGGCGAGAGCCTCAATCTTTCCCCGTCCCCGCAACTTGGACAGTATTATCTTGTCCCGTTTAACGACAACAAGAACAACCGCAAGGTAGCGCAATTCCAGCTTGGGTACAAGGGTTATATCCAGCTTGCTATCCGTTCGGGGCAGTACAAAAAAATAAACGTGATAGCCATAAAAGAGGGAGAGCTGCAGAACTTCGACCCGCTTAATGAGGTTATAGACGCGATTTTAATCGAGGACGAGGAACAGCGCGAAAACGCCGCTACCGTGGGTTACTACGCGATGTTCGAATACCTTAACGGGTTCAGAAAAGCAATGTATTGGAGCCGCGCAAAAATGGAGGCACACGCCCTTAAATATTCCAAAGGCTACGCGGCAAAAAAAGGCTACACTTTTTGGGAAAAGGACTTTGACGGCATGGCGTTTAAAACAATGCTGCGCCAGCTCATAAGCAAGTGGGGTATTATGTCTATCGAGATGCAGAGTGCGTTCGAAAACGACATGGCTGTTGTGCACGAGGGCGGCAAGGTAGAATTCGTTGACAATCTGCCTGATGCAGAGTACGCCGTTGCGGATGAGAAACAGCCAGAACAGCCCGCAGAACCCGCAGAAGTCGAGAGCGACGACCCGTTAAAGTAAAGGAGGCGCGGCGATGATTAAAGGCTACATATCGGCGTATGACGGCGAAAACCTGACAGTCGTCGCCCCTTTTGCCGATGGCTATTTGCTCGACCGCCGCGAAATTACCGAGTGCGAGATAAGGCTTGACGATGGTCGCACCATCAGTGCAGACCAACGCAAAAAGATATATGCCACAATGAGAGATATATCCATATGGAGCGGTCACACGCCGGACGAGATTAAGGCACTGCTCAAGTATGACTACATCGCCAAGACCGGTGCGGATTATTTTAGCCTGTCTGATGTCGATATGACTACCGCCAACGAGTTTTTGACGCACATCATTGAGTTTTGCATCGAGAGCGACATCCCTTGTGATGACAATCTAATCGACCGGTCGCCGGATGTGGCGCGCTATATCTACGCCTGCGCAATTAACAAAAAATGCGTGTGCTGCGGCGGTAAAGCAGAGCCTCACCATCTTGACGCGGTCGGAGCAGGGCGAAACCGAAAAGAAATTATCCATCTTGGAATGTCCATGCTGCCGCTTTGCCGGACGCATCATAGCGAGGCACACACGATTGGCAAGGACACGTTTTGCAACAAATATCATGCGTTCGGCATTAAGGCAGACAGGGCGATTTGCGAGACTTATAAACTACGACAAAGGAGCAAAAAGGCATGTTAAACAAGGCAATCCTCATGGGACGCATCACAGCAGAGCCAGAGTTAAGGCGCACAAAGACCGACATTGCTGTGTGTAAGATTACGATCGCCGTCGACCGCAATTTTAAATCAGGCGGAGAGCGCGAGACAGATTTTATCGACATTGTGGCGTGGCGGCAGACCGCAGAATTTATTTGCAAGTATTTCAAAAAAGGCGACCTGATAGCGGTTGACGGCAAAATCCAGACCCGCAGTTATACCGACAATCAAGGAGTGAAACGCAAGGCGTTTGAGGTTGTAGCGGATAACGTGAGTTTTTGCGGCGGGAAGAAAGAAACCCCGCTTGACAGAGTGGAGAGAGCGGCGAAGAATGCAGGCATTGAGGTTAACGGAGATTTTACGGTTGTTGCATCCGGAGACGACCTGCCGTTTTAAAGGGGTGATATTTTGGACTACAGCTTTAACGGAGAAATCGCAAAACTGTACGGCGTTGACGAGGCGGTTTTTATCCACAACCTGTACTGGTGGATAGCGAAAAACGAAGCCAACGGGCGGCATTACTACGACGGGCGAAATTGGACGTATAACAGCATGGATGCGTTTGCAAGGCTGTTTCCGTTTTGGAGCGCAAGGCAAGTTCGCCGTATTGTAAAAAAACTGTACGAGAATGGCGCGATACATATTGGCAATTACAATCAACGAGGGTTTGACCGCACCCAGTGGTATGCATTAGACCAATCGGTCACAGCATTATACCAAATAGGCGATTCCATTCGACCAAACAGTCAAATGGAAGTGACAGAACAGTCAAATGGAAGTGACCAAACAGTCAGACCAATACCAGATAGTAAACCAGATAGTAAACCAGATATAAACACAGATACGGAGAAAACGTCCTGTAAACAAATATCGGAACTGTTTAACTCAACCTGCAAATCCTACGCATCCGTAACAAAACTGTCCGAATCCCGCAAAAAAGCAATCAAGGCACGGTTGGCTGACGGGTACATACTGGATGACTTCCAAACACTATTCGCAAAAGCCGAGGCATCAGACTTTTTGCGCGGCATGGTGAAATCCAAAGGTCACGAAAACTGGAAAGCCACGTTTGACTGGCTGATAACCGACCGAAATATGCCAAGGGTGATTGAGGGTGTGTTTGACAACAAGGCAAAGCAATCGTCAGGCAGTTTGAACATGGAGCTTATCGAGAACGAGGGGCTTTACTACGTGCCGAAGCTGTGACAATTTGTTGACCTTAACAAAATGATTGGAGGAACAACGCGTGTTTGAAAGTTTAATAGGCAAAAGGGTAATTATAACGGGCGACCACCCGTGGGCTGGCGAAACCGGAGTTGTCGAAGCTGTGAAAACAACGTCGTTCGGAAAAACGGGCATGATTGTAACGCTCGACAACGGAAATTCGTGTTTTGTCTTTAGCGGCGCTCAGGTAAAGCAGCTAAAAGCATGAACTGGTCAGAGGAAGAATACGCCGCATACTTAGCGCGAACCGGCAAACCAGCACCAAAACCCAAAAAATCAAAGTACAACAACTGCCGCACAAACGGTCACGCGTCAAAACATGAGGATGATGTTGCTGCCGATTTACACATGAGGGCAAAAGCGGAGCGAATAACCGTTTTGGAGCAAGTACCGTTTGAGTTGGTCGGCGGGGTTAAGTACATAGCGGACTTTGTGATACTCCACCCCAACGGCACATACGAGGTTTTGGACGCGAAAGGGATGCGAACGGACGTGTACAAAATTAAGAAAAAACAATTTGAATCCCTGTGGGAGCAGGAATTAAAGGAGGTTTGACAATTGAACTTAAACGAACTAGCAAAAGAAATCCACGAAAACGCGGTGGCGCATGGATGGTGGGACGAGCCGAGAAGCTTCGGGGAAATAGTTGCCTTGTGCCATTCGGAACTATCTGAAGCATTGGAAGAACACAGGGACGGCAGGGCGAATGTGTGGTTTGCCTGCATCCCAACGGATGCGTTTGCCGGATGCAGAAACATGACGCACTGCAAAAACAATAAAAGCAATCTTGGGTGCAAAAGCCTTCAATTGTGCCGGTATAAAGACAAGAAGCCAGAAGGGATTGCGGTAGAAATGGCAGACTGCCTTATCCGAATACTTGACTGGTGCGGCAAAGAGGGCATCGACATTGACGAGATTGTCCGTATCAAACATGAGTACAACAAAACCAGACCGTACAAGCACGGGGGCAAGCTGATATGACCAGAGAACAATTACTATCGGTCGCGCGATCGATTTTGTTTAACACCGAAACGGTACGAGCGATATTGGACGGGCGCAAGACGGTTACAAGGCGGGTTGTTAAGGGCTTGCCTGACTGCAACCTTATGTATCTTGAAACAAATCCGTCTGTTTACACGGAGGACAATCCAGACAAAGAAAGAACGCTTAACGGTCTATGGGCGATATTCGAATCATGTGGTGACGAATATGAAGAATGCCCAATGCGGAAGTCTGCATACAAAGTTGGCGACATCCTCTATGTGCGGGAAACGTTCCACCAAAATTATGACGGTTCATACGCTTATAAAGCGTATTCTCCTACAAATTCTGGTTGGTCGCCATCCATCCACATGCCAAAAGAAGCCGCCCGTATCTTCTTGCGCGTTACCGATGTGCGGGTGGAAAGGTTGCAGGATATCACAGAGGAACAGGCTAAGAATGAGGGAATATCAGAACAAGAAATTATTAAAGCTTGGAATTCAGTTTATAAGCACAAGGGCGGTTTCACAGAGAAAATATCCGAAAACCTTATCAGATTGTTTGGCACAGATAGCCACATAATCTATGTCTTTAAAAACCTATGGAACAGCACAATCAAAAAACAAGACCTCAACCGCTACGATTGGGACGCAAACCCGTGGGTATGGGTCTATGAACTTGAAAGGGTGATTGAGGACGCATGAAGTACATTGTCTGTTATTCGGGCGGTCACTCATCCGCGCTGGTTGCGATTGAAGCCGTAAGAAAGGCAGGGAAAGAAAGCGTAATATTGCTAAATCACGACATATCAAGCGAAGCAGAACACGCAGACATAAAACGATTTAAGCAAGAGGTGGCAGACTACCTTGATTTGCCGATAACGTACGCAAACGCGGATGGCTTTGAGACGCTAACACCGCTTGAGGTTTGCAGACGACGCGGGGTGTTTGTAAACCCAAGTACACAGCAAGCATTATGCACTTACTACCTCAAAACAGAGCCTTTTTACAAATGGCTTAAAGAAAACTATCCGTCATCCGCAGAACGCCCAAGAGAGGACGTAAAAATACTTTACGGGTTTGATGCTGACGAGCCGGACAGAATAACGCGAAAAGTCGGCGTAATGGCAACAATGGGGCACTACACGGACTACCCGCTTGCATTTTGGAAAAGAACCATAGAAAACACTGAATCAATCGGGATAAGCCGCCCGTTGACCTACAAAATTTTTAAGCACGCGAATTGTTTCCCTTGCTTAAAGGCGGGAAAACAACACTGGTACATAGCATACTGCCTTAAACGCAAGCAGTTTGACGAAGCGGCTGTGCTGGAAAAAGAAATCGGGCACACGTTACTCAAGGGCGTATCGCTAGAAGAATGCGTACCGGAATTTGAGCGAATGGTTGAGTGTGGCATGTGCCCGAACGACCGAGAAAATAGTGCGTCGTTTTGGGCAAAAGTAAACAACGCAATACCAGACCAACAAACATTACTGCCGTGCGATTGTGCGATTTTATAGGAGGATTTATGAAAAAACTACTATGTTTTATCCTTGCCGTCATGGTGGCGGCAACTACGGTATACGCCAAGACAGCAATTGACCTAACAGCCGACTACGACAAGCCAACGGTCGAGGAACTAGAAGCGGGATTGCTATTTGAACTTAAACCATACGCGGCTGAATACTTGGCGGCGGCGGAGGAATACGGCGTTAATGTTTACTTTCTCTGCGCAAAGGATGGACTTGAATCATGGTGGGGTCAAGACACAATAGCCAAAAACAATCTAGGCGGGTGGAGGCTTGACAGCGGCGAATATAAGCCGTTTGACAGCGTGGAGGAATCTATCTGGTACAGGGCAAAAAACATAAAGGTTATGTACCTCACGCCGAAGCCGACAAACGCAGACCCCGAGGATATAACGGGTGATTACTTCACAGGCTACACGCTAGAGGACGTTAATGTTTACTACAACGGCACTGACGCGTGGCTAAAGGCAGTAAACGGCATCTGGTACGACATTGAGTGGCGCGTTGGGAAGTACCGGAAGGAAATGGAGGGCAACCATGCGGACGATTGAGGAAATCAAGGCTAACATAAAACAAATGGGCGCATTGGAACCGGAGATTGGCGAGCGCAGTTGTTTACAAAGAGAACTGTACAGGGCAATTACAGACAGCATCCCGCTTGACCGCTTAGAAGAAATCTGCAACGCCGAGCGCGAGGGGCGGTGCGTGGTGTTGCCGTGCAGGGTTGGGGATACGGTGTATTTTATTAAGAGTTGCTTTTCCTACGCTAAAAGTCCTATGCGAGGCACGGTGTGCATGATAAAGACTTTTTCGGAAAGAAACACATTTACATTTGGCGTTATTATGGAAGGCAGCAATCAAGAGCGAAGCTTTACTGCTTTTGACATTGGCAAAACCGCATTCCTCACCCGCGAAGCCGCAGAACAGGCGTTAAAGGAGCGTGAGCAAGATGAACAAGTATGAGCAATCAATTGTTGACCGTCTGCGGTACGGACTGTATGGGCGGTTTTCGGTAACTCTCGGAGCAGACGAAGTACACATACCAATGAACGCCATAGAGGAAAACGAAAAGCTTCGCGCCGACTTCGCCCGTGTTACTGCGGAGAGAGACGCGGCGGTGGAGGATATCAAGCACAACAACAACTGCACCGTCTGCGCTTACGGGCTGAGCCAAGGAGACTGCGAAACCAACGACTACGACTGCGAAAACTGCCGCGCCAATTGCGAGTGCAAAAGTTGCCGCAACGAAAACAATTGGAAATGGCGCGGCATGAAGGAGGTTTTGAAATGACTGTAAAGGCGTGTGAGAGGTGCGGAAAGACGTTTAACTCATATTTTTACGAAACAATGTGCTATAAGTGCCAGACCGAAAAGAACCTTGAAGATGTGAGGGAAAGCATATTGTCCGGAGAAGAAACAAGTACCGACTGCGAAAGCGATGTAATCTGTCCGTGGTGTTGCGAAGTGATAGAGGGAGACTGCGAAACAAGCGAGTTTTACGAAGATGGTACACATGTTTTTGACTGTCCTTTCTGCGAAAAGGAATTTACATTGTCCACAAGCGTGTCCTATACATACTCCACGGAACGAGAACTCCCAGACTATGTTTTGCGGGAACGCGAGTACAGGAGGTTGGAACGGGAGAAGTTTATTGCTCGGTCTCAGAAGGAGGACAACAATGTCTAAAATCACAATAACCGTTACGATACCAAGCGGAGACACTTGCGCGGGCTGTCGGCATCAGTCAATGGGAAACGATGGGTGTTTGCTGTTTAAGGAGATTCGGAGCAGGCGGGACGGAGAATATGTCAAATGTGCATTGTGTAAGGAGGCTGCCAATGGCGATTAAGCTATATTGCCTAAACCCGTCATGCGTGTGGCGAACGCCGGATAATGTCTGCTCGTGGACAATGTGCCCGACAAAAGACAGGGTATCAGTTGACGCAACGCCAAAGTATAACATTGCAGCCCTTGCGGCGTGTGTAAACAAGCTTGACAAAGACAGGCACAAATCAAAACCAACACGGGGTAGATCTGTAATCGGCACAGACAAGGACGGAAAAGAGCACCGCTATAAATCCTCGGCAGACGCGTACAGGGCACACGGGATAAGCCGGAGTAATTTGTCAAACGCCTTAAACCAAAAAACAAGGGCGGGCGGGCTGTATTGGAGGTATGCGGATGCAGACAAGGCATAAGCTGCCTGACGATGTAAAGCAATCTGTTATCTCCTACATACGCGGATATGACCGTAGGCTAAAGCGGTATCTGTCAATGCGCAGCGATATAATCAATTCTACAGGGTGCGCCTTTGCGGAATACACAGCATCGCACGAGGGCAAGCAAGAAACGCGGCGGCAGTACTTCTCGCACGGCAGCGAAGTAGGCAGACCCGTGGAAAATAAAGCGGAAAAGCTTGAAGCCCTTGAATTTCAGCCAGACGTCAAGAAGATGCGCGCGGTCGAGCAAGCAAAGAACACCATAGGGGCAGACTTACAGAGCGAGGAACTCCGAGAGAAGCTAAAAACCGCGATATGGCTTAACTGCCTTGCGGGGCGGCAATATCCATACGAGATATTGGACGTACCGACAATCGGGCGAAATGAGTTTTATCGCAGAAAGGCGGAGTTTGTGTATTTGATTGCTGAGATTGAAATGTTGATTTAGGTACTGTGCATCCAAAAACAATGGTAAAATTATCATAGTGGGAATTGTATAGAGGCGGATAAGCTTCGGCTGCCGCCTCACCCGCTAAACAACAACACAAAGCCGCTCAGAGATGGGCGGATTTGTTATATCAAATAGCGAGGTGGTGAGAGTGGCAAAGAGTAAATGGGAGTATGTGCAAAGCAAACTAGACGCTGTATCGACATGGTGTCGGGCTGGCGTTTTGGAAAAGGATATAGCAAAGAAGTTAGGCATAAGCGTGTCTACTTTTGAATCATACAAGCTGCAGCACCCGGAATTTTTGGAAGCCTTAAAAAACGGGCGGGAAGATGCGGACGACCAAGTAGAAGCTGCCTTGTTTGAAAAGTGTATCGGAAAGCATTATTACGAGCAGGTGGCGTTTAAGTGCAAAGAAGTGTACTACGACGAACAAGACCGCAGATGCGAACGAGAGGAAATTAAAATCACAGAGGTAAAGCGGTTTATGACTCCTGAGACAATGGCGCAGTTGGCGTGGCTCAATAACCGCAGGCCAGACAGATGGAGAAGGAACGCGGGCAAGGAAAGGCTTGACGAAAAGAAGTTTGAGCACGACAAAGAAATAGACGACAAGAGGTACTTTTAGTGGATAAGCTTCATTCTTTCTACACAAGCAAAGCGTGGCGCGATTTGTCGTACATGCTCAAAGTGCAACGTGGCGGCAAGTGCGAACGGTGCGGCGATATAATGCTTGATTGGTCAAAGCTCATTGGGCATCACAAAGTAGAGCTGACCGAGCAAAACGTTGACATACCGGCAATATCTCTTAACCCTGACCAGATAGAGGTTATCTGTTGTAATTGCCACAACGAGGAGCATAGGAGATTCGGTCACGGCAAAAAGGTTTACATCGTGTGGGGCAGTCCTCTTTCGGGCAAGACCACAACGGTTAGAGAGATAATGCGGTACGGCGATATTGTATTAGACATGGATGCACTATGGCAAGCAGTAACGTTTCAGCCTGAGTATATTAAGCCAGACAACGTAAGGTACAACGTGTTTGCATTAAGAGACAACCTCATGGAGCAAATCAAGATGCGGCACGGTCAATGGTACGATGCGTACATTATAGGAGGATATCCGGATAAGTACGAGCGGCAAAGACTGTGCAACACGCTAGGCGCAGAGGAAATCTATTGCGAGAGCACAAAAGCTGAATGCCTAGAGCGCAGAGCAAAGAGCGGCAAGCCTGTTGTGTGGGATGATTACATTAACGAGTGGTGGGACGTATATGAAAGGAGCCAAGATGTATATACCGTTTAACAGCGATTACAGCGAGGACGCAAGGGTAATGCTTCTTGCGCAGCGCGCGTCGGGGAAAATGGATGTGTATCGCAAACTTAAAAGGATAATCAAAAAGACAAAAAGAGCGATATGGGTATGCAACATAAGACTTGCGTTGCTACAGGCGGCGCGTAAAGTTGTTCGCTGGGGCATGAAAACAACCGAAACGAAAGGAGTGGAGAGTAATGGCTATAAGCACTAAGGGGAGAACGATAAATATAAAAGCGAAAATACCTTTCTCGTTTTACATGAGGATGCTAATGATACGGATATTTGACGGTTGCAAATGGTTTGACACAAGAAAGTGGTGCTTGAAAGCCTGTGGAACAATTGAGTGGAGCGTTGGCGGCAGAAAGTGGAAGCGACTAACCCCGCCCCGTGCACAGGCAACGAGCGCCTAATTAAATACTGGCGTAGGACTTCCACGCAACACACGCCAAAGTTTTGACTTTTCATTTCAAAAAATCCGAAAGGGCGTGAACCTGTGCAAGACAAAGAGTTGTTAGCCGAGATTGAGCGTTTAAAGGCTCAATTCATAAACGCAGACGAAAACAAGATAAACGCCCTGTCGGCACTAATTGAACAGGCGGCATACGAAACAATTTACTTAAAGCGGATCAACGAGAAAGCGATCACCACAGGGCTGGTTAAAATACACCCTGAAAACCCGGATATACAAAAAGCGTTGCCGGTATCGCAAGAAATCGCGCGGCATTCTGCGGCATTGACAAATATACTCGACAAGCTGTGCAAACACCTTGCAACGGCATCCGACGAGGAGGAGCTAGGACTTGACGAATACGGCGACGAATAGCTACCTTGTCGAATACTACGAAAAGTGCAAGTCCGGCGAAATCATAGTTGGCAAAGAATTGATGGCGACGCTTGAAATGCTCATGAGAGACATGGAAAGCCCGCTATATCAGTTTGATACAGCAAAGGCGCACAAAAGGATTAAGTTTATTGAATCTGAGTGTCGGCACTCTATTGCGCCATTCGCGGGAATGCCTTTTCTCCTTGAATTGTGGGAAAAAGCTTTTATCGAAGCCGTGTATGGGTTCAAAGTTGAAATTCGCGGCGAGTGGCTGAGGAGATACAACAGGGCACTTTTACTTATAGCGAGAAAAAACGGGAAAACAACATTTTGCTCTGCGCTAGGAAACGCAGAGTTTTTTTGCGGGTCGCAAGGCACAAATATACTTTGTGCCTCAAACGACTACGAGCAAGCTGGGTTGATATTTGATGAAATCAACAACATGAGGGAGGAATCCCCAAAACTTCGCAGGGTTAGCCGCAAAAACATAAAGGGCATTTTTATGGGTAACCCAAAACAACGAAAAAAGACTGGGAAATACAGCGTTCAAAATAAGGCAAAAATCAAAAAGCTATCAATCAAAACCGGGGGCAAAGAGGGCAGAAACGTGGATTTTGCCGTTGTCGATGAAGTTCACGAGATGAAAGACAACAGCCTTGTAATGCCAATAAGGCAGTCAATGTCCACCAAACCGGAACCGTTGCTTATTGAGATTACAACGGAAGGAAACGTTAGAGATGGCTACCTCGACGGACTGCTTGTTGAGGCAAGAAAAGTGCTCAAAGGAGAATCTACCGACGACAGATGGCTTGTGTGGCTCTATTCGCAAGACAGCGAATCGGAAATATGGCAAAACGAAAAGTCGTGGGTAAAAAGCAACCCGAACCTCGGCGTATCGAAACGGTGGGATTACCTTGACGGGCTAGTTGAACACGCCAAGACGAACAGCGGCGATCGGGCGATGATGCTTGCGAAAGACTTTAACCTCCCGCAGTCGGCATCGACAGCGTGGATGCAAGAAGCAGAGATAATCAACACGGCAACGTTTGATATAGAAGAATTCAGGGGCGCGTATTACATCGGCGGGGATGACTTTGCAGAAACCACCGACTTGTGCGCATCCGTAATGCTGTTTATGCGACCTGGCGATAAAACAATATACCTGTGCCCGCACTTTTGGATTCCAGAAACCAAGCTAATCAACTCGCCGGACGATGCCAACTACGAGCAGTGGGCTAAAGACGGCTATCTATCAATCGTAGACGGGAACATTGTTGACAGCTCGGTTGTTGCGGATTGGAAATGGCAAATGTACAAAGAATACGGCGTTATCCCTTACAAGGACGGTTACGACAACCGCTTTGCAAAGGACTACATAGCGAAGTTCAAAGAGTATTTCGGGGAGGAAACCGAGTTAATCAACGTGCCGCAGGATTCAAAATGCCTCAACAACCCGATGCGGCACTTTGAGGCAGACCTACGGAGCAAGCTGGTTAATTACAACAACAATTATGGATTGCTTTACTGCCTCAAAAATACCGGGTTTAAGGCTGATTCGATTGGCAGGATACAACCGTGCAAGATGCACACAACGAAGCGCATAGACGGCACTGCAGCCTGCCTGTGCGCTTACGCAGTTTACGAATGGAACAAATCTGAGTATCACACATTGATAGGCGGGTGAAAAATGGGCGTTTTGAATTATCTAAAAGGAGTATTCGGGCAAAGCGGGCGGTCGATGTACTCAAAATGGCTAACCGACAGCACCCCCGTGTTTACATCGTTTGGGCGTGACATTTATTTGTCCGACTTTGTAAACAATGCAATCGACCGAGTAGCATCCGAAATAAGCAAAATAGAAATTAAAAGCGTCGTGCAGTCAAACGGGACTGTCAGAGTGCAAAACGACGACATAACGCGGCTAATGCGGTTTAAACCAAACCCGTTACAAACCACGTCGGACTTTTTGTCAAGTGTGGAGTGGCTGAGGAGGAAGAAAAGAAACGTTTTCATCTATCCTCAATACGAAATGGTTGCAACGCCTGACGGCAGACAGTTCAAACGATATGTCGCGTTATATCCGCTTAACCCGTCGGACGTACATATTGGCGTACTGAACAATCAAGTGTGGGAAGTGCGGCTAATCTTTGAAGATGGCAGCGAATACACCCTGCCTTACGCCGATCTGATACACCTAAAATGGCGGCGCGGCAAGAACACAGTCACAGGCGGCGGGGACGACTACGGAAATGTTGACGACCTCGATGTTTTAAGGACAATTGAAGCCCTCGACAAAACAATACAGGGCATTCCGAAAGCAATTGAAGCTAGCCTACAAGTAAAGGGCGTGTTCCACTCAAAAGGCGCACTGAGCCAAGAAAAGCTAAAGGTTGCCCGTGATGATTTTGAGGAGCACTTGTTTTCGAGCAAAGCCGGAATGATTGCGACCGACTTAGCCGGGGAGTTTACCCCGGTAAGAATTGATTCGCCGGACATCCCCGAACCAGCAATGAAGTTTTTAAAAGCGGTCATTCAGGAAAAGTACGGCATATCGGCGGCAATCCTATCTGGCGACTACACTGGGGCGCAGCACAGCGCGTTCTTCCAGACGGCGATTGAGGATTTTTTAATCCAGTTTGAGCAGGCATCAACAGCCTGCCTTTTTTCTGCCCGCGAACAGGATGTCGGGCACAGAATTAAGTGCTATTACAGCAAGGTCAACTATATGTCCACTCAGGATAAATACAACCTTGCCGACCTAGCGTCAAAGATTGGAGCAATGACCCTGAATCAGATTAACGAGATGTACGGGATAGAACCGTTTGACGGAGGCGACCGCAGGCTGCAAAGCCTAAACTACGTCAACATAGAGGACGTTGACGCTTACCAAAAAGGAAAGGCTGGGGTTACAGATGGCGAAACATGAACTTGACGGAAAGTACATTAAGCGATGTTACGAACTTACAGAAGCAAGAGCAGAAGCAGACAGCAACGTTATAGATGGTCACGCCGCCGTATACGGGCAAACAACCAATATTTGCGGCTGGTTTTATGAAGTAATTGCGCCGGGCGCGTTTGACCGTACAGACTTATCTGACGTTGCGCTGTATCTCAACCACAACATTGATTCTTTGCCTATGGCAAGAAGCAGAAAAAGCATACCAAATTCCACTATGAAGGTCGCGCCTGACGAGCGCGGTCTTTTTATGTCCGCGACAATCGACACCGAAAACAACACAGACGCAAAAGCCCTACGGTCTGCAATAGTAAGAAAAGACGTAACGGGCATGAGTTTTGCTTTTCTTGTAGGCGACGAGGAATGGGCTGGGTTAGACACAGACATGCCAACGCGGACAATCAAAAGCGTGTCAAAGGTTATTGAAGTGTCGGCGGTTACTTACCCGGCGTATGCAGGCACAGACATAGACGCGCGCTCTAATTCGCTGGAGAGCGATAGGGCGGCTCTGGAGAGAGCAAAAAGCGTTTCTATAAACCCCAGCATTGATATCAGAAAAAGACAAATGAAAATGAAAGAGAGGCTTTTGTAATGACCCTTATTGAAATGCAGGAGAGACGCTCCGCAATTTACGCAACCGAGATTGACAACGCAAAGACCGACGCTGAACTGAACGCGCTGGAGACTGAGCTCAGAAAGCTTGACTTGCAGATTGCCGAGGAGCAGCGCAAGAACGCGGCAAACGTAATGGCAGACCCCGTAGGCAGGACTGCAGCTGTAAACGCTGAAATCCCTGGCGTTGTGGTCGCCGGAGCAAAGCCGCAGAATTCTCGCGCAGCAGACGACACGGACGACATGGAGTACAGAAAAGCGTTTATGCAGTTTGTTACTCGCGGTGTTCCTATCCCTACCGAAAAGCGCGAAGACGAGAACACTTTAACCACGGACGTCTCAACCGCAATCCCCACGGTGCTGGTAAACAGAATCGTCGAAAAGATGGAAAGTTTAGGGATGATTCTGCCGCTGCTGACGCGCACAAACTACGCAGCGGGTGTAAACATTCCAACGGATACCGTAAAGCCTGTTGCAACATGGGTAAACGAAGGTGCTGGCTCGGATCGGCAGAAGAAAGCGACTAGCTATGTGGTATTTGGCAAGCACAAGCTGCGTTGCGAAATCTCTGTGTCTATGGAAGTTAGCGTTATGGCTATCTCGGCATTTGAATCTGCGTTTGTGCGTCAGGTGTCCGAAGCGATGGTAAAGGCTATCGAAAGCAAGGTTGTTTCTACAGACGCAGGGACTACAAACCCCAAGGGAATCCTCGCAGAGACCCCCGCGACTGGTCAGGCAATTACCGCAAAAACCCTCACTTACGAAAAGCTTGTTGAGGCGGAGGCAGCTCTTCCGCAGGCATATGAATCTGGCGCGGTCTGGTGCATGACCAAAAAGACGTTCATGTCTTTTGTGGGAATGACGGATGCAAACGGGCAGCCGATTGCGCGTGTTACGTACGGCATTGCGGGCAAGCCCGAAAGAATCCTGCTTGGAAGAAGTGTTGTTCTTTGCGACTACCTGGACAGCTTTTCTTCCACCCTTACCGCGGGTAAGATTTTTGCATTCATGTTTAACTTCTCGGACTATGCCCTCAACACCGTGTACGACATGGGAATCCAGCGCAAGCAGGATTGGGAAACCGAGGATATGCTCACCAAGGCGGTCATGTCCGTTGACGGCAAGGTTGTAGACAAAAACAGCCTTGTAACAATCGCGAAAGCGGCGTAAGGAGGAAATATGGGATATTCTAGAGCGTCTTATAAACACGACTACGGACAGACCATTACCACAGACGCAGCGGGAGTTGAACTCTCCCGCGCGTTTTTATCGCATTACAACATCCCCGCCGCGGACGCATCCGCGGAATCCGACGACGGCGCTTT
The DNA here is from genome assembly GCA_023413185.1 of Bacillota bacterium. Classification (GTDB taxonomy): domain Bacteria; phylum Bacillota; class Clostridia; order Oscillospirales; family Ruminococcaceae; genus Acetanaerobacterium. Next base: position 56,428 of record JAEZQD010000152.1, read on the forward strand.
GGTTGCAACCGACCTAAACGCGACCATTCAGACTGTTACGACCAATATTACAAACCCTGACGCGCCGAGAAATGTGAAGGTAAAAGGCAACGCATCTGGCATTAACAACGTTGTAAAAGTGTGGGGAACCAACTTTGCAGACGAAGCGATCAGCGAGGAAATTACGCCAAACGGTGTAACTGCTGTCGCGGGGAACCTTGCGTTTAAAACCATCACAAAGATAGATTTGCCGGTAGAAGACCACACAGCCGCAAAGCAAAAGACAACCTCCGCCGTAAGCGCCGCAACCGGCGCGGGAGAGGTCACGTTGCTTGTTGAGGGCGCAGCGCTTGGCGAAGATGGTAGAGAGGTTACATTTACGCTTGCGGCCGGAGATGTGGTAAGCACAACCACTGCGGCGACAGCCATTAAAAACACGCTGAACGCCGACGCGGTAATTGCAACCCACTTTACGGTTACGTCGAGCGCGGCTAACGTAATTATGGAGGCAAAAGTTGCCGCGCCGCAGGATGCAAGCATTGACTTAACTGTTGCCGAAGCTGGGGATACAGGGCTTACTATTGGCTCAATCACCATCAACACCACAACCGGCGTTCGCGACCGTATTAGTGTTGGCTTTGGTAAAAAGTTTGGCATCCCTTATCGCTTGGCAGCCGACGAGCTTGTTGTTGTAAAGCTTTTTAACAACTCTGCGGACGCGGGGACCGTAACGGTTGACGCCGCCAAGATTGAAAGCAACGTTATTGCGCTGAACGGCACACCGGACGGGCTTAAACCTGTAGACCTATACATTATCGTGTAAGGTGGGAACGTTATGGCGCTGTTAGATGATGTAAAACCAAGGATAGGGGTGTTTTATTCCACCCCACTTAAAGATGCCGAAGTGCAGGGCATAATCGACGGTGCCAAGTTGTTTTACAAGGGCGCGGGGTGGGACGTAGGTTCTGCCCCGGATGCTCTTGCGGTCGAGGCAATTGTACTGTATTGCAAGATGGCACAGTCAACCGACCCGGCTCAGCTCACCAACCACCCCGTGATGATTAACTTTATCGCGCAAGGGAGATATTGACGTGTTTAAATTTAATCCAACCACCCCTTTTGCGGCGTGGTTTGAATCAAGCACATACGTGCCGGGGCAAGGAAACACAACCACATGGGAGCAGATAAAAAGCGGCGACATCGGAGTTTATTTTTGCGAATGGCGCGGATCGTTTGGCGAACAACAGCTTGCCGCGCACAGTCTAGGAGTAAACGAGATGGCAACCATACGGACGTTTTACAACCCGGACATTTACGCGGCGTTGCAAGGCAAAAAGTGTGTAATCGTCAAATACGCCGACGCGTCGTCTATGGTTGGAGGAAAGCCGAGCAAAAACAGCCCGTACTTGTATGAACTATGGGGCGGGGTTGATAACGTCTTAGAGCAAAACCTTTGGATGGAGTTTAAGGTCAGGAGGTATGAGGGCAAATGATTAATCTTGTGCCCATCATCCAGGCTGCGCTTGACACAAGGTTTGCCGATGAAAAGCTATACACATACTGGCAGTCAAAATCAGAGACAGCCGGAGAAGCGGACGAGTACATTGTCTTTAGCCTTGCCGGGAACCAAGATGTTGAATGGGCAGACAACAAGCCGTACATCAACTCCGCAAGTGCCGCTGTGAGATATTTCTACCGCCGCGAAAAACTGCATACATACGCAGGCAGAACCGCCGTGCAGCAACGAACAGCAGACATACTTAGTACGTTGGACGCGGCGGGTTTTTACTGCGAATATGGCGCATTTGACGCGGGAGAGATTGACGGCAACGGGTATTTGTGCTCTGTGATGGAGGTTGAATACATTGGCTGATGCGATGCAAGTCGGTGTTGATGGGTTTGAGGATGCGCTTGGCAAACTGCTTGCAGAGTATAGCGACCGTGTATTCGACGTCCTAAACGACGACGCGCTGGATGCGGCGGAGAAAGTGCTGATAGACAACCTTAAAGCGGCAAGCCCGCAGAGGGCAGAAGGAAAGTCGCGCGGGTTTTATAAGGCGTGGAAAAGCACGGGAAAAAAGTACAAGGCAAAAAGGTACGTGCACAACACAACGATGGTTGACGGAGGGGGCGGGAAAATCCCGCTATCAAACATACTCGAATACTCAACAAAGCACGGGCGACCATTTGTTAAGCAAACACACGATGCGAGCGCGGGCGAAATGGCACAAGCCGCGTTTAACGTGATTAAATCGAAAATTTAGGAGGGATTACTTTGGCAAAAAACGGTCTTAGCACATTTTTGCATGCGCCGTTACAGTCTTACGCTCCGCTCACCTATGGTACACCAAAGAAATTAGGCGGTGCAATCCAGTGTACATCAAACATCACCTACGGCGACGGCACCATCGTGTCGGACAACCGCCTCAAACACCAAGACAAGGCGTTTGCAAGCGGAACCCTGACGCTAGCTGTTGACTACGCGAAAAAGGACGTGTTCTCCCCAATCCTTGGCAGAAGGGTTGTCGAGGAAAGCTTTACCCCGCCCGGCGGTGTTGAAATCCCAATTAAGCGGCACATATCCAGCACTGAGGATTTGCCTACAAGACAAGGTTTTGGTTATATCGTAACCGACTTGGACGTATACAACGAGGCAAACAAAAAGCCTGTGTACACGGTCAAGTTTTTTTATGACGTAGAGTTTGGCGCACCAACCGAGGATGAGCAGACAAAGCAAGGCGCAAGAGCGTTTGCGCAGGCATCCGTTATCGGCACAATCTACGAGTTAGAAAACGGCGACTGGTGTGAAGAAGTGGACTTTGATGATCTAAACACCGCGGTGGCGTATCTGTATCATCTGTACGGCGCGACATCTGGCGGCGGCGTTGACCTGTCCGCGCTCACAATCGGATCTATTGATCTTACGCCGGTATTTGCGCCATCTGTTACGATTTACCTTGCCACAACCGCAAACGCCACAAACGCCGTAACGGCAACCGCTGCAGCATCCGGCGCGACCGTGGCAATTACCCTCAACGGCTCCGCTCACACCAGCGGGCAGGCGGCAACATGGGTCAGCGGTCTTAACGAGATTAAGGTCACTGTCACAAACGGAGAAGCGTCAAAGGTGTACACTGTTATCGTTACAAAGGAGACAGAGTAATGATTTGCAAGACCATTACGGTTGACGGAAAAGAAGTAAAGTTCAGAGCCTCGGCTACAATACCGAGGCTCTATCGCTTTAAGTTTGGGCGAGACATTTTGCTCGACACGCAATGTCTGGCAGAGGCGTATCAAGCAAAGATGAACCAAGGAAAAAACATTGACGCAGACAATCTTTTTATTTTTGAAAACGTCGCCTATATTATGGCAAAACACGGCGACCCCGATAACGTGCCTGACAGCCCTGAGGCGTGGTTGGATGGCTTTAACGTATTTTCTATTTACGACGTTTTTCCGCACCTCATTGAATTGTGGGGTCTGAACACCGAGACGCAAGCGGAGAGTAAAAAAAAATTGCAGGAAGTAGCAGGGGGCTAACAACCCCGCTGTTTATGCTGAGAGCAAAAGAGCTCGGCTTTACTTTAGCCGAGCTCGATTTTGTGACTATAGGGTTTGTTACGGACATGCTTATTGAAAGGTCAAACGACGGAGAGAAATACGATGAGATCGGGCACAAAGAAAACGTCGTTGAGTTTTAGGTTTTGGTCGCCTTTGCTTTTACCGCGCCAATAAACGAAGCGGCAGCCCTTGCCTCTGACATCGCAACGCTATGCACAAACCCCTCTTTGTTATACTTTGCCCTAGCAAGCGCACGAGCGTGTATAACAGGTATCTGTATGCAGCTGTGATTAAGGTCTGATGTGGTTATGCGCAGATATACCCCGGTCATAGTGTTGTGGTCGCCGACTTCGTCAACGTCGCACGAGACAATTTCATCAAACCGAAATATCTTTTTGTAATTTCCGTCAGGCGGAAGCACGAGCCATTCTTTGCGCGATTCATCGACCGCTATTTTATAACCTTGAACCATTTTGGTTGCTGTAGACTTAAACCCGGTCTCGCGAATTGCGGTCGCGGCAGAAACCCTGTTCCGCTTGTTCGAGCTCGACTTAACAGCCGAGTAAACAATTAGCACAAGAGCTATCAGCGCGGCAAAGATAAAAAACATCTCCATTTTACGACCTCCCAACATTGAGTTGGATATATTTTAACACAAGGAGGCGAAAAAAGGAATACAATGGCTACAATAAAAGGCTTGACGATAGAAATTGCCGGAGAGACTACAAAGCTTGACAGGGCTATGTCTGGCGTTAATAAGCAATCTCGCGACTTGCAAAGCGAGCTAAAACAGATTGAAAAACTGCTTAAACTCGACCCAACAAACACCGATCTGCTCGCTCAAAGGCAAACGGTGCTCGCCGCGACAATTGCAACGACTACCCAAAAAGAGCAAATGCTCAAAGATGCCGAAAAACAAGTGCAGCAGCAGTTTGCAGAGGGCAAAGTAAGCGAAGAACAGCTGCGCGCCATACAGCGCGAAGTAATAAAAGCCGGGCAGGACACAGAGAAATTTGGAAGTCAAGCAGACGGCGCAATGGAAAAGGCTAAGTCTGGCACGGCGACGCTCGACGGAGCAGTTAAGGGTCTAGCGTCAACGCTCGGGGTCAACATTCCCCCAGCACTCGACGGAATGGTCTCAAGGCTCGGAAACGTATCTACGGCAGGGGCCGCGCTGGTAGGAGGGCTTGCCGCAGTTGGCGCTGCGCTCGGAAAGGCAACGTTAGACACTGCTAAGCTAGCGGACGACATACTTACACAATCATCAATCACGGGTCTTGCGACGGATTCATTGCAGGAACTTAATTACGCATCAGAGTTGCTTGACGTATCGACAGAGACGACAACTGGAAGCATGACAAAAATGATTAAGTCAATGACCGGGGCGCGAGAAGGAAGCAAGCTGCAAGCTGATGCGTATAAAAAGCTGGGAATTGCCGTAACAGGCAGTAACGGGGAGTTGCGCGACGCGAACGAAGTGTTTTACGAAGCAATCGACGCGCTAGGGAAAATGAAGAACGAAACCGAACGCGACGCGCTATCAATGCAGATATTTGGGAAATCGGCGCGGGAACTTAACCCGCTAATTGAAGCAGGCGGGGGCGCGCTTAAACAGTTTGCAGCGGAGGCGCATAATGTCGGGTATGTCATTGACGCGGATTCGCTTAACAAGTTTGGGCAACTAGACGACGCGATGCAAAGGCTGTCAAAAAAGGGGGATGCGCTAAAAAATAGCTTTGCGGAAGCTTTATTGCCAATGCTTACAAGTTTTTTTGAAGTCGTATCTGCAATCCCAACACCCGTACTACAAATGTTAGTGGTGCTCGCTGGCGTTATTGCGACAATTATCATGGTTGTTAAGGCGATACAACAGCTACAAGCGGCGGGAGGCTTTTTGATGGAGCTCATGTCAAAGACGTGGGACACAAAAATGATAAAGACCACTGCAATAATTGCGGGCGTTGTTGTTGTCTTGCTAGCGCTAGCGGCTGCGATTGCCGTCGTGATGGGCAAAGGGCAACAAATCGAAAACGCCATGACGAGCATCGGAAACAGCGTCGGCTCTATGAACAAACAAATATCAGACACGCAAAACGGAAGACGCATCCCCCAATACGCCGACGGCACAATGTATCATCCGGGCGGTTACGCAATCGTAGGCGAGAGAGGACCCGAACTTGTAGACCTCCCGCAAGGGTCTAAAGTCTACCCTAACGGATCTATTTTGCCAAACCAAACCATAAACGTCACCGTGCAATCCTCAGACCTACAAGATGCGGCTAGGGTCGTGCGGCTGTTCGAGGGATTTAGACAAGCCTACAACGCAAACTAGGAGGGATATCATGGCGCAACACGTTATTGACTGCCCGTGCATAGCGGATACACATGTTGACCAGCAAAATTACGATGTAAATTACGGCACTGCAACATCTTTGCTGTTAAGGCAGACCGCAGACGAAACAGGGCTTGGAACTGGTGAGAATCAAAGGAGATCCTTGCTGAGATTTGACTTAACTGGATTGCCGGCTCGAAAAAAAATATTGTCAGTCTACGCTAACGTGTTCAAATCCTCGCAAAGCGGGCTGGGGGCTTTTAGGTCTTATTTGCTCAACAACCACTTTGAAGAATTGACCACAACTTGGAGCAACGCGCCAAGTTATTCAAGCGTAAGCGCAAAAAACTTTATTTTTTTGGAAAACGGATGGGCAAAAGCAGAACTAAACAACAGCGTTATAACGGCAAACCCGCAAATGTTGTTAAACGGAATTGTTTTGGTTGCATTTGCAAACGCGAGCACAACGTTGTCAGTAGATATAAACTCTCGCGAAAACGCAAGCAACAATCCGTATATCGAAATAACATACGAGGACAGCCCGCCGTTAAAACCAACGGCAAACGAACCCAACGACGTGTACATCAATCTCGACCAAGACATCACCCTGTCGTGGGGATATCGTGCAGAGTTTGGCGGGGAGCAAAAGGCGTATAAAGTAGAGTGGCGGCAGCAAGGGGCGTCGAGCTGGGAAGAAATTGAGGAAACAACAGCGAATAATTTCTGCGTTGTTCCGGCAGACACCTTCCCCGCAGGAAACATAGAGTGGCGCGTTTACACATACAACGAGTACGACGAGGAAAGCCCTGTAAGCGACACGCTCAAGTTTTACGCCATCGGGCAGCCTGCGGCACCATCTGTATATGTTGAGCAATCCGCAACCCCGCTTATCACATGGGATGCGGCGGAGCAGCAGCTTTGGCAAGCGCAGGTGCTTAATGGAGATACGGTAATATACGACACAGGAGAGCAGCCCGCCACGGTGTGGCAACATCGCGTGGATGATTATCTGGATGATGGAGATTACAATGCTCGCGTCCGTGCACGCAACGCTTACGGATTTTGGAGCGAGTGGGGCGAATCTGGATTTATAGTATCGACCGCAAAACCAACCAAACCAACACTAACCGTAGCGGCAAACAACGAATACTCTATAACGGTATCTGCCGATTATGACACGCCAACTTGCCTACTATATCGCCGCCCAATAGGCGGAGAATACAAGCTTATCGGAGAGGTAGACGGCGCGTACAGCGATTACCACGTAGCAAGCAAAACGCGGTATGAGTACATGGCAAGAGCGGTCAACGAAGATTACAGCTTTGCGGACAGTCAACCTAAGACCGGCTCGGTCGCATTGCCGTGCTCGGTGATATCTTACGGCAACACTGTATTGCCTTTGAGAAATCGCCTTGAATCAGGATGGGGCAGGGACTACAACCTTGCCAACGTACAAGTGATATCTCATTATGTCGGCAGGTCTTTTCCCGTAGTCGAGACGGAGGGCTTTAAATCGCAGTCATTAAGCCTTAACTATTTTTTGACCAAAGACGAGATGGACACGATGCAAGAGCTGATTGACGCGCCCGTTATCCTCTACCGCAACGACATGGGAGATATGTTTACCGGGACGATAGGCAACGTAAGCTACTCTGAGCAGTTACGCAGCCGTAGGGGATACAACGCTACGTTTGACATCCAAAGGGTGGGTGATGGTTAATGCAATCTCTTGCGGTCGGCGGGTACACTGCAAGGCAAATCGAGGACGTGTTGTTATCAAAGGGCGGAGGGCGAGAAATCGCCTTCCGCTTTGATTTGCTCGACAAAAACGACGGGATTATAGGCGAGTTAGACCAGTGCGCCGGAAGCGTGGCGCACAATGCCTTTGCCGAGATTAAGGGCACGTCAAGGTTTTCGGTCAAAAGAAACATTACGGACGATATCAACTGGTACTCAGAGCGCATCCAGCCATATATGAGGCTGAAAATGCCGGGTGGGTGGGTTGAGTGGTCGCTCGGGGTGTATCTGGCAAACGCTCCGGCAAAGCAATCAAGCGGCAAAAGCAACGTGTACGAGATAGAGGGATACGACAAAGCGCAGGTCCTTAAAGAGGACAAAATACTTGCTCGAACAACGATTGCAGCTGGGACGAACTACGTTAACGCGATAGTCCAGACCCTCAACTCTGCCGGGATAATCAAAACCAACATAACGCCGTCAGCTGCGGTTACCGTGTCGCCTGTCGAGTTTGAGCCGTACACGCCAAAGTTGGAAGTAGTAAACACATTGCTCGCCGCGCTAAACTACACGTCCATATCGTTTGATGCATACGGGTATGCAGTCGCAAAGCCATATGTTGAGCCGTCGGACAGAGCGGTTGATTATGAGTACCGCACAGGGGAGTACAGCATAATCAAACCTGGCATTCAACGCGGCATTGATATGTTTAACCTGCCAAACGTGTTTGTGCGCTACGTATCAAACCCTGACAGGGTGTTGAGGTCTACATACACGCTAGACGATGCGGCAAACCCATTGTCGACTATATCTCGGGGTAGGCACATTGTAGACCCTCAGGAGGTAAAAGACATTGCAGACCAGACCACGCTTGACGCATACACAAGACGCGCTGCAATTGACGGCAGCAGAGTGTTTGAGGATTTTACATTTGCGACCACCTTAATGCCGCACCACACGGACATGGACTGCCTGTATCTCTATCACAAGGATTTTTCATCCGACGTGGTGATTGAAACGGGGTGGAGCATGGACTTAAAGGCAGGCGGGGACATGACGCACAATGCACGTAAGGTGGTGAGGTACGCGTGATACCAACGGCAGAGCAAATACTCGGCATGATGTCGCCCCCGCAGGGCGCACAAAACAAATTTGCGACCGTCACAAGGCTTGTGAGCAGCAGACCGTTTGTGATGATTGACGGCGAGGACGACGAGAGCCCGACGAGATACCCTATAGCTTACGGGCTGTCGGTGTCTGCGGGGCAAAGAGTACTTTTGGTGCCGGTTGGCGGCACTTACGTTATAGTTTGCAGGATTACACCATAGGAGGGATACAGTGATAACAGTAACAAAAAATCTACGGCTAGACATCCACCAGAGCGCGCCGGTTAACACGGACATTGTTGTAACCAAAGGCGACGTCGGAGCTTATGTTTTTAACGTCAGGATTTTTGACGGTAGTCAAGAAATAGACTACAACAACGTAGACCACGCGTGGATTGCTTTTGCAAAGCCGGACAAGACATGGATACAGGGCACAATGCATGGCGCCGACAATGGGTATGCATACACGCTCGGCACAAACGAGATTGCGGCAGTTGGCAAAGTATTGGCTGCGGTGCTATTGTACGACGCGGACGGCAACCGGCTATCTACGTCAAGGTTTTTGTTTACAGCGCAAGAAACTATGTTACCAGACGACGCAGTGTTAAGCAGCAGCCAATATGACGCGCTGACTGCGTTAATAGCAGACATCGAGCGGCGCATTGACGAGGGCGAATTTAAAGGCAACCCCGGCGACCCCGGCGCAGACGGTGACGATGGCGTTACCCCACATATAGGAGAAAACGGAAACTGGTATATAGGAGAAGTTGACACCGGTGTGCAGGCTCAAGGCAAGTGCTTTACAATCCTTGGGTATTACGACACGTTGGGCGAGTTGCAGGCGGCAATGCCGACGCCAGACGCTGGCGACGCTTACGGGGTAGGAGCAACGCAGCCGTATGATATATACGTTTGGGACGGTGTATCGCATGAGTGGAAAAACAACGGAGCTTTGCAAGGCGCAAAAGGTGACCCGGGCGAAAAAGGTGACCCGGGCGAAGATGGCAAGAACGGAACTGATGGAACCGACGGAACTGATGGAACTGATGGAGCGACGTGGTATACTGGGGCTGCAGAGCCGGAAAGCGTAAACGCGGGAGATTTGTGGCTGTCTACCGCAACCGAGACAAGCGGCAACGTATACGGCTTTAACGGCACAAACTGGGTGTTTGCACTTAACATCAACGGAGCAGATGGTGCAGATGGCAGATACGCAGAGGTTACAACAGCAAACACAACCGTAACGCTTGACCCGAACACCATTACCGCAATATCCGGCACAATCTCTGCGCTTAACGTGTCGCTTGACGCTGCAATATCTGGAGTGTCAAACGAGTGGGTGCTTACTTTCTCCGCATCCTCGGCAATCACACCAACCTTGCCAAGCGGCGTTGTGTGGCTTGACGCATTGACCATTGAGAGCGGTAAAAAGTACTACATTGTGTTTACAAAGGTTGGCGCAGATATTATCGCCGCGTGGAGGTCTTGGGATGCTTAGGATGTCGCAACTGATACTCGCAAAACAATCCGCGGCTACAACCCCAATCCTCGACGGTCTTATCCTGTGGTACGACGCAATCAACAACACAGGGACAGGGCACAGCGATAGCCCGTCTAACTGGTTTGACTTGAGCGGTAACGGTAATCACGGAACGTTAACGTCTGTTACATGGGAGGCAAATTCAGCGGTGCTTGACGATATCTCAGACCGCATATTAACCCCTGTTACGTTGCCGACAAGCGGTAATTTTACGGTTGAGCTGGTGTTTAAAGCCGCAGCTGGAACTGGCAGAAAAACGTTGTTTTCTCAGCACAATGGCTCGTCCAATACTCTGTTTGTCGCAAGGGCATCGTCATCTCTCGCAGCCCCCCTAGAGTTGCTAATAAACTCATTTACGCCAGTTGCAACCGGAAGCGTGACAATCCCAGAGGAACAAATTGCTGCAATGTCATTTACTAGAAATGGCACAAGATGCAGAATTTACACAAACGGCAATAGCGATGTATCATACACAACGAGCGTAGCATTGCCAAACGTTCCAGTGCGTTTTGGTGGGCTAGGAAACGCTACATACGCATTTTTAGGCAATATGTATAGTGCCCGCATTTACAACAGAGCGTTGTCGCCGGAGGAAATAGCCTACAACTACGCGTATGACCAAGCAACATATCCGGCATCCTAAAATAAAAAACAGGAGGAAATTATGGAGAAGATTTTTAATTGGATTAGCATTGCTTTCGCGGCAGTCGGAGGTTTTCTCGCCGCCGCGCTCGGAGGGTGGGACAAATGGTTGCTTGCCCTGCTCGCGTTTGTGGTCATTGACTACATAACCGGGGTAATCAAAGCGATTTGGACAAAAGCCCTATCAAGCGAAATCGGGGTTAAAGGCATTTTTAAAAAGGTTATGATTTTTGCCGTGGTTGCAGTCGCGGTGATCCTACAGCGGCTTATCGACAACGCATTGCCGTTGCGAGACATTGTGCTGTGCTTTTATCTTGCCAACGAGGGCATCAGCCTGCTTGAAAATGTCGCGGAGTTTGTGCCCATCCCCGCAAAGTTAAAAGACATTTTGCTGCAACTGCGGGACAAAACGTCCCTGATAGACAAGGGGGAGTAATGGCTTATAAATCCAAAGGGGCGCAGGTGGCTATTTTGCCATCCTACTCCCCGCTCACTATCTCGGCGGGGTATCGCAACCCCGCCTATCTCAAAACAATCGGTTACGGGCACACCGGGGATGATTTTTACTGCGACAAATCGTTTGACGTTATCGCGATTGGGGACGGCGTTATTAAGATGGCTGGCATGGAACCGCGCGTACCGGGCAAGGATGGGCTGTGGGGCGTTGTTGGGCTTGTACTGGACAAATTCTACCGCCCCTTGTCTGGTAACGTTTTAGGCGGCGTAGCGCAGTATATGCACATGCCTATAATCTACGTCAATGTCGGGCAGAGGGTCAAGCAAGGCGATGTAATTGGGCGGGTCCTATGTTACGCAGACGACCCCACAAACAAATATCCCGGCGGGCATCATTTGCATTTAGAGTGCAGATGGGACACAACCACACCCAATCGGTCGTCACAAGTTAAGGGTGGCAGATACATCAAAAACGGCGCGGATTGCACGGTTAACCCAAATACGTGGCTACACATCGCGCCGGGGCAATCTGTGTCTATCCATCCCAACACAACCATGGCAACGCAAAAGGACTTGATTGCAAGGAGGGTTGGTTAATGCCAAAGGTGTGTATTGACGCAGGGCATGGGGGCAGCGACCCAGGGGCGGTCTCAACAAGCCGCCGAGAAAAAGATGACAATCTGCTATATGCTTATGAGCTGCAAAAACAGTTTGCCGCGCAAGGCTGGGCGGTAGTTATGACCCGCACAGAGGACAACAACTTGCCGCTTGCGACCCGCACGGCGATTGCCAACAGCAACAAGTGCGACATCGTGCTTTCTTGCCACCGCAACAGCTATTCCAACCCCGCCGCAAACGGCGCAGAGATATGGCTGCACTCGCAAGCCCCGCAACGATACAAGGATTGGGCGGCTGACAATTTGTCGTGCTTTGAGGAAATCGGGTTTACCAACCGAGGCGTAAAACTCGGTCACGCAAGCGGCAGCGGAGAATACGCAATAAACCGCGACACAATAATGCCGAGTATGCTTATCGAGGCTGGCTTTGTGACCAACGACAAGGACAATGCGCTGTTTGACACGGCAATGTCCGAGATATGCGACGCCATAGTGCGCGGGTGCTGTACGTTTTTAGGCGTGGAGTACAAAGAGCCGGCTCCAGCGGTTAAGACCTACACGCTGGACATTGGCAAGCTTAAAGAACAAGGGTTTTCAAAAATTGAGATAACACTATGATTAAAGCCGGAGGTTTACGCCTCCGGCTTTTTGCTTTGCTAGCATATCGTTTTTACCTCGTCGTAATTATCGTCTAGCAATGCGAGATTAAACATTTGCCCGTGTTCTTTTTCTCCTTCCCACGCCCTATTTAAAGCAACATCATCGTTGTCGTCGTGAAAAACTTCCATTTCCCCGTCTGCGTAATCTGCGCGATAAATATTCATAACAATCCTTTCTGCCGCCTTTAGCCGGGCGGCTCGGCGATTAATTTACTTTTAAATAATAAGCGTACCGATTGCGCAAATATATAGCCACGCCTCTACCTGCTCTTTTGTAGAGCCACTTTTAACCATTTCGACCATTTTAGCTTGCACTTCCGGCTGCGTTGATAACTCCGCCGCTCTGTCGCCAATAATTTTGTACGCTTCATAATTTGTCATCGTCTTGACCTCCTGTTTGTTTTATTTGGTATGGCCTTATTATATAACATTTTGCAATGTTAGCATAGTGGTAAAATGCACAAACATTTATAAATGTTATTGGCTAATATGTAACATTGAATAATGTTATTTTAGTGGTATAATAAATGCGAGGTGATATAATGCAAAGCAAGGCGCATATAAGGGCTACAAACAAGTGGTTGGCGGAGAACAGGGAACGTGTAACTGTGATAGTAAGAAGCGGCGACAAGGCAAAAATAAAAGCCCATGCTGAAAGCAAAGGCAAGAGCATAAACGCCTATATTGTTTCGCTGATTGAGGACGATATGAGCAAGGGGAATTAGGGAGGGCTTCGGCTCTCCCTAATTTTTTTGCATTTTTTCTAATTATTTTTAAAAAACCTATTGACATTGTACCCAGTTGGGTATATAATGAGTACATAAGGTAAGGCAAACAAAAAAACAAGGAGGGCATAAAAATGAAGGTATATGTAACAAGAGCATGCGGACACGAGGAGCAGGTAGAGGTTTTTGGCACAAGCGCACAGCGCGAGAGCAAAATCAAGTGGTACGAAAGCACAGACTGCAAAGCTTGCTACGCTGCTTCCCAGCACACCAACGAGACCGAAGTTACTATGAGCTACAGCGAATACAAAAACAACTACGCAGATTGCAAAACCAAATCGGGCAGCTACGATGCAAAGGCAAAGACAATCGTTGTTTATGTCCCCGCAAAAACAGAAGAGACTGTTGAACTTGAAATCACCGAAGAGCAGGTCGCAGAGATTATCGCAACCGCAACTGGCTGTACCGCCGATGAAGTCAAGGCAACAGTCATAAAGCACGGCAGTGCAAACCTCCGTAAGTTTGCAGAGCAGGCAAAAGACAAACTGGTCGCTTCTCCCGACAGAAAAAACAAGCACGAAAATGCTTACGTCGCTGCAATTGCGATGGCAGACATTGCCGAACAGTACGGCATCTAAAATATATCAGCCGAGCCGCCCGGCTAAAGGCGGCAGAAAGGGTAATTATGCTACAGTTAAAAGCAATCCTCGAAAGTAAGCACATGACAATTACGGACTGCGCCAAATTGTCAGGCATATCATACTACACGTTGCGCAAATGGGCAGCTGGGGAGCGAGAGCCGAGCAACGCAAAATGGCTTAAAATGCTTGCGGATGCGCTGGGGTTGGAATCTATTGATTATCTTTATCTCGACCCGCATCAAATCAAAATAGAGCAGGCGGTTAGGCGCAGTAACATCCACAAGGGCGTAACCACCACAAGCGCGGTGCTTGGCTATGTCCCGTCGTCAATATCGGACAAGTTGACCGCCGATGAGTACGCGCTATTGCTCAACTGCATCAACAAGGCATACCACGACGGCAAATCGTCTGCCGGAGCGGAGATGGTGGACAGTAACGCAGTGTGGATCAACAGCCTGCAAGCGGTTATAGAGTGGGACAAAAACGAGCACTTAAAAATAAGCAGGGCGTAAAGAAAAAAGAGCCGTTTCCGGCTCTTTCCCCTTGTTGTAAAAAATTAACTATATTTCAATCCACGCTTGCCGGAATTGGTGGCAAACTCGCGCACAAGACCATCCTCTTGCCGCGACAACTATAATATAACATATTGGCTGGGGTTGTCAACAAAAAGAATTGCGTTTTTAACCACCACGTTGTGCGCCTTTTTGTGCGCCAATTAGCGATTACAAGCGATTACAAGCGATTACAAAACGTGATAGTTAAGCCAAATATCCGCATCAACACACACATCGGTACAGCTTCCCAAGCTGAGGTTACGGGTTCGATTCCCGTTATCTGCTCCACGAAAGAAACCTCTTTTGTCTACCATGACAAGAGAGGTTCTCTTATTTTGAAGATAAAACCCTTACATATGGTCGCGTTACCCTTGAAAAGAAGAGTGCTAAAGTTATAGCTTCACGGTACGTGTATAAAAATTGGCCACATATAATATCGCAGATAACTGTAATGGAAACTTGTATAAGGCCCATTTTATGTTATAATGTTTAAAATATTTGTTCCCAACAGAGGTGACCACCATGCGCAATTTACGCGCTTATTATTCTGCATCCATATCGGATTTTTTGCTCCAGTCCAGCAGTGAGATTCTGGGCATTATCCACTCCAATGATATTTCCGCAGAAACCACCATTCTGCAGAGTAATACATGGGAGGAGGAAGTGCGCATTCTCAAAGAGCAGCTGCGCGATTTTTCCGATGGACGGATTATCTTTGAATACACCATTCCCAGAATGGGTAAGCGTGTTGACGTGGTGGTTCTCTATAAAAGCATTGTATTCCTGCTGGAGTTCAAATGCGGTGATTCGGAGTATCGCCAGAGTACATACGATCAGGTATATGACTATGCGCTTGACCTGCGCAATTTTCAAAAAGAAAGCCATAATAAGCTGCTGGTACCCATGATGATTTCCACACGAGCCCCTCACTATCGGAATGTGCTGCAGGAGTGGGAACGTATCATCGAGCCGATCCAATGCAATGGCACCAACATTGGTATGGCTATCCAGCATATTGCTGCCCTGTATAATGAGACAGCTTTTGAATACGTTGAATGGGAGAATTCCGAATATTTTCCTACCCCTACCATTGTGGAAGCGGCCCAGGCCCTTTACCGTGGTCACAACGTGCAAGACATTACCCGCAGCGATGCAGGCGCAGAAAATCTGACTGTCACCACAGATGAAATTAACCGGATCATCGAATATAGTAAAGCAAACGGCCGAAAGTCTATCTGCTTTGTGACCGGTGTCCCCGGTGCTGGAAAAACGCTGGTAGGCTTGAATATTGCTATTCAGCGTTCTGATGCGCAGGCAGGTGAACACGCCGTATTCCTTTCGGGTAATTTTCCGCTAGTATCTGTTTTGCAGGAGGCGTTGGCACGGGATAAAGTGGAGCAGGAAAAACAGCGTGGCAATCGTGTTTCAAAGACAGATGCGCTGCGTAGTACCTCTGCGTTCATTCAGATCATTCACAAGTACCGAGACTCCTTTGTCGGAAATCATAACGTACCGCCAGAGCGTGTAGCTATTTTTGATGAGGCTCAGCGCGCATGGACGCAAGATATGATTGCCAAGTTTATGCAACAGAAGAAGGGCGTCCCCAACTTCTCTTACAGTGAGCCGGAGTTCCTAATCAGCACAATGGACCGCCACGAAGGCTGGGCTGTTGTAATTTGCCTGGTTGGTGGTGGACAAGAAATCAATACCGGTGAGGCTGGATTGCCAGAATGGTTTAATTCTCTGCGTCGTGTATTCCCAGATTGGGATGTTTATATTACCCCGCAGCTCAATGACAAGGAATACCGTCGTAACCAGCGCTGGAATGATATGATCAGTGGTCTACAAATCTATGAACGGGACAAGCTCCATTTGGCTACATCGGTCCGTTCTTTCCGTACTCCGGACTTGGCAGCATTTGTGAAATCAGTCTTGGATGCTGGTACGCAGGAAGCAAAACGTCTATGTGAAGCCATCAAGGATAAATATCCCATTGTTATTACAAGAGATTTGAACAAGGCGAAGGCTTGGGTAAAGGAGCATTGTCAGGGCACTACCCGCTATGGTCTACTGGCCAGCAGCGGTGCACTGCGCCTGAAGCCAGAAGGCATCTTCGTGAAGAATGAAATCTCCGTTGCAAACTGGTTCCTGAACGGCAAGGATGATGTGCGTGCCAGCTATGCGCTGGAGGACGTTGTAACGGAATTTGATATTCAGGGTCTGGAGTTGGATTATTCCATCGTTGCATGGGATGCTGATTACCGCTATGTTGACGGCGAGTGGACATATAACAATTTCGTGGGTAACCACTGGAATAACGTCAATTCCGAGGAGAAGCGTCTTTATTTAAAGAACGCATACCGCGTACTTCTCACTCGCGCTCGTCAGGGCATGGCAATTTATATTCCTGCGGGCAGCAACGAGGATCAAACGCGCAAACGCGAATGGTATGATGGTAGCTATGGGTATTTGAAAGAGATTGGTATTTCAGAGATATAGAACCGCGGTGTACTTTTGGTGAGTTTCCCCTTGATTCTGCTCCGTTTGGTGAGTCTTTGGCATAAAAAACCGCATGATTAAGCCATCCGTCAGTTGTGACAGGGTGGCTCAATTCGTTATTGTGTCAACCTTCGCCAACGCGTCACCAATAAAAAAAGGCGGTCGAAGCCCACCCAAAAATCAGCGTTATTTCGATTTGACCAAACCCCTGCTCACGCAAGTTCGCCGCGTCGAGGGGTTAGGTTTTGCTTGCGGCAGCAGGAGGTGCCACATCCTTGAATGCGCGACACCCAAAACTCGCAGCAACCCCGCACAATCGCATCGGTGACTTCGTCCAGCTTGCTGACATACGGGTTCGATTCCCGTTATCTGCTCCATAATTCATTGCAGCAACAAAGCCATCTGCCGAATACGGCGGATGGCTTTGTTGTATCACATACAAGCGCTTGCTATCTTTTTGCGGTATACACTGCATAGTTGTAGTATTTGTAGATCACGTCAATGGAGGAAAAGCCCGAGCATTCTAGCATTTTCAGATGCGTAGTCAGCTTTGCGGGTCTGTCCTCAGCGTAATAGCTTGGCAGCCACTTGTTGTTCATTTCGTGCTCAGAGATATTGCTTAGCATAAAGGCCTGCCATTTTTGCATATACGCAGCCTGAATAAACTCGTCGCTTCCCAGCACAACGTCGATGTTGATAAAAACGCCGCCCAATTCTAACGCCGCATATATCTTGTCAAAGAATCGCTGCTTGTCTTTGTAACTCTCAAGGTGATGCAGGGCGAGCGAAGATACAATTTAATCCGCCTGAATCATTGTGGCGTCGCCGCCAAGCTTGCTCCTCGCAATCTCCAGCATATTCTGTGCGACATCGACGCAGGTGATGCTTGCATTCGGGAAACGTTCTGTAATGGCTTTTGATATTGTTCCCGTACCACACCCAAGGTCGATGGCATCGAAGGATTGCTTGGTGTTAAATGGTATGATGGCGGTTAACGCTTCAATCATTTGACTATAGTTCGGGATAAGGGTCTGAATGATCGTATCATACCGTTTGGCTTCCTCTTCAAAGTGAGACTTAATTCTGTCTATTCTCATAATACTGTCCTCTCCGGCGTGATGTCATTGTATATCTTATGCGCCCGCGTAAACAAGAACGCATCGATTATTATCATCACGCGCTCACGCGTTTTGCTTCATAGAGCAGCTTACCTCCCGCCCGCTTTGGCGCAGATAATCGGTGCCCCAGGTGTACATGGCCTCCAAGATTGGGCGGATGCTGTCGCCCAAATCGGATAGGCGGTACTCCACCTTCGGCGGCACGACGGGGTACACGGTACGGATAATCAGCTGAGCCTCCTCCAGTTCGCGGAGCTGCTGGGTGAGCATCTTGGGTGTCGCCTGCGGAATGTACTTGCTCAGTTCGCCAAACCGCAGCGTTCTGCTCATCAAATGCCACAGAATAAGGGATTTATATTTTCCGCCGATAATGTCTAGGGTAGCGCCAACAGGGCAGTTGAAGCCGGTAGAATCGCAGGTCATGCACGTTGCTCCTTCTATACTATACTTATGGGTACTATGGTACAATAAAGTAAGTACTTGAATTATATATACTTAATGTCATAATAATAGCATAAGCGGTTGTAGCCGTCAAGGCAGACACCCAAAGCATAAAACAACACAAGAGGTGATTCTTATGGATAGTAGGGTACTCAGCATCAGGGGCATGACCTGTGCCGTCTGTGCGCAAAGAATAGAAAAAACGGTGGGCAAGCTCTCGGGCGTGACGCATGCGTCGGTAAACTTTGCAAGCGAAAAGCTGTTTGTAGAGTACGATGCGGGCACGGTTGCCATAGCCGCCATCAAAGAAGCAGTGACCAAGATAGGGTACGAGGTTTTGGAGAGTGCCTCCTCCGTCGTTACCATCCCAATCGGCGGCATGACCTGCGCCGCCTGTGCAGGTCGTGTGGAAAAGAGCATTAAACGCCTAGAGGGCGTAACAAGCGTGTCGGTCAACATCGCTACCGAAAAGGCGACGGTGTCTTACGACCCGCAGGTAATTAGGCTGTCGGAGATTCGGCAGGCGATTGAGCAGAGCGGCTACAAGGCGCTTGAAATGGACAAGACCGACGCGGCGGACGAGGACCGCAAGCGAAAGCAAAAAGATATTACCGTACTTTGGAGCAAGTTTATCATCTCCGCCATCCTTTCGCTCCCGCTGCTGTATATCGCCATGGCGCCGATGATAACGGTTGTTCGCCTGCCCTTTCCTGCTGGGCTTGACCCGATGCGGTTCCCCTTGGTTTTTGCGCTCACTCAGCTTGCGTTGGTGCTTCCGGTTATCGCAGTGGGGTATAAGTTCTACACGGTTGGGTTTGTGTCCCTGTGGCGGCGCAGCCCGAATATGGATTCGCTGATTGCGGTGGGAACATCAGCCGCCGTCATATACAGCGCGTACAATACGTGGAAGATTACACAGGGCGAATTCACAGCGGTCGACCACCTGTATTATGAGACCGCGGGTGTGATTATTACCTTGATTCTGCTGGGCAAAACACTCGAGGCCGTTTCAAAAGGCAAGACCGGCGAGGCAATAAAAAAGCTGATGGGTCTGGCGCCCAAAACAGCAATCATCATTTATAACGGGTCGGAAAAGGAGATCACCATCGAGGAGGTAGAGATCGGCGATGTGATTGTCGTAAAACCCGGCGCGAAGATTCCGGTGGACGGTACGGTGCTGCAAGGGCACACTGCGATTGATGAATCGATGCTCACCGGCGAGAGCATGCCGGTGGATAAAAAGGCGGGGGACCCGGTTTACACCGCGTCGATAAACACCACGGGCACCATTCAGTTTACCGCCGAAAAGGTAGGCAGCGACACTGCGCTTGCGCAGATTATTCAGCTTGTTGAGGATGCGCAGGGCTTTAAGGCGCCCATCGCAAAGATGGCTGATATCGTGTCCGGCTACTTTGTACCCGTTGTTTGCGCCATTGCCCTGCTTGCGGGAGCCGCATGGTATTTTGGTACCGGCGGTGATATCGAGTTTGCGCTTACCATCTTTATCTCGGTACTGGTGATCGCTTGCCCCTGCGCACTGGGGCTTGCAACGCCCACCGCTATCATGGTGGGAACAGGCAAGGGCGCAGAGAACGGTATCCTGATTAAAAGCGGAGAAGCACTGGAGACCGCGCACAAAATCGTCACCGTGATTCTTGACAAAACTGGAACGATTACCGAGGGCAAGCCGGCGGTAACCGACGTGCTCACCGCTACAGAGGCTAATGAGGAGACCCTGCTGCGGTTGACAGCCTCGGCGGAAAAGGGGTCGGAGCATCCTTTGGGTCAGGCTATCGTCCGCGGCGCACAGGAAAAAGGGCTTACGTTGTCCCCTGCGCAGGAGTTTATTTCCCTCACAGGTAGAGGGATTGAGGCACGGATTGACGGGCAGACCGTACTGGCGGGAAACCTCAAGCTGATGGACGAGAGAGGCGTATCTCTTGCAAGGATGGAAGCCGCCGCCGACACGCTTGCACAGGAGGGTAAAACCCCGATGTATGTGGCGGTTGACGGCACGCTCCTTGGCATTGTAGCGGTGGCGGATGTGGTAAAGCAGAGCAGCCGCAGCGCGATTGAGCGGCTGCACCATATGGGCATTGAGGTGGCGATGATTACGGGAGACAACCAAAAAACCGCAGCCGCTATCGCCAAACAGGTGGGAATTACCCGTGTGCTTGCCGAGGTGTTGCCGCAGGATAAATCGAGCGAGGTCAAAAAGCTGCAGGCACAGGGTCGCAGGGTTGCGATGGTGGGTGACGGAATCAACGACGCGCCGGCGCTTGCTCAGGCGGATATCGGCATCGCCATAGGCTCGGGCACCGACGTGGCGATGGAGTCGGCGGATATCGTATTGATGCGCTCCGACCTGATGGATGTACCCACCGCGATACAGCTAAGTAAAAAGACCATTCGCAACATCAAACAGAACCTGTTCTGGGCGTTTGGCTACAACGTAATCGGCATCCCGATTGCGGCGGGTCTGCTGTATCTGTTCGGCGGTCCGTTGCTCAACCCAATGTTTGCGGCGGCGGCAATGAGCCTAAGCTCGGTATCCGTACTCACAAATGCGCTGCGCTTAAAACGGTTTAAGGTAGCATCCCAAATAAGAAATGAAACGGCAGGTGTATCGCGATGAGATATAAAAAAAGCGTAGCAGCACTTGCGCTGGCGGCGGTTCTGGTTTTCAGTACCGCGTGCGCAAGGCTTGATGTGGTGGGCGAGCAATCCGTCAACGCGTTCGACGAGGTCTTAAAGGCAGCGTCCGATAGGGTGAGTGCGGATGAGCAAAACGCGGGGTGGTCTCTAACGGCGCCGGACGGCTCGGCACGATTTGTTTGGAGTGCCGA
>JAEZQD010000095.1 GCA_023413185.1 Bacillota bacterium
CTAAATATTGATGAGTTTGATTTTGGAGGAACTGACAAAGATGAGTAACGAGTTCTTTGACGCGCTTACCCTGCTTGAAAAAGAAAAGGGTATCCCTGCGGATTATTTGATCGAGAAGATTAAAAACGCGATACTCAATGCGGTAAAGCGTGACTACGGTGCGTCAGACAATGTAATGGTAGAAATCGACCCCGTCAAGGGTGCGTTCCATGTTGCGATACGTAAAGAGGTGGTTGACGAGGTGGAAAACCCCGCAACCCAAATACAAAAAGAGGACGCAAAGCAGTATGCCAAGCGCGGCAAGCTGGACGATTTTGTCGACATCGCGCTCGAAACCAAGCAGTTTGGACGCATTGCGGCTCAAACCGCAAAGCATATTATCCGCCAGGGCATCCGAGAGGCGGAACGCGGCCAGATGTATCAGGACTTCCAGAGCAAGCATCACGAGATCGTCACCGCCGTAGTACTTAAGCTCGATCCCAGAAAGGGGAGCGCAACGCTTGAGATTGGCAGAAACGAAGCGATGCTTCCCAAAAGCGAGATGGTTCCCGGCGAGCTGCTTCGTGAAGGCGATCGAATCAAGGTGTATGTAGTCAATGTCGAGAACACCGAAAAGGGTCCTCGTGTAATGATATCCCGCACCCATCCGGGGCTGGTAAAGCGTCTGTTTGAGATGGAGGTTCCCGAGATCTACGACGGTACCGTCGAGATTAAGGCAGTTTCCCGCGAGGCGGGGTCCAGAACCAAGCTTGCCGTATACAGCAAGGATGAAAACGTAGACGCCGTGGGCGCTTGCATCGGCCCTAAGGGTTCCCGTGTATCCCGCATTGTAGATGAGCTGGGCGGCGAAAAGATTGATGTGGTTCGCTATAGCGAAACCTGCGAGGAGTTTATCGCCGAAGCACTTTCCCCCGCCGATGTGGTAAAGGTAGAGATTTTAGACGAGATTGCCCGTTCCTGCCGCGTTACGGTGCCCGATAATCAGTTGTCGCTAGCCATCGGCAACAAGGGGCAGAATGCCCGCCTTGCCGCAAGACTAACCGGTTACAAGATCGACATCCGCCCGGAGAGCGGGTTCTACGGCGAGGACGAGACCGCCGTGCCGGCGGATCAAGCCTAGTAACAACCAATGCACCGAAAGGTAGGATGACGATGCAGGCAAAACGGGTGCCGTTGCGCATGTGCACCGGCTGCGGAGATATGAAGCCCAAGCGTGAGCTTGTGCGGGTAGTAAAGAGCGCTGCGGGTGATATCAGCCTTGATTTAACCGGAAAAAAAGCGGGCAGGGGCGCATATGTATGCCGCAACATCGCCTGTTTGAAGAAGGCGCGAAAGTCAAGACGCATAGAAAAATCGTTCGCCTGCCAGATACCGGAGGAAGTCTACGACCGGCTCGAGAAGGAGATGACGGACGATGACAAATGATATAAACGACCGCCTGCTGTCCATGATAGGCATGAGTAGAAGGGCGGGTAAACTGACCGCAGGGTTTGACACCGTGGTCGAGGGGGTACGCACGGGCAGCATCAAAAGTGTGTTTTACGCTTGTGATGTGTCTGCCAAAACAGTAAAAGAGCTTAATTATGTCTGCGGGCAGGAGAATGTACCAACGATTCCACTGCCGGTGACGATGGATGAGATACGCAGTATGACCGCAAAGCGACTAGGCATATTTGCAGTAACCGATGCGGGGCTGCGAAGGAAGATCAGCGAGATGGTCCTTAGTGATGGAGGTAAGATATGATAAAATACAGATTGTTTGAGGTAGCCAAGGATATGGGGCTAACCAGCAAGGATTTAATGGATTTCCTTGCGCCGAAGATGGAACTTGATAAAAAACACATGACGATTCTTGACGAGCGTGCAATGAACATGGTTTTTGACCATTTCACAAAAGCGCATGCCGTCAGCGAGTTAAACCTCCCCGTGCCTACGCAAGAGAAGACCGTGGCACCCCAGCCCGGGGCTCAGAACAGCGCTGTGCAGGCAAAGGGCAAGCCTGTGGTGCCCCAGCCCGGCAGCAGACCCGCCCCCGTACAGCAAAACAAGGGTCAGCCCAAGCAGACACGCCACGTAGACACGCGCTCTGCAACCGTTGACCTTGAAAAGTACAACGAAAAGTACGAAAAGATTGCCCCGACAAGCGCGGTGGTAAAGGATAACGTGCAGGCCAATAAGCAAAAGCTTACCCAGCGTTCCGCTCAGCGCGGCAGACGCCGTTACGGACCCCGTGAGACCGAGGCGGACAAGATGCGTAAGCTCGAGATGATCAAGAAAAAACGCCAGGAGCTTAAGGTATCCATTCCCGATATGATTACCGTAGCCGAGCTTGCCATGCGTTTGACCGTTACAGCAAGTGAGGTCATCAAAAAGCTGATGCACCTTGGCACCATGGCATCCATCAATCAGGAGATTGATTTTGACACCGCTGCAATGGTGGTAATGGAGTTCGGCGCAAAGGTTGAAAAAGAGATTGTCGTAACCATTGAGGAGCGCCTCATCGACGACACCGAGGATTCGGCGGACGATCTTGTGGAGCGCAGCCCCGTTGTGGTTGTTATGGGTCACGTTGACCACGGCAAGACCTCGCTGCTCGACGCCATCCGCGATGCGAATGTTATCGCCACCGAGGCGGGCGGCATCACCCAGCATATCGGTGCTTACCGTGTTAAGGTAAACAACCAATACATCACGTTTTTAGACACGCCCGGACACGAGGCGTTTACCTCTATGCGCGCCCGCGGCGCACAGGTTACCGACATCGCCATCCTTGTTGTGGCTGCCGATGACGGCATTATGCCCCAGACGGTAGAGGCGATTAACCACGCAAAGGCGGCAGGGGTATCAATCATCGTTGCCGTGAACAAGATGGATAAGCCGGACGCAAACCCGGATAAAGTAATGCAGCAGCTCACCGAGTACGAGCTGGTGCCCGAAGAGTGGGGCGGCGACGTCATCTGTGTGCCCGTTTCCGCGCTGAAGAGAACAGGCATCGACCAGCTGCTTGAGATGGTGCTGCTTGTGGCAGACATGAAGGAACTCAAGGCAAACCCCACTCGCCTTGGCAAGGGCACCGTTATCGAGGCAAAGCTTGATAAGGGACGCGGTCCTGTTGCGACCCTGCTTGTGCAAAACGGCACGCTGCATGTGGGCGATCTGGTTATTGCGGGTACTGCAACCGGTCGTGTGCGTGCCATGCTTGACGACCACGGCGAGCCGATTAAGACGGCAGGTCCTTGTGTGCCAGTTGAGATTACCGGTCTTGGCGAGGTGCCTGCGGCGGGTGATGTCTTTAACGTGGTAGAGGATGAGCAGCTTGCCAGAAAGCTGGTTGACGAGCGTCGTCACACCGCCAAGGAAGAGCAGTTCTCCCGTTATACCCGTGTAACACTTGACAACCTGTTTGCACAGATTGCCGAAGGCTCTGTCAAGGATCTCAATCTCATCGTCAAGGGTGACGTGGCTGGCTCGGTTGAGGCGGTGCGCCAGACCCTAGAGAAGCTTTCAAACGACGAGGTGCGCGTGCGTGTTATCCATGGCGGCGTGGGTGCTGTCAGCGAGTCGGATGTCATGCTTGCCGACGCCTCCAACGCAATTATTGTCGGTTTTAACGTTCGTCCCGATCCCGTTGCGCGTACCAACGCCGAGAACATGGGCGTGGAACTGCGCTTGTACCGTGTCATCTACGACGCGGTGGACGATGTCAAGGCGGCAATGAAGGGCATGCTTGCACCCAAGTTCCGTGACGTGGATCTTGGTCGCGCAGAGGTGCGCCAGACCATCCGCATCACCAACGTCGGCACCGTTGCAGGCTGTTATGTACTCGACGGCAAGATTACAAGGGCGGCGAACATCCGCATTGTACGTGACGGTATCATCATTGCCGAAGACAAGATTCTTTCACTCAAACGCTTTAAGGATGACGTGAA
>JAEZQD010000083.1 GCA_023413185.1 Bacillota bacterium
TCGCCCGCCTTGCTTTTTGCGCAGGGCAGCAGCGTGGTAATCGCGTCAAGCAGCATGTCAACGCCCGCAAGGGTAAGCCCCGAGCCACAGAGCACCGGCGTCAGCAACCCGTTTTTGGTCGCCTCCACAATGCCGTTAGTAAGCTCCTCGGCGGTAAACGCCTCGCCCATAAAGAATTTTTCCATCAGTGCTTCGTCGGTTTCCGCAACCGCCTCGCTAAGGGCGGAAAGCGGCTCGTCGATGGCACCCGCGGGAACGGGAACCTCGGTAGCCTTGCCCGCCGCGTCGTACTGATACGCCTTGCCGGTGAGCAGATTAATATAGCAGGTAACCTTGCGATTTTCCACATGCGGTATCACCACCGGGCAAACCGTCGGACCAAAGCTGTTTTTTAGGCTTGCATATGCCTTTGTATAATCGGCGTTTTCGTTATCCATCTTGGTGATAAACACCATCGTTGCCTTTGCGTTTTTGGTCGCCATCTTGTACGCCTTTTCGGCGCCGACGGTAACACCCGACTTGCCGGAAATCGCAATAATAACGCTTTCGGCAGGACGAACGCCCTCGCACAAGCCGGACTCAAAGTCGAACAACCCGGGGGTGTCGATAATATTAATCTTCCCGCCCCCGTACTCTATCGGCGCAAGGGATGCGGAAACCGAAACCTTACGTTTAATCTCTTCCGAATCATAATCGCATACCGTATTGCCGTCGATCACCTTTCCCAAACGGTCTGTGCCCTTTGTCAGAAACAAAAGAGCCTCCGCCAATGTTGTTTTTCCGGATCCGCCGTGTCCTGCCAAGGCAACGTTTCTGATTTTGTCAGCCGTATATTGCCTCAATTTCCTTCGCCCCTTTCTTCGGCCTGCCGCTTTGGTCGTTGCGCGCAAACCTTACGATATCAGTAATGTGCCGATTCATCTTCCCGACAAGCAGATGCCGATGTATCCTTTTCCCTTATTGCGGAACAGGAAGCCGTTGAACCAACGACATTAACAAATATTATAGCTTATTTACACATAATTTTCAACGTATATTTTTTAAGTTTTGTGTGATATGTCCATTCAAATCGTCAAAAATTCGACGGCCAAATTATGTATATTACACAATCTGACCGTCGAAAAAAGACGAAATTCTGTTTTTGCGCTGTCGTTAATACCTGCGCAGCGAAAGCGTCACCATGGTGATGAGCGCCGCTATGAGCTGGTACGAGAGCAGCAGCAGGGGGTTAATGAGCGAGATGCCAAAGAAAAAGGTGATGACGGTGGTTATGGCGTAGCCCGCTATCATAAACATTGTCTGCGCAACCGAGCTCATCGCGCCAGCCGCGCGTATTCTGCCCGCCGCAAAAAGTGTATCCAGCAGTGAAAGCGAGCCGCCCATGGTCGCCGCCTGCGCCTCGGCCGTCTCGGTGGGCTGTGTCTGCTGTGCATATACCCCATGCAGGTGGGGGGGCATAATCTGCACCAGGTCGTAATCCATCTCAAACAGGTCGGCGAGCATCTCGCGCGTGATGTTGGGGTCGGTAGAGCGCACAATCATCGTCACGCGGGAACGCTCGAGCCGCTTTAACCGCTCATACACCGCGTCGGTTGCCTTGTACGAGATAACAAACATCGACGAAAGCTCTCCGCCCGCCGAAAGGTACAGGATATGCCGATGCTCCTGCCGGTATTTCTGCTCGTACTCGCGGGGCGGCAGCTCGATGCCGTGGTGGCGCATCAGCTCGCGGTTGCCGATGAGCACATGCTGACCGTCCACCCATGCGGATAGTCCCATGCCTTCCTCGTACACAATATCATCCACATCCTCTAAAATCTCGGTGCGACCCTCGATAATATGAAAGAACACCTCCGACATTGTGCCGCCTATTTTATCCATAACGCTTGCCGCCGCAAGGATGGAAACGTCAATTCGTCCGCCCTTAAAGGTGCGGATGCCGTGCAGGGTAATGCCGCCGGAATGAAACAGCTGGGCAGCTTCCACCACCACGGCGGAGGCGTCGGCTATCGTTTCGGCCGCCTCACCGCCTGTTATCATCCCGCCCTCGGCCGTCAGGCTGCGGGATGTGCGCAGAAGGGGCAGGTTCTCGCCAAACAGCATCGTAAACGGCGAACACACGCACACAACGGCGGTAAACACCGTAAAGCAGGTAAGCACATCGCGGTACAAAAAGTAGGAGGAAGCCGCAAGCACCGCCGCGGCACCCACGCAGATGGGTGACAAAATACGGCTGATGCCCTTTTCCTGCACGCTTGCGGCGGAGTGGCGCAAAAGCCCCTGTAAAAAGTCCACCGGCTGCAGCGCGGCGATCCTCGGGTGCCCGTCGGCAAGCAGGGGCGCCATCTCTTCGGCAAGCCCTTCGCCCTCGAGCATCCGCACGGCAAACAGCTGTTCCCCGCTGCCGATAACCGAAAGGTTGTGCAGCGTGCGTTTTGCCGCCATCAGCTTGCCCGCGGCATAAAACCACAACCCGGTAATCGCAACGGCACAGTACATCTGCGCGTTCTGGTTTGCAAACAGCGCGGGGCTGATGGCAAACGCCAGCGTATAGATCATGGTAGAGAGCGAGGCAACCGCCGCCATGCTGTTGCCGTCCGCCTTTAGCTTGACCAGCGAAAGCAGCCCGGCGCCAATGGACGGTAGGCATACGGCAAAGCTGATGAGTGACAAAATAAACAACACCAGCGCAAACGCACCAGGCGCCTGCTGCGGATGAACCGCGGCGGGCACGGGCAGCACGGTTGCAATGGTAGAAAGCACAAGGTAGATTGACGCAAATCCCGTAAGGGTAAGCGCAACCAGACGCATTGTGGCAACAATCGTATGCCTGCGCAGCAACCGGCGCACCCTGTCGAGATCGTCGGGCCCGTTTAGGTCGTTTTCGTCTGCTGCGTCCTCCCCATCCTCGGTCCATCCGCCTTGGTCGCCCTCATGCTGCTCCAGCATGCGGTACGCCTGCCAGCGGGAACCGGCACTGCCCTCCTTTGCCTGCTGCGGCAGCTCAGGGCTTGGCAGCTCCTGACCGAGCGACGCGGTGTCAAACTGCCGTGTCTCCTCAAAGGCGGGGGCGTCGTCCAATTCCGGCTGCAATACGGGCGGTAACGGCCCGGGCACCCGGGGAGTACGGCGCAGTACAAAGCCCGCGCGCGGCTGCTCCTCCTGCTCGGCGGGCGGCAGGGGTTGTTCTGCCACCGGCTCGGCAAACTGCTGTGGCTCGGTGTACTCCCTGCGGTAAACGGACGCTGTTTGCGGCGGCTCGGCAGGGGGGTATCCGTCCCACGGCTGCCGCGGAGCTATGTTGTCATCCCGCTCGTTGTACTGCTCAGGTGTATTGTTATCGCTACCTCGGCTCTGGGGTGGCTCTTCGGCCTGATACCGCGCGCGCAGCGCCGCATACTCGGCATTGATGTCATCTTCCAGCCCGCGGTAGTCTGTTGTGCGAGGGGACGATGCGGGACGGGATGGTCTTTGGTAATCCGCATACGCGGGTCGGTCATTTTGACCGTCATAACGGGGCTGGGTCGGCACGGTCGGCGCATGATACTGACCGAACACCGCGCTCTCGCGCGACATGCGAAAGCCGCGCGGGGGCTCGGGCGGCGGCGGGGGCGCATCGGTCTGCTCGTACCGCCGCCCGTAGGTTGACGAATCCTCGGTGCTTGCATGCAAGCCATGCACAGCCTGTGCCGTGTTGTGCGCGGCTACGGGTTGTGCGGCGTGCCCCCCGTAGGAGGGTGGCACCTCACCGATGGGTTTTTCGGGATGCGGCTGAACCCCGGCATCGCTCCGCCTCGGTCGTTCTTCACCCAAAACCGCCTTGTCCGGTCGCTTCTGGCCTCTTAGCTTTCTCGCCTCAAACAGAATTTGGTCGAGATTGTATTCGTTGTCGTACATAAAACGTCTTACCCCCTTTGTGTCCAAAAGGTCAAACCAACTATTCCTTTGCAGCATTGCGACGCCGTTTCGCAGAATGCCCGGTTATTTTGCTTTTATACTATTGCGCTGCCTTGCGATCTCGTACATTACGATGCCGCCCGCCACCGAGGCGTTAAGCGACGACACCATGCCGAACATCGGCAGCGATACAACAAAGTCACATTTATCCTTTACCAGACGGCTGAGCCCTTCGCCCTCCGAGCCTACCACAAGACCGACGCCGCCGCCGTAATCCTGCTCGCACCAATTGCTGCCGCCCATTTCGGCGCCGTAGATCCATATGCCGTCTTTTTTCAGCTCGTCGATGACTGCCGCGATATTGGCTACCCGTGCCACCGGCAGATGCGCGCACGCGCCTGCCGACGCCTTGTATACCGCCGTGGTAACCGAAGCGCTGCGCCGCTTGGGAATGACCATACCATGGGCACCCGCCGCCTCTGCCGTGCGGATGAGCGCACCGAGGTTGTGCGGGTCTTCAATGCCGTCGGCTATCACCACAAAGGGCGTGACCCCTTGCTCCTTTGCCCTTGCAAGGATGTCTGAAAGCTCGGCATACACAATTGCCGCAATGACGGCCGCTACCCCCTGATGCGACTCGCCCTGCGAAAGATGGGTCAGCTTCTCGGGTGAGACCTCCTTGACCGGGATGCCTTTGTCGCGGCAGATTGCCACTATCTTTGAAATGCTGCCCTGCCGTTCGCCCTTTGCAATCATTACGCTGTCTATTCGGTCCTGCGTGCGCAGCGCCTCAAGCACTGCGTTTCTGCCGACGATAATGTCGGTGTTGTTGTCGGTGTCTTTTTGTATCATCTGTCTACTCCGTTTTGCCGTACTTGGCGTCGGCTGTTATTTTTTATAAAGGGTTCGGCCCAGACGCCGCTCTGACGCGCGCACGATATGTAGCGGTTGCGCCAACCACAACATACTTAGGCGCAGGCACAAAACAGCCGCCGACTTTGTTATATTATAGCATAGCGCAGGAAGAATTTAAACGACAAAACCGGTATATTTTTCGGTTTGTGCGCGCTACAAAAACATCAGCATCAAACAAACACCCGTAACCGCCGCCCCAGCCGCCGCAATCACCAGAATTTTAAGCACCGTTGAAAGGATGGTGGAGCGCACCAGCACCGCCCGCCGAATACGCGGACCGTTGAGTGTCATATAGGAATGCGCCTGCCTGCGCAGCTCCGGCTCGGGGGTGTTTCTCTTTTCGTTTTTTACAATGAAAATAATGCGTTCAAAATAGTCGTTTTCGGTGTTGATGACCTCGATAGCGCGTTTGTTGGTTCCCCGAAGCATGCGTTATCCCTCCCGAGTAATGCGATAACCGTGTAAACTCTCTTGCCGTTGCACTGAGCTTTTTTACAGGATCTCTGCATTATTTTGGTCGGATAACACCCTTGTTATTCGTTTGCTTCGCCTTGCTTTGCGCTCGATTGTCGTCGATTAAATTAGTAATATATGGTTATACAGAAAATATACACTGCCCCACTGTGGAAAAACCGGTTTAAAGTGTTGATAACACACGCCTTATACGCCTTGTAAAGACCAAGTTGACATAACAGATGTTGAAAACTCTGTGGAAAAGGTGGAAAACCCTGTTGATATTCCTTACAAAGCCCATGATTACGTGGTGACATGCCTATACATAACGGTGGAAAAACTTGATTATGTTATCTCCGCCGTATTTTTGGTACAAGCTGGAATTACGGCATTCTCTGCGGTTTACCGTTTCTTTACGCTAATTATATATACGTAAAGTTGTGTCCCCTTTACCTCGGGGTGTGCGCCGTTAAGTACTTAACCGCACGTTCCACCGCTACCTTTACCTGGGGGGATTTTTCGGTTTTACCCGCATTGCGGTAATCAAACATGCGGCAGAAGGTGTCTACATCCCCGTGAAGCTCGCTAAGCCCCGCGCGCACCAGCGTGCCCGTTACCGACATAAAATCGGGCAGCTCCTTTTTGGGGATGGACTTTTGCGCCCCTGCAATAAGCATGGTATAGTGTGGAACACACACAAAGGGCTGTGCGGCATACAACGCGCGAAAGCTCTCCTCCCTACGGTAAAGGGCGAACAGGTTTTGCAGCATCTGCCGCATCGAGCCGTCAATCTTTTCGCACACGTAGCAGCTTTTTAGCATCTCGGTCAGCTTGCGCACGTCCGCCTTGCCTGCCTGCTCCTCCCGCTCTTTGGGCAGCATCTGCTGCACCGATTTTAGGTGGCTTTCGAGCATGAGGGCAAGCGACAGGCGGTTTTTTCGCGACAGCATGCCGTCAAAATGCGTTGCGCAAAAGCCCAGCTTGTTGGTCTGTATGCGAATAACCGGCTCCATCATCGCGGCACCCATAATTGCGTCGAGCGCACGCTCCTCTAGGGTATCGTGCATCCGGCACAACGGGCATCCGTCACGGGGCTCAAACACCTCGCTGATGGGTATGGTGAAAATGGTCTCCTTCATATCGTGTTAATCCTTTCCTCGTCTACGCAAAACGACGCTACCCTCTATTAGTTAACAAAAACACAGAAAATATTGCCGAATGCTTCCTGTTTTTTATTATAGCACAGATATGGTATAATAGCTCCAATTGCATGACGGCTCGACGAGGTGCTTATTGGGGTTTGTTCAGTTACGCACACCGTTTAAAACGAGTGCCTGTCACAGGCTCTATTTTAAAAATAATGCTTGACTGTCCCCTTGGGGTTTGGTGTATGGTGCAAGGGAGAGGAGTGATCACGATGTTGATTCACGAGGTCTGCAATCTGTGCGGGCTAACAAAAAAAGCGGTGGAATATTACGAACAGCAGGGCTTTATTCAGCCACAGGTTCTGGATAACGGGTACCGAAATTATGACGCAAAGCAAGCCGACACCCTAAAGGAGATTGCCGTACTGCGCAGATGCGGACTGGCTATTACAGATATCCGCACCGTATTAAGCAGTACGAATAAACCCCTTGCGCTTGCTCGATACAAGCATTTAAACGAGCTGCGCATCAAGCGACTCAACGCGACCCAGACCTACATCGACAGCTTAATCGAGCATTATGATATTGAACAGGGCTTTTTGCAGTTGGGGCAAATGGATGTAAGCCCAGTCAGCATTCGCGAACGGCTGGTCTTGGCTTTTCCCGGTAGCTTCGGGCTGTTTTTATCCTTTCACTTCGGGCGCTTTTTGGATGAACCCATTCAAACCACCGAGCAGCGTGCGGCGTATGACAAGGTGGTTGCCTATCTCGACAGCGTAGCCTCGTATATTTCGGAGGAGCTGGGTGCCTATTTGGAGCAGGCAATCCCCTTGTGCCAGGACGACGCCATTCGGCAGTATGAAGACGACCTAAATCGGTTGATGGAGCAGGCAATCGCCGACCCCGATGCCCTTTTTCGGTCTATGAACATTGAGCAGTATATCGCTTACCGCACGTCCGAAGCCTTCAAGCAATCCCCCGCGGGACAGCTGTCGGATTTGCTGATCGCGTTTCAAAAAAGCAGCGGATACGCCGATGTATTCTTAAAAAACCTCAAGCTACTAAGTCCCGCGTATCGGCAGTACTGCGATAGCCTTGAGAGGGTCAATCGAATTATAACAGAACAATACCCAGCATTGGGGCAGCTTTACGACACAAGCGGGTCGCAGGGCAATGCCCAGAGCAAATGAAACCGGAGGTTTTGGTATTATGAATAGAATAGAGCACGGCGGGGATGTGCGGTGCGTGGATGTCCGAGACTTCTCGCTGCGCGACACGCTGCTGTGCGGGCAGTGCTTTCGGTGGGAGGAAACCGAGCCGGATGTGTTTTGCGGCGTTGTGGGTGACCGCACGCTCACCGTTTTGCAGCAGGGAGAAACGCTTGTTTTTAAGGACTGTACGCTGCGGGAGTTTGACGCGGTTTTATGCGACTACTTTGACCTTGCCCGCGACTACGCGGGGATTAAAGCCGCTTTGAGCACCGACGACACCCTGAAAACGGCGATCGGCTACGCGCCCGGTCTGCGGGTGCTGCGTCAGCCGCCGTGGGAGACGCTGTGCTCGTTTATCATCTCGCAAAACAACAACATCAAGCGCATTAAGGGTATTGTGGCGCGGCTGTGCGAGTGCTTTGGCAAGCCTATTTTGGACAAAGCGGGGAACCTCACCGCCTATGCCTTCCCCGACGCGGATACCCTTGCCCGACTGACCGAGCCCGACCTTGCCCCGCTTCGTGCGGGCTGGCGCGCGGCGTATCTTTTGGATGCGGCGCTAAAGGTCTCTTGCGGGGAGATTGCCCTTGCGCGGCTGTATACCTGCCCGATAGACGAGGCGCGCGCGACACTCCGGTCGATTAAGGGGGTGGGTCCGAAGGTGGCGGACTGCGTTTTGCTGTACGGCTTTGCCCGCACCGAAGCGTTTCCCCTTGATGTATGGATGAAGCGCGCGATGCAGCGGTATTACCCCGACGGGCTGCCCGCGTGTGCACAGCAATACCCGGGGCTGGCGCAGCAATACCTGTTTCATTACATACGCTGCGGCGACAAGGACTGTACCACCTCCGTCTGTATCTCAAGCAACGCAGAATAAGACGCAAAAAACGGCTGCCGTCGCAGCCGTTTTTTATTTGCTTGGCAAGCTAACCCGCGCTCTTTTCCCGCACCTGCTCGCGGCAGGCGGTCATCAACAGTGCCGCTGCCGAGATATCGTCCTCGTGCCCGTCGCTGCGCCGTTGTTTTGCCGTCTCTACAATGCTTTTTGCAAGCGCCTGCATGTCGTCGCCCTGGTAGCGTTCGAGCTCCTTAACAACCCATTCACCGCCGTCAAACGCCACGCCATCCGAGACCATCAGTACAATATCGCCCTCGGCAAGCTCTATGCCGGAGTGGTCCACCGAAATACCGTTTAGGATACCGATGGGCAGCGAGTCGCCCTCGAGCATAAACGCCTTACCGCCGCTGCGCACAAAGGTGGGCGCGGCGCCCGCCTTGTAAAACTCCGCCTTGCCGGTATGCAGGTCAATCAGCGCGATATCCGCCGTGGCAAGCGATTCCTCCGCCGATTTGGTCAGCAGCGCGGCGTTTGCAAACTTCAGCGCGCCGGTGGCACCAAGCCCCGCGCTCATCATGCGGGTAAGCAGAGAGGACGCCATGGCGGAATCCACCGCCGCCGCCGGACCGCTGCCCATGCCGTCGCTGAGCACCAGCTGCACCCTGCCCCCGTCGGACAGGTAGCGGATGCTGTCGCCGCACAGCCTGCCGTCGCGGTAGGCGGACTGGTACTCGCCGTAAACCGGCTCGAACCGCGCGCTCTCTTTTAAGCGTATGGTCGTTACGCCGTCCTTCTCTACCACTGTGGGCAGCGCAAGCTCGCGCTTGCACACTCGCCCAAGCACCCGAGCAAGCCGCACACGGCTGATGCTCTCGATCTCATCGGTATCGATCATAATGGTCAGGGTAATCCGCCCGTTCAGGTCAGTTTCGCACACCGCCTCGCGCGGGTAGATGTTGGTGCTCTCCAGATACTCCCGCACCGCAGCCGAAAGGCGCACATGACGGTTTCGCTTTCTTGCCGCCTCTTCGCTTAGCTCATCAAGCAGCTCGCCCATTGCCTCAAACTGCCCCGACACCACCGCGCGCAGCTCGCCAAAGCGGCGCGCGCTGCTTTCTCTGCCGCGATAACGCTCATATTCTTCGTTGACCGCCGCGCACAGCTGCCGCGTTTTGGTACAGCCCTCGGCAAACGAACGGGGAAGATCCGTCTCGCTGACCGCACCCTTCTCCTTTAGCACCACGCCAAGACCGTTGAACATCCCCATTGTGCTGTTGTAGCAGGGTCCCCAGCATGCCATGCGCTTAGAGCAGCGTGCGCATACCGCATCCGCCGCACCGTCATACACAGTGGTGATGTCGTCGGCGTTAATCTTTTTGAGGCGTTCGGATACGCTGTCTACCGCACTGCGCACCTCGCGCATCACACTGCCGGCAAGGATTAGGCGGGTATGCAGCTCGCGGCTGATGCCCTCTGCCCCCTGCTCGACACGGTCACCCGCAATGCGAAACGACCCGGCGGTGTTGATTAGGTTTTGTGGCAGCACCATAAACACCACCGTTGCCGCCATCACCTCATAAAGCACCTGGACAGGCACCGTGCTTGTTCCCGCCGCAATCACCAAAAGCCCGTTTGCCAGTACAAAAGCGGCACTTGCACCAAACCGACCAAAGGCGTAAAACAGCCCTGCAAACAACCCCGCAAAGCCGTATACCCCCGCCAGCACAAGCAGCGAGACATCATTAAGCCCTGCCACAACACCAACCACAACGCCCGCGCCTGCCGCCACGGCGGGACCGTAGCAGGACGCAACCGCCAAAACCACAACAACCCCTACAAACCGCCCGACCGAAAAGCCGAACAATCCAAACCCGCACAGCGCAAGCAGCATTACGCTCAGCACTGCTAGGATGCTCGCGTGCTCCTTGCGTTCGAGTATGCTTGCCACAAACCCCTTTTGCAGGGGCGCACCCGCCAAACGCACCAGATAGGCGCCCGCGCCCGCAAGCATCGCCTCCGCCACGCTAAGCAGTATCTGTGTCGTGTTGCCCGACGTGATTGCGGTAAGCAACGAGGGGATGAGCAGGGCAAAAAAGCCCACCAGCGAAGCCGTCATGCCGTTTTTCTCAAGGCTTGTCCAGCGTTTTATCAGAGCGCGCGCCGCCACAACAAGGCAAAGCGCCGCAATATACTTCATACTGCCTACCCCCGCGCCCAAGGGCAGCAGATAGCCGCACAACGCGCCGATGGCGCCCGGCCAAAACAATCCCGACGGCGCACCCGCCACCAGCGCAATGCCAAAGGGCGCTATTTTACCGTACATGCCGGCGTTTGCCATGAGCAGACCTGCCAGAAAGCTGACTGCCCCCACTACCGGCGCGCGGGTCTGCAACAATCGCTGCACCATCATCCAGATTCGATTCTTTACCGCTGTATGCTGTTTCATGGTGTGACCATGCCTTTCCGTTTTGAGATTATCATCCATTAATCTTCACTTAAAATGCTATCTTTAATCGTTTTGCATAAAACGATGCCCTGCTTGTCTATGCGCAGTAGTACGATTACATATATTACCTTTTCTATCCTATCGCGCATCGGGCGCAAAAGCTGTCAAAACGGTTCGGGGTTTTGGGGACAAACCTGCTGAAACGGCGCGAAACGGGTTGTGTTGTATCCTATATTATGGTATAGTCGGAATAGATTATTCGCGGAAAGAAGTGTTATGCATTGAACGTAACCTTTGAGGTAATCGCAACGGTGCGCAATGAGGTCGCACTGCAAAAGGACTGCGGCTGGGGTAAGGACTGCTCCTCTATTGTTGTCAATGAGGAGTATCGGCAGGGGCTTACCGGTCTTAGGCAGTTTTCGCATATCATTGTTGTGTTTTATCTGGATCAGGCAAGGTTTGACCCTGCTCTGCATCTGGTGCGACGACCCCACGAACGGGACGACCTACCCCTTGTTGGGGTACTGGCGCAGCGGTCTAAGGATCGTCCCAATCCCATCGGCATTACAGCGGTGCGGCTGCTGGATGTAACCGACAACACGATTACCGTGCAGGGGTTGGACGCCATAGACGGCACGCCCGTTCTTGACATTAAGCCCTACTACCCCAAATACGACTGCCGCCCCGATGCCACGGTACCCGAGTGGGTGGATGATTTGATGAAGAATTATTTTTGACTCCTGTAAGCAATGTGTCTATCGGTAATGAATTGTGCTCAAAAGCAATACAAGCCAAGTCCCACAAAAGCCTCATAATAAAAAAGAACAGCTGTGGAGCGTACTGCCCGCAGCTGTTCTTTTTTATTATGTTGTACCGCCAATGTGCCGTTTCCTGTGGTATCTTCTATGCCGCTAGCCGCACGCAGCCTCAAGCAGCCGAATGCCCGTCTTTACGCGGTCAATCGCATCCTGTTTGCCGAGGATGGCGCAGATCTCGATGCCGCCGCCTGGGGTGAACTGCTTGCCGCTAACCGCCACGCGCAGCGGCCACAGCACAGCGCCGTTCTTCACCTCTAGGCGCGCAATCAGCTCAAACAGCGCGTCGTGCACCGACTGCATCGAGAAATCCGAAAGCCCTTCGAGCACCGGCAGAATCTCGCGCAGCATAGCAAGGGACGACTCCTTGGTGGTCTTCATCTTCTTGCTCACATACAGCTCAAGGTCGTACTCGGGCAGTGCGTCCACAAAGTCCACCTGCTCGGGGATGTCGGCAAGCGTCTCGGTGCGCGCCTGCAGCACCTGCGCAATGATGGGTAGGCTCACGTCCGTGCGGGTGACGGTCTTTTTTATCCACGGGGCGGCAAGCTCGGCAAACGTCTCGGGTGCCAGCCTGCGGATGTATTCGCCGTTGATGTGCCGCAGCTTCTGCGTGTCAAAGATTGCGGGGGATTTGGAGATGCCGCTGGGGTCAAACGCCTGTATCATCTCATCCAGCGTAAATATCTCGTTCTCGCCGCCCGGCGACCAGCCCAGCAGCGCGATGTAGTTGAGCACCGCGTCTTTGAGGTAGCCCGCGGCAACAAGGTCGCCGTACGATGCGTCGCCGTTGCGCTTAGAGAGCTTTTCGGTGGCGTTCTTCATCACGGGCGAACAGTGGATGTATACGGGAATCTCCCACCCGAACGCCTCGTAGAGCAGGTTGTACTTGGGGGTGGAGGAGAGGTATTCGTTGCCGCGAATGACATGGGTAATGCCCATCAGGTGGTCGTCCACCACGTTTGCAAAGTTGTAGGTGGGCATGCCGTCGCTCTTAATCAGCACCTGGTCGTCAAGGGTGCTGTTCTCCACCGTCACATCGCCAAACACCATATCGTGAAACGTGGTGGTGCCCGTCTCGGGAATCTTTTGGCGCACCACAAAGGGCACGCCCTCGGCGAGCTTTTCGTCAATCTCTTGCTTTGTCAGGCGCGAGCAGTGCCCGTCGTACTTGGGCGAGATTCCCGAAGCCGTTTGCAGCTTGCGCACCTCCTCAAGCCGCTCCTTGTCGCAGAAGCAGCGGTAGGCATGTCCGCTCTCTATCAGCTGCTGGGCATAGCCCCCATACATACCCATGCGCTCGCTCTGGATATACGGTCCCATCGCTCCGCCGATGTCGGGACCCTCGTCCCACAACAATCCGGTATCGCGCAGGGTATTGTAGATGATATCCACCGCGCCCTCTACGTAGCGCTCCTGGTCGGTATCCTCAATGCGCAGAATAAAGCTGCCCTGATTGCGTTTTGCAAGCAGGTAGGCGTACAGTGCTGTTCTTAGGTTGCCCACGTGCATATAGCCGGTGGGGCTGGGCGCAAATCGGGTGCGCACCTTGCCGTTATTCATTGCGTAAACCATTCCTTTCGTATAAGAACCATACCATATCGTATCGCCGCACGCGGCGTTTGTCAACCATCACAGGGGGGTTATTTGGGCGAGGCAAAATGCTCGGTTGCATACCATTCGTACCCCTGCTCCGACTTGCGGACATACACGCCTACCCCCGTACGCGTCACATCCGAGGCTATCATCGCCTCGTAGTGGGATGTGCTTTCCTTCCACGAGTCAAAGATATCCTGCGCGCTCAGGGTTTGCGCCCTGCCCTTTTGCAGGTTTTCGCTTACCACCGTATACCGGTAGCCCGCTTCCTCTATGACGGTGGACCAATCGCGCCCGTCGGGGCGGGTGTGCTCAAAGTGGTCGTGCTCCATCATCTCTTTGCAGCGGGCGCGCGCCGTTTTGTGCAGCGTGTCCTCCTCCACAAGCAGCGGCAGCGACAGACCTTGGCGTTCCTCGTTTACCAGCCGCAGCACCCCGCTTTCCAGGGTTGCGGAAAAATCGGTCTCTCCCTCGCCGCCGGGGTCGATATGAAACCCCGACTCGGTTTTCTCCGCCACGCTCGACACCTTTGTGTCTGCCTGCACGGTGTTGGAGCTTGGGGCGAGGGCGTGCATCAGCCCGTCCACATCCAAAAGCGAGCAGCCTGCAAGCAATACGCAGGCAGCCGCTGCCGCTATCAGTACACCCACTGTGCCCCGTCCTAGTTTCATCGTCAACACCCTGCCTGTCTAAGTCGATTACTGTCGGCAAAAGCCGAACGTGTAAAATTGAAGCGAAAGCCTCCTAAAGTGAGGGAAGCGTCTAAAAAAAGTCAAACCAATTGAACACATAATTCGCCTGAAAGGCAACAGTGTTTAGCCGTAACTGACTTTATAAAGTCAATCGACACCGCGGTTATCCGGCGCGCAACGCCCGTTTGCCGTATGGTCGCGCGTCGTGTGCCTATGCTACTTCAGCCGCCATTTAATCCCCTGCGGGGTGTCTTCCAACACCACGCCCATCTCGGCAAGGCGGTCGCGAATCTCGTCTGCCCTAGCAAAGTTCTTCTGCTTTCTTGCCTCCTGCCGCTCGGCAATCAGTGCCTCCACCTCGGCATCCAGGCTCTTTGCGGTCTTGCGCTCGTACAGTAGACCGAGTACGCCGGTCAGCTCATCAAACAGATCCCGCGCGGTCTCCATCGCCTTTCTGGAGCCGGGCTGCGCACCGGTGGTGAGGGTATTGATCTCGCGCACCAGCTCAAACACGGCGGCAAGTGCGTCGGCGGTATTGAGGTCGTTGTCCATCGCCTCGATAAACTGCGCACGCCGCGCAAGGATGCTCTGCAGCAGTGCGTCCTCATCGGGCGCCTTTTCGTCGGTGGCGCTACCCAGAGCAAAGTCGATGTTGTCGCGGCAGGTGTACAGCCTAGCAAGCGACGTCTTCGCCGCCTCCATAATCTCCTCGCTGTAGTTCATGGGGGTGCGGTAGTGCGCCGACAGCATGATAAGGCGGATGGGCTCGTACCCGAAATGCTCGCCCACCTCCCGCGCGGTGCGGAAGTTGCCGAGCGACTTTGACATCTTTTTGTTGTTGATGTTCAGGTACTCGTTGTGCATCCAGTAACGCGCAAACGGCTCGCCCCACGCGCACTCGCTCTGCGCAATCTCGTTTTCATGGTGGGGAAACACGAGGTCCAGCCCGCCGCAGTGCAGGTCGATGGTCGCGCCCAGATAGCGTTTTGCCATCGCCGAGCACTCGATGTGCCAGCCCGGGCGGCCGTTGCCCCACGGCGACTGCCAGTACGGCTCGCCGGGCTTTGCCGCCTTCCACAGGGCAAAGTCCATGGGTGACTCCTTGTGTACGCCTATCTCTATGCGCGCGCCCGCCTCCAAATCCTCCAGCGGCTGATGGGACAGCTTGCCGTACTCCTCAAAGTGCTTGGCGCGAAAATACACGTCGCCGTTTGCCTCATAGGCAAAGCCCTTGGCAAGCAGCTCGGTAATAATCTCATAGATGGTGTCGATGTTCTCGGTGGCACGGGGGTGAATGGTCGCCTCCCGCACGTTCAAACGCGCCGCGTCCTTTTTGTACTCGGCAATGTAGGTCTCGGCAACGGTCAGGTAGTCGCTGCCCTCCTCGTTTGCGCGGCGGATGATCTTATCGTCAATATCGGTAAAGTTTTGCACATAGATGACGTTGTAGCCCTTGTACTCCAGGTAGCGGCGCAGGGTGTCAAACACGCACAGGGGGCGCGCGTTGCCGATGTGAATAAAGTTATACACGGTAGGACCGCACACATACATGCGCACCTCGCCGTCACGCAGGGGAATAAACTCCTCTTTTTGCCGTGTGAGGGTGTTAAATATCTTCATCGTTACGTCTGTTCCTTTCCGTCGGCAATGCGTGGAGCGTTGCCTGGTTTTGGTTGTTTCATACCTGTATTTTCGCCTTCGTGGCGCGTTCTATCCCAAAGGGGATGTGTTGCCCCCGCGGTTTAGCTCCTGCACCTGCTTTTCCAGCTTTTCGAGCTTGATGGAAAGCCTGCACAGCTCCTGCGAAACGGGGTCGGGGATGTGCACCTGATCGAGATCCTCCGAGCACACCTTTTTGCCGTTTTGCTTTACGATGCGCGCGGGCACGCCCACGGCGGTGGAGTTAGGCGGGATGGTGTCGAGCACCACGGCGTTTGCCGCTATCTTAGAATTGTCGCCCACGGTAAACGGTCCCAGCACCTTGGCGCCGCTGCCGATCATCACGTTTTTGCCGATGGTGGGGTGGCGCTTGCCCTTGTGCTTGCCCGTGCCCCCCAGGGTAACGCCCTGATAGATGGTACAGCCGTCGCCCACCTCCGCCGTTTCGCCTATCACAACGCCGGTGCCGTGGTCAATAAACACACCGGTGCCGATCTTTGCCCCCGGGTGAATCTCAATCTTGGTAAAGAACCGCCCGATCTGGGAGTTGAGCCGTGCCAAAAAGTACAGCCTGTGGTTGTACAGCCAGTGCGAAACGCGGTGAAACATCAGCGCGTGCAGCCCGGAATACAGCATAAACACCTCAAACGAGTTTCTCGCCGCCGGGTCGCGCTCCTTAATGGCCTTGATATCCAATCTTAACCGCCGAAACATGGTAATCCTCCATTCCCCATTATCGCATACAATGATGCCAACTATCAAGAGTCTTTCTTGTATATTTAACATTTTTTGTTAACCAATGCCGCCCAATAAAAAACGCCCCTGCTGCCTGTATAGACAACGGAGGCGGTTAACCCGCGGTTCCACTCCGATTTATCACTCACTTTGTTTGGTGAAAACCATACATCCCTTAACGCGGGACAAAACGCCGTCGGATACTGCGCGCGTATGCGCGGTTCCCCGTCGGGGCACTGGCAAAGGCATTTCTCCGTGACGCATAGCACGACCGCTTTCAGCCTGACGGCAGCCGTTCTCTGTAGCCGCTATACACGGGTACTTGTTTTGCTTCTTGGGCCGGGCGGATGCCAAGCCGTACGCCTTTATACAATATAGGTTTCACTGCACCGATACAGTATAGATATACCATAAGCGCAGGTTTGTTGCAAGCTATTTTTCGGGATGGATGCTTGAGCGGTTTGCCCAGATGTACTGAAAACCGGATATGACGGTAATGGCGGCAACCACCCACATCAAGGGCTCCGTTATCATTCTATGCGCAAACGTTTCACCCAGTGCGCCCATATCAATCAGCGCGTGCAGCAGCATGATAAACACAACGGCAAATATTTGCATGACCGTTTTAACCTTACCCAGCATCCCCGCCGCTATCACATTGCCGTCGCCCGCCGCAATCAACCGCAGCGAGGTAACCATAAACTCGCGGGTGATAATAACCACCGTAACGGCGCTGCCGATAAAGCCAAGCTCCACAAAGCAGATGAGCGCCGCGGTAATGAGCATCTTGTCCGCAAGCGGGTCAAGAAACTTGCCGAAGTTTGTAACCAGCCCATGCTTGCGCGCGAGGTGCCCGTCCAAAAAATCCGTTACCGAGGCAATGCAGAACAACACCGCCGCCCACAGGTAATGGTTGGGTATCGCATCGATGAGCAAAAAGACCATGT
Source organism: Bacillota bacterium (assembly GCA_023413185.1). Lineage (GTDB taxonomy): Bacteria > Bacillota > Clostridia > Oscillospirales > Ruminococcaceae > Acetanaerobacterium. Next base: position 17,350 of record JAEZQD010000083.1, read on the forward strand.
AGGTCGGAACCAGCGCAATGCGCAGCAGGGTGAGTTTGTTGGGTGTGTTAAGCTTCATAGCCCGTTCCTCCAAAGTAACATGTTTGCATATCCCGCAGCGGTACAGATTGTATTATTCCATCGTACCGATGAGGTCGTAGTCCAGCACATCCTCTATGCGCACCTTCACGTAGCTGCCCACCGCAGTCCCCTTGGGGGCGGTAAAGAACAGCTTGCCGTCGATGTCGGGTGCGTCGGCAGCCGTGCGCCCAAAGTGGCACTCGGCGTAGCGGTCATAGCCCTCGACCACCGCCTCTACGGTTTTGCCCACCATCCTTTGGTTGCGACGCTCGTTAATCACCGACTGCTCGGTCATAATAATCTCGGCGCGGCGACGCTTTTCGTGCACGTCTATCTGCTCGGGCATCTCGGCGGCGGGGGTTCCATCCTCCTGCGAGTAGGCAAAGCAGCCCAGATGGTCAAACTTCATATCCTTCACAAACTGGCACAGCTCGGCAAACTGGGGCTTGGTCTCACCGGGAAAGCCCGCAATCAGCGTGGTGCGCAGCGTAATGCCGGGCATGCGTTCCCGCAGCTTTTTAATCAGCGTCTCAAGGGTTTTGCGGTTGCCCACACGGCGCATGGCTCGAAGCACATCCTCGTTGCAGTGCTGGATGGGGATATCAAGGTACTTAACCACCTTGTCGTTTCGGGCGATTGAATCGATCAGCTCGTCGGTGATACGCTCGGGGTAGCAGTACAGCACGCGAATCCAGTGCAGACCCTCGATGGCGCTGAGCTCATCGAGCAGCCTCGGCAGCATCGATGTCCCGTACAGATCCTCACCGTAGCGGGTGGTGTCCTGCGCCACCAGCACAAGCTCGGTTACGCCGCTTTGGGCAAGGCGTTTTGCCTCGCTTACCACATACTCGATGGCGCGGCTGCGAAACGGTCCGCGTATGGCGGGTATTGCGCAGTACGAGCAGCAGTTATCGCAGCCCTCGGCAACCTTTAGGTATGCAAAAAAGGGCAGGGTCGTTAGGATGCGCGCACCCTCCAGCGGCAGGTCGCAGCGGTTGGGGAAGCTTGTTACCTTCTCCTTTTTGCCGTCGAGCACCGTCTGCACCGCCTGCACAAGGTCTGCGTTTGCGCCGATGCCGAGGATGACGTCCGCCTCGGGGATCTCGGCGGCGACCTCGTCGCGGTAACGCTCCGCAAGGCAGCCGGTGACCGCCACGCATTTGATGCGCCCCTCGTTTTTTAGGGTGCAAAATTCCAGTATATTCTCTATCGATTCCTTTTTCGCGTCCTCAATAAAGCCGCAGGTGTTTACCACCACAACGTCCGCAAGCCCTGCGTCCGCCGTAATCTCAAACCCCGCCTTTTTAAAGTTTGCAAGCAAAATCTCGGCGTCCACCTGATTCTTGGGGCAGCCGAGCGATACCATTCCCACTCTTGTACTCATTGTAATTGGTGTGTTCCTTTCCGGATTGGATTATATATCGTATGCCTCGTCCTGTTCGGCACAGCGCGAGAGCGCCGCGCGGATGTCGTCGTAGTCGTAGCCCAGCCTTGCCAGCGTGCGCACCGTTTTGTCAATACCCTTGCGGTCGCCGAGGTTGCGGGCGTACTTGCGTAATATCAGCTCCTGCAGGCTGTCTACGGTGTCTTCCTCCTCGGGGGCAAGCGCCGAAACTACCTCCTCGGCAAGCTCGCGGTCTATCCCCTTTCGCATCAGCTCAAACAACACCCGACGCGCACCGTAGCCTTTGACACAAAACAGGTCGGAGCAAAGCCGCTTTGCGTAGTCCTCGTCGTTAATAAGACCAAGCTCCTCCATACGGTCGGCGACTTGCTCCGCGGTGCCGCCGTCGCCCTCCTGCGCAAGACGCTCGCAAAGCGCCCGCTTGGTATAGCTTTTGTGCGAGAGCAGCTTTAATGCGCGTTCTTTTAGCGCGCGCTCCTCACTGCAAAGGCGAATCTGCTCCAGCGTCTGGGGGTCGGTCTCGGTATTCGGGGCAATGCGGTGCGTTAAAAAGGTCTCTGCATCCACCGAGAACACAAACGACCCGTCCACATACACCGCAAAGCGTCCCTTTTTGGTTTTGTTTACAGCGGTAATCCGCATGCGTACTCACCGCCTGTCAAATGATTACTCTGCGTCCTCGTCGCCCTCATCGTCCGTAGCAGCCGCCGACGCCTTCGTCTTTACCTTTTTGTCAAACTTCGAGGCGCGCGATAGAATGAGCTTGTCGGCGTTCTCGCGAATCTGACGGTCCAGGTCGGCAAGTAGTGCGGGGTTTTCCTTTAGGTAGATCTTTACGTTGTCGCGCCCCTGCCCAAGCCTTGTTTCGCCCATGTTAAACCACGCACCGCTTTTCTGAATCAGATCCAGCTTGACGGCAAGGTCTAATATCTCGCCCTCACGGGAGATTCCGGTGCCGTACATAATGTCAAACTCCGCCTCTTTAAACGGCGGGGAGACCTTGTTCTTAACCACCTTGGCGCGGGTGCGGTTGCCGATGACCTCGGTGCCGTTTTTAATCGCCTCGCCCTTGCGGATATCGATGCGTACCGAGGAGTAGAACTTCAGCGCACGTCCGCCGGGGGTAACCTCGGGGTTGCCGTACGCAATGCCCACCTTTTCACGCAGCTGGTTGATGAACACCGCCACGCAGTTGGATTTGGAGATAACGCCCGTGAGCTTGCGCAGCGCCTGCGACATCAAACGAGCCTGCAGACCCACATGCGAGTCGCCCATCTCACCCTCGATCTCCGCGCGCGGCACCATCGCCGCCACCGAGTCGATGACAATGACGTCGATGGCACCCGAGCGCACCAGTGCCTCGGTAATCTCCAGCGCCTGCTCTCCGGTATCGGGCTGCGACACCAAAAGCGCGTCGATGTCAACGCCCAGCGCTCTTGAATACACGGGGTCGAGCGCATGCTCTACGTCGATGAACGCGACATCACCGCCCGCCTTCTGCGCCTCGGCGATGATGTGCAGGGCTACCGTGGTCTTACCCGAGCTTTCCGGTCCGTAGATCTCTACGATACGCCCGCGCGGCACACCGCCGATGCCAAGCGCAAGGTCCAGTGAGATGGAGCCGGTGGAGATTGCCTCGACGTTTAGCGACGAGTTTTCTCCCAGCTTCATCACCGCGCCCTTGCCAAACTGCTTTTCGATCTGTGCCAGTGCCGTGTCCAAAGCCTTTTTCTTATCCATTGTGTGTAACTCCTCCCGTTATGCCCCGCGCGGGGACGGCTGTACTCTGCCCTGCGCACCCGTTCAGTTGCGTTGTGCCCGAACCCCCTGCGCCGCCGCAGACACGCGGGACTGCTGTTTTATCTTAACCATACCATACCATACGCACTGTACCATAACACGGTCAGTTCAATATGCCGCACACGATGCGGTCAAGGCGGTTGTAATCCTGCTTCACCTGTACATCGGTAAACCCGTTTTCCGTCAGTATGGCTGCAACGCTCTCGCCTTGGTCGTGCCCGATTTCATAAAGCAGCGTTCCGCCCGGCAAAAGGCAGGACTTCCACCGTTTTGTAATCTCGCGATAGAAGTGCAGCCCGTCCTGCCTGCCGTCCAGCGCCTCGGAGGGCTCAAACCGCACCTCTCGCTGGAGCGTCTTCATGTCGGCTGTTTTTATGTAGGGCGGGTTGCTTACAATAACGTCGAACATCCCCGCAAGGCTTTGTGCAAGCGGTCCCAGCACATCCGCCTTTATGGGCATTACATTTTGCGTGTCGTTTTTTTGTATGTTGCGCTCCAAAAACCCGTAGGCGTCGTCGTACTTTTCCACCGCCGTAACCCGCGCACCGGGATACTCCCGCGCAAGGGCGATGGCGATGCAGCCGCTGCCGCTGCACAGGTCGGCGACCGTGGGGCCTTGTTTTTGCAGACTGCCCAGCACCGTAAGCGCCTCGCGCACCAGCAGCTCGGTTTCGGGGCGGGGGATAAGCACACCCTCCCCGACGTAAACGGGGTAGCCGTAAAATTCCCATTCGCCAATCAGGTATTGAAGCGGCCAGCCCACCAGACGTTTTTGCACCGCCTCGGCAATCTGCTCCTGCTCCGTGTCGGTCAGCAGCATCTCGCTGTGCAAGAACATTCCGCTGCGCGAAACACGGCAGATTCCCTCCACCAAAAAGCGCGCCTCACGCTGCGGGTTTTCTATCCCCGCCGCGGCAAGCTCCTTTTTCACGCCTTCAATTATCTTTTTTGTCGTCATGGTTATAACATTCCTTAATAAGCTGTGCTTAGACAGCTACTGAAGCTTCGTATAAAAATCGCAACGAACTACGACTTACCAGTTGTCGTCCTCACCCTCGTGGGGGAGCACCGCCTTTAAGGAGGCAAGCGCAACCTCAAGCTGGCTGTCATCCGGCTCACGCGTGGTCAGGCGCTGCAGTAAAAGCCCCGGTGCCGAGATCATGCGCATAATAATGTTGTCGCAGTGGCGTCCCGCCAGCTTAATAATCTCGTATGCGATGCCGACTACAACGGGCATGAGCGCAAGCTTGTACACCACGCGCAGCAGACCGTTGCCCCACGGCACAATCGAAAAAACGATGATGCTTATGATAAGCACAATCAAAAGAAAGCTGGTTCCGCAGCGGGGATGAAAACGGGTAAAGCCCCTTGCGTTTTCCACCGTCAGCTCAGCGCCCGCCTCGTAGCACGCGATGCTCTTGTGCTCGCCGCCGTGGTACTGAAACACGCGCTGAATATCCTTCATCTTGCCGATAGCCGCGAGGTAGCCGACAAAGATAACAATCTTTACAACGCCCTCGATGATGGTCTTCCATCCGCCGAGGTCACCCGCGAGGTACTCTATGAACTTAACCAGGTACACCGGCAGCAGCATAAACAGCCCCACCGACAGAATAACCGCGAGTACGCCCGCAAAGCCGGTGACAACGCCCATGAACTTATCGCCCAGCTTCTCCTGCAATTTCTTCTCGAATTTTGAAGGCTCCTCGTCCTCAAAGCCCACCTTTTCGGCGGACTTCATCAGGCACTTGTAGCCGAGGCGCAGGGAATCCACAAGGTTAAAGACACCGCGTATAAACGGCGTTTTGCGAAACCATTTGCCTTTTTTCTCGCTCTCGGTGGGCCAGGTTTCTACGTCAATCTCGCCGGTAGGCAGACGGGATGCCATAGCGGTAAGCGAAACGCCCCGCATCATAACGCCCTCTATCAGTGCCTGTCCGCCGATGGTAGTTTTCTTTTTCGTGCCGCATTGTTGTTTGCTCATAAGCTTATTATATCCTTTCGGTGACTCGTGTGTCGGGTCTCGTTGGGTGATAGGGCAAGCGGGCTTAGCCCACTTCGCCGTTTTTGGCAACCGGCAGCATAATGGTAACCGCCGTTCCCCTACCCTTTTCGCTTGTTATCGATAGGCTGCCGCCGTGCATCGCTATGATCTCATCGGCAACCGCAAGCCCGATACCCGAGCCGCGGCGGGAGGAGGCACCCTTGTAGAACTTCGTTTTGACCTTTGGCAGGTCCTCGGCACTGATGCCGACGCCTGTATCGCTGATGGTGATATAGATCTCCTTTTGCTGCGCGCTTTCCCGCGCAGTGATGGTGACGTTGTCGCCGCTGTCGGAATACTTCAGCGCGTTGTCAATGACGTTGACAAACACCTGCCGCAGCCGGTTGCGGTCGCCCAGTACGGGGCTTAAGGTATCGGGCTCTATGTAGCGAAAGGAAACGCCCTCGCGTTGTGCGCGCTGGGTAAACATCAGCACCGCCTCACCCAGCTCCGCTAAGATATCCAGCCTTGTTTTGGCAAGCGACAGCCTGCCGCTCTGCATGCGCGAAAAATCAAGCAGCTCCTCCACCATGCCGGATAATCGCTCGGTTTCGCTTACGATAACCCGCATACCCTTTTCGCGCATCTGGGTTTCTTCGGGCGCGCTGCCCTCCAGGGTCTCCGCCCAGCCTTTGATGGCGGTAAGGGGGGTGCGCAGCTCATGGGACACGGAGGAGATAAAGTCGTTTTTAATCCGCTCGGATGCCGAAAGCTCCCCCGCCATGTAGTTGATGATATCGCACAGCTCGCCGATCTCGTCGTCGTACTTCTTTTTAAGCCGCACGTTAAAGTCGCCCGCCGCAATCCTGCGGGCGGTCGCGCCCACCTCGCCGACGGGTATGACGATAGACTTAATAAAGTAGGAGCTGGTAAACACCACAAAAAAGATGATGGCAATGCCAATTAAGGTTAAAACCGCCACAATCATCAGGATCTGCGCGTTGACAAGCTCAAGCGACACGACATAGCGCAGCGCGTGGTAATACTTAGCCGAATCGGGCACCAGAACGGTCACCGCCATAAACGGCTCGCCGCCCGGCAGCACGCCGGTAAACGTCCCATATCGGGAGGAAGACTGCACCGCCTCGTCGTAATCGGGCATGGTGACGTGTTCCTCCGAGCGAAAGCCGCTCGATGTAATGGCAACGCGGCCGTTTGAGCTGATTGCCATCAGCTCCATTCTGTCCTTGTGCTCAAAGTTTTCCACCGTGCTGCGAATCTCGGCGTCCACATCCACCCCTGCGGATTCCGACGCCTTGGTGAGCACGTTTAACACCGTGTTTGCCTGCGTATCCAGCACCTGCTTGACGGTGATATAGTAATAGCTGCGAATGCCGATGCCAAACACAATCTCAATAACGACAAGAATGGCGAGAATTACCCCGAGGTTATTAAAAAGCCAGCGCTTTGTAATGCTTTTCATCCCCTGTCATTCTCCCCCCTTTCCTTGTCTGTGTTAACACAAAGTCCTACGCGGTCCACTTATAGCCGTAGCCCCACACCGTAAGGATGTGCTTGGGGCTTGACGGCTCGTCTTCGATCTTCATGCGCAGCCTGCGGATGTTTACATCCACGATTTTTACGTCGCCGAAGTATTCGTCCCCCCACACCTTGGCGAGTATCTCCTGTCGCTCCATCGCGGTGTTGGGGTTTTTCATAAACAGCTCCATGATCTGAAACTCCATCTGGGTAACCTCGACCGGCGCGCCGTTCTTTGTAAGCGAGCGGCTTTTTAGGTTGAGCACAAACGCACCCGAACGAATCTCGTCCACCGCTACAGCGCCCGCGCCGGCCGCCATGCTCACGCGGCGGGAGATTGCGTCAACCCTTGCCACCAGCTCGGAGGGACTAAACGGCTTTGTGACGTAGTCGTCGGCACCGATCATCAGCCCGCCAACCTTGTCCATCTCCTGCGTTTTTGCAGTAAGCATGATAATGCCGATGGTCGTGCTTTTCTGACGCAGGCGCTTGCAAACGGTAAACCCGTCGATGCCGGGCATCATAACGTCGAGCAGTACGACGTCAAAGTCGCCGTTTTCCGCTTCAAATACCTCCAGAGCCGCCTCGCCGTTGCTTACGTCCACCACATCATAGCCCGCGCGCTGCAGGTTAATGACCACAAAATCGCGTATTACGTCCTCGTCCTCTACCACCAGGATTCGTTTCATCATTTTATCCTCCCATCTGCCGTCAAATCAAAATATGCCGGGGTTATACCGCCTTATCAACATGGAACAATGTCAGGAGCTCGTCAAACGTGATGGCGAACTCGTTCTTTCCTTCCGTCTCGGGGATGTAGGCGTAGTAGGTAAATTCGTCGCACTTGCCAATCTCCTGATACCCCTCGGAGGAGTACTCGTCAAAGAAGTTGTTGTTATTGTAAACACGAATACGCAGCAGCTCGTCGCCAATGGTGCTGGTTTGGCTGCTGTCCTTTGCGTTTTTGCTCCCCTCTAGGTAACGGTGTATCCGCCACTCGAGGCCGTCCTCGCTCTGCCTGACTGCGATGTTCTTGCCCCATTTTTGGGGATAGTCCAGCGAAAAGCCAAACAGCCGATTGACAAGGGTATAGCTTGTTGGCAAAAACGTGTCGTCAATATAGTTGTACCACTCAATCAAGGTGACCGCACTCTCTTTGGAGTCGGTGGGCGAGCCCGGGATGCCGATGCCCTTGGGCACATCCATCACACCGTCGTTGTTTCTGTCCTGCGTGAGTATGGACACGCTGCGCCAGTTGGTGTTATGCAACCCATCCTTATTAACCAATAGGTTGTTGAGACTCCTGTTTTGCAACCGAACCAGCTCGGTGGTATGGTTGCCCTTTACCGCCGTTACACCGTCTATGTAGATCTTATACGAAGAGGGCTTGTCCTGCTCGTCCTGTGAGACGGTGCTTGGGTAGTTATATTCCGGCTCTGCAATAATCTGAACATACTGCTTAACCTCGGTGCTCAGCTCCGTCTCACCCATTACCGCCGGCGAACCGAAGGCATAGAGGGTATCCACATACATCGCCTTTGCAATCACCGATTCTGCGTTATAAAGCAAAAACAGCTCATCCAGCCCATCGCCGTCAAAATCCTGAATCAGGCTGCTGTTGTAGTCGGACACAAACTCCTCAACCAGCTGGCTGTCTTTGTAGGAGTAGACCGCTATCACCTTCTGCTGAATAGACGGTATCTCGTACGAGACAACGACGTTGAGCTGCTGTTTATTGGTGATATGCAAAAACGAGATGCTGTCTATCTCGGGACCCAGCCCCAACGAATCGTAGACCGAAAACCATTCCCCGTCCTGCAGCTTGAGTATGTTCATGCGCACATCGTCACTTTGGGAGGAGGCGTAAAAAACGATAATTTCTTCCTCGTTGTCGTTGTCGATGTCGTACATCACAAACGCGGAGCGGTGCTCGCCCTGCCCGGGGTACTTCAGCACAATGCTGTCACCGACGGCGGCGGAAAGCGCGGCGTAGATCCTTTGCTGCTCTACCGAAAGCTTGGGCGGACGCATCAGGCTGTCGGTACCCTGCGCAAGGCTCATACAGCTTGTAAGCAGCATGCAGACGCAGATAAGCAGCGCCGCTATGCGCAGTTTCATGCACGGTTTCCCCCTTTCCATCAGCGGCACCCGCCGCAAAATGCGGCAAACGCACACCGGTACGCAGTGTAGTGAGCAAAGATATCGAACCGACTGTATTGCTGGTGGTTATTACTGCCGTGAATTTGCCGTTTTAATTAAGATAGTATACCACATTCGTCGGTAGATTGATATGGATTATTTTTGAATTCTTCGCGTCAAACAGGCGGAGTAAAGCAGGGGGCTGCCCCCCTGCTTCTTTTATTGCACTAGTACCCCAGCGGCTCGCCGACCAAAATCACCTTAATGCGGTCGGGGTCCAGCTGCCGACCAAGTACCGTGTAATGCGCGCAGATGCGCTCCTGCGAATGACACCCGCAGGTCATGCCGTCTTTGCCAGACGCAAGCGACATGCACTCGCCCTTGTGCGCACAGTAGGTATCGCGGGAAAGCCGGAGGGCGTTTGCGGGCGCCGCAACGGCTTTTACCCTGCGCACCGCCTCCTGCAAGTCGTGCACCAGCTTGTTGACACCCACCACCATGATGACGGTTTTGGGTCCAAACAGCACCGCAGCCACACGGTTGCCTCTGCCGTCTACGTTATAGATCTCGCCGTTTTCGGTCAGGGCGTTTGCGCTGCACAAAAAGGCGTCGGCAAAAAACGCCTGCCGGTACACCTGCTGCGCCTGCTCTTTGGAAAGAGCAGGGTCATCGCGGTCAAGCAGGTTGTAACGCCCCCCGCGCAGGTGCTCGATAACCCCCGCCTCGTACAGGCTTTGTGAACCGCCGTACGCCACGGTATCCCCCTGCCCCAGCAACGACTGCACCGCGGGCACCACATCGCAAACCGTGGGAACGTAAACTGCCGTTATGTTGTTGTCTTTGAGTGCCTTTACGGTCTTTTCAATGCGAAGTGCCGTGACTGCGGTTGTGTTTTGATCCATTGCTTACCCGCTCCTTATGTTCGTGTATTTGGCTCTGCGTCACTTGCATCCGGCTCGGTTTGCCCCTCGGACGCAATCGGTTCTTCGAGCATCTCATCGGTCACCGTGCTCTCGGCGCCATCGGTACTGTCGCCGCCGTTGATATGCTCGGTCTGCTCGGCATCCTCGTATCTGCCTTTTTGAATCAGGTAGCGCGCAAAGATAGCGGCGCTTGCCTGCGCGTAGGGAAACGCGTACAGTGCGGGCAGCACCAGTGCCGAAAACAGCACCCACGGCAAAAACGAGCACAGCAGACCCAGCATGCGCCCATGGCTGCCGCGCATATACCGCACCGAGGTGCGGATGCAAAAGCGCACACTGCGCGTCATGTCTTCGGCATACAAAAAGGGGGCAAGGCTGTAGCGAAGCGCGGTTATCACCCCGATAATAAGCCCCAGCAGCCCGAGCACCACGCCCAAGCCCACCGCCAGCGTACCGATGAGCTCGCCGTTTTGCAGGGCAAGGCGCGCCGTCAGCAACGCAAAGCCGGTTGTACCCAGCAATGCCCCCGGCAGCACACACAGGTAAACCCAAAAAAACGAACGCAAAAATACATCTACCATTAAAAACCACGAACGAAACAGTGTTCTCGCGTGCGAAAACGGCTCAAATATCTCGCTGACCGCACACTTCCTTCCTCCGCACAGCTCGAAATACCACCTTTTTATGCCCACATACAGCGGCGCAAGCACCAAGCTGCTCAGCAGCACAACAAGGGCGGTTGTCGCAATCGGAATAGGGGGAAGCAGCGGCAGCACCGACAAGATATCGTTAAGCCCGCCTATGCCCTGCGCCGCAGCGGATATGCCCAGCATATCGAGCACCAGCAGGCAGACCGTTTCCACCCCTTTAAACAACAGCAAAACCCCCGCAAGGACGAGGGTAATTGCCGCGCCCTTTGCAAGATTGCCGCCGAGCAGCAGCCGCGCGTTCTTTTTTATCTTGCCTATCATAATGATGGTTGCCCTCTTTTCAGTCAAACGTTGTATTTATGCGAGTATCTGCGTAATGCGTTTTGTTACAAGCTCGCCCATCTGTTCGGGTGCTGCCGGCACCGCGCGGGCGGTAACCTCACCCACCGCCTGCATTACCGCCTGACAGGCGGTTTGCATGCAAAACGAGTAGCCGAACATCATGCCCACCGCAAGGATGGCAGAAGCGGGGTGGGTAACCGTACTGTCGCATGCCGGCGTGTAAACCCCCAGATTAGTGTAGCCAAGCCACGCGCGGGGCTGCGCCCGACGGTTGCCGGTAAACGCCGCCGCCTCGCTTGCAAGGATGCTGCCAAACAGGTTGGGGCAGAGCAACACATCAAACCGCGACGGGTCGGTAATAATCATCGCCGCGGCGCGGTTAACCGAGATATGCTCAAGGGCAACGTCGGGATAAGCGGAATGAGTCTTTTCCACCGCCGCGCGCCACAGCCGCGAGCTTTCGAGCACATCCGCCCTGTCCACCGAGGTAACTAGCCCGCGCCGCGTGCGCGCAAGCTCGAACGCGTTTTTTGCCACGCGCTCCACCTCCGGCTCGGTGTAGATCTCGGTATCAAACGCCGCCGCGACCTCCTCCACCTTGGTCTGACCGCGCGCGCCGTAGTAGATGCCGCCGCTCAACTCCCGCACGATGACAAAATCCACGCCCCGTTCGGGGATGAGGATGGGGCAGTATTCGCTGAACAGTCCGAGCTTTGCGCGCAGTGCGAGCACCCCCGCCACCGGCTGAAGGTTTGGCGCAAGCCCACTGCTTCTTTCATCCCCCACGGGACCCAGCAGCACGGCATGCGCCGCGCGGCATTTCTGCGCGGTGTGCGACGAAAACGGCACCCCCTGCGAAAGGTACGAGGTGTAGCCGATTTCACCGTATTCGAGCGCAAGCTCCACACCCTCTATGGTACAAACCGTTTTTGCCACCTGTACAGCCTGCTCCATCAGCCGACTGCCGGTTCCGTCACCGGGTAGCACTACGATACGAGCCTGAGACATAAATAACCCCTCCCTATGGCAGGTAAGCAAATAACCCGAGTTGGGTCTTGTGCCCCGCCCAACAATGCGTATCAGCCCAAACCAGGGTAAGCCGAGAGAATCGGTTAAGACGCTTGTATATGTAACGACTAACGCAATAGTTACGCTTAAAATCTCGGGTGTTATTGTTCGAGCAAATCGGCTCTGCCCTGCTCCCGCTTATTTATGACAAAAATGAGGAGAAAATGATAAAAAACCGCTTTACAAGCCGTATGTCTTATACTATAATTTACGAGTAGTTATACCTTTGTAACGATATGGAAAGACCGAACATCTGGAGGAGGAAGCAGCATGAACACCGATTTTCCACGCGTACTTACGCTGTTGCGCAAAGAGAAGGGCATTACTCAAAAGGAGGCGGCAAACGCACTGGATATCTCGCAGGCTCTGCTGTCGCATTATGAGAAAGGCATTCGCGAATGCGGACTGGATTTTTTGGTTAAGTGCGCAGGCTACTACGGCGCTTCATGCGACTATCTTCTGGGGCTTTCTCCCGACCGAAACGGCGCGACCATCTCGGTAGACGACATCCCCGATCCGGAGATGATAGGCAAAGAGAATACCTTTCGCGGCAGTGTTCTGCCCACGCTGAGCAAAAAGCTTATCGCAAACTCGCTCAACATCCTGTTTGACCTGCTGCAAAAAAGCGCGAATACCGCTTTGGTTACCGAGGTCTCATCCTTTTTAATGCTTGCGGTATACCGCATGTTCCGCGTGCTACACGCGTCCTACCCAAAGAATCAGGAGAGCATGTTCACGGTCAGCCCCTCGTTGGCACAGGGCTACGCTTGCGCCGCAATGGAGATCTGCGAGGCGAAGGCGGCGGCACTTGCCGGCGGCGAAAAGGTGGACGACCTTACCCCGATAAAGGACCCTGCCTGTTTTGCGATGACCTCGCAGTCGCTTTCTGAAACCTACCCGCTGTTTGCCTCGTCGCTGCTGAATCTAATTCAAAACAGCGAACAGCGCATCGCGGGCAAGCCCGGCAAGGGCAAAAAATAAGCCTCCTGCCCCTTACCGCTTATTCTACCATCTTTATGCAGGAAACTCAACCGTTCCCCACACCGCGGCAGCGGATTATCGATAGCGCAAAACTATCCCTTTCGTTATAATACATTATAATAATACAAAAGCACCGGACACAAAGCGTCCGGTGCTTTGCTATTTTCATCATGAACCAAAAATGACGATATCATGCAATGGATTCCGTGCGCATTATTCGCCGATGTTTTTACTATAGCAAATTAACTAAAAAAATGTCCGAATAAAATCGAGCAAAAGCTTGAATTAATGGTTTTTGCGAAGGTTTTTTCGTATACATTTAAAGTTAATTTGCTATTGTACTCGCTTGTCGCGCCTGCCGTCAAACTCGTAGTAGAACAACTGCTCCCAGGTGCCGAAGTCCAGCTTGCCGTCTGTGACAGCCACCACCGCCTCTCGCCCCATGATGGTGCGCTTCAGGTGTGCGTCGGCGTTGTCCTCGTAGCCGTTGTGGTGGTACCGGCTATACGGCTTTTCGGGGGCAAGCCCCTCCAGCCACACCTCGAGGTCGTGGTGCAGACCGCCTTCGTCGTCGTTGATGAACACACTCGCGGTGATGTTCATGGCGTTGACGAGCACCAGCCCCTCCCGCACGCCCGATTCCTCCACCGCCTGCTGAACCTTTGCGGTGATATTAACCAGCCCGCGTCGTGCGGGGATGTGAAAATGCAGCTCCTTACGGTACGATTTCATCGCCCTGCTCCCCCTCGGTCAGACTATTGTAGCGCAACGCCTCCTGTGCCAGACGGCGCGCGTCGTCCAGCGTACACAGCATACCCGACAGCCTGCGCAGCGCGGCGGCACCGCGAAAGCCCTTTAGGTACCACGCGGCATGCTTGCGCGCCTCGCGCATGGCGGTGTACTCGCCCTTGTACACAATCATGCGTTCAAACTGGCGCAGCATCACATCCAGACGCGTTTGCATCGGCGGGTCGGGCAGCAGGGTGCCGTCGTGCAGGAACGCGTTGATCTGCGCAAACAGCCACGGTCTGCCCAGCGCTCCCCGCCCGACCATGATAAGGTCGGCACCCGTTTTGTCGTACATCTGCCTTGCGGTCTGGGGGCTTGTGATGTCGCCGTTTGCGATAACAGGCACCGATACCGCCTGCTTGACGGCACGGATGATGTCGATATCCACCGGCGGCGCGTACATCTGCGCGCGGGTGCGCCCGTGCACACAGATTGCCTGTGCGCCGTTTTGCTCGGCGATGCACGCCATCTCTACGGCGTTAACCAGCGTATCGTCCCACCCCTTGCGTATTTTGACTGTAACGGGGATATGAACCGCATCCGCCACCGCACGGATGATCTCACCCGCAAGGCGGGGGTTTTTATGCAGCGCGCTGCCGCCGCCGTTGCCCGCTATCTTGGGTGCGGGGCAGCCCATGTTCAGGTCGATGAGGTCGGGCTTGTAGGCAAGCGCCAGGCGCGCGGCATCCGCCATGGTCTGCGGGTCGTCGCCGAACAGCTGCGCCGCCATCGGGCGTTCAAACCCGGTAACCGAAAGCAGCTCGCCCGTTTTGCCATCCCCGCGCACCAGCCCCTTGGCGCTCGCCATCTCGCCCACGAGATAGCAGGCGCCATACTCCTTGCACACCTCGCGAAACGCCCTGTCCGCCACACCCGCCATCGGGGCAAGTGCCGCGTAGCCCTGTATTGTTACATTGCCGATTTTCATAACGGTAACATCCTAAATAAAATTGCAGGCACCTTTCACCCCGATGCCTGCATGAATTATAGCATATGATACTGGTGCGCTCAAGGGTGGGCGGTTAGGTATTTCCCATCTGCTCAAGGATGCCGAGTAGTTTTTCCATATCCATCAGATAGCTTTTCGTCGGCTCGTATAGTTCACCGTACCGGCTTACCATCTGGTTGTACTTCTCCCAGTTTGAGGCAAGACTACTTTTTAGGGTGCCAATATAATCGGTCGTATTTTCGTTGCCTGCGTCAAAACTCAGTTCCACCCATTGGTCACCGGTTAATACCGGTTTTGGAACACCATTTTCATCCACCTCGTCAGGGGGGAACAGGATAACAACCGCATTGCCGAGCTCGTTGAATTCGTTTGGCACAACTCCTCTGCCCACCAGTTCCGAAACGAGACTCTGCCCCTGCTTCCAACTCATGTTGTTGACGTGATACCGCGAGCGGATTTCTTCAAACCATGCCTGCTCCGATAACGACAGCGTGGAGGAAAAGGAATCGTTGCGGTTCTTTTTAAGGGAGAGAACCTCCTCAAACGATTGGTTTAGTCTTGTTTTTGCACAACCTGCCGCCGAAAAGCCGCGGGTGCCATAAGCGGATTGGATGCTGCTTATCATGGTATCACTCCCTACTCTATTTGCTTCAGACCTACCCATGCCCTTCTTATCTTTCCATTATTGTATATAATTTGTAGCAAAAAGTCAATTGTTAATCGTCTGTGTAATAAAGTGAATATAGCTGTATTCTTACTTATTTTATGCTATACTATATATTTAGAATATTATGCTGATTGGGAGGATGCTTCATGAGGCTGCTTGCAGTGGACGGCAACAGTATATTAAACCGCGCGTTTTACGGCATTAAGCTGCTTACCGCCAAGGACGGCACCTACACCAACGCGGTGTACGGGTTTATGAATATCCTGCTCAAGGCAGAAAGCGACGTCGCGCCCGACTGTGTGGCGGTGGCGTTTGACCTGCGTGCACCCACCTTTCGGCACACGATGTACGAGGGCTATAAGGCGGGGCGCAAGGGCATGCCGGACGAGCTGCGGGTACAGGTGCCCTTAATCAAGGAGCTGCTCACCGCGCTTGGCTATGTGATTGTGGAAAAGGAAGGCTACGAGGCGGACGATATCTTAGGCACCCTTGCCGACGCCTGCGAAAAGGGCGGGCACGAGTGCGCCATTGTTACCGGCGACCGCGACAGCCTGCAACTGGTTACCGACCGCGTGACGGTACGGCTTGCCGCCACCAAAATGGGGCGACCCGAAACGGTGGTGTACGACACCGACAAAATCAAAGAGGTGTACGGCGTAACCCCCCGGGAGCTCATCGAGGTCAAGGCGCTGATGGGCGACGCGTCGGACAACATACCCGGCGTTGCGGGCGTTGGAGAAAAAACGGCGCTTGCGCTGATTGCACAGTACCATTCGATTGATGAGATATACAAGGACGTTGACGCGCTGGACGCAAAGCCGGGCGTAAAGGCAAAGCTTGCGGCGGGCGAAGCCTCCGCCCGTATGAGCCATACCCTGGCCACCATCTGTCGCGAGGTGCCGATATCTACCGACCCTGCGGACTACCGCAAAACCGCGGGCGATCCAGCGGGCGCGTCTGCGCTGATGAACCGCCTTGAGCTGTTTTCGCTGGCTAAGCGGTTGAGCCTGCCCGACGCACCGGCACAAGCTGCCCCAGCGCGGCAGAGTGCGCAGAGCGTGTCGATTGCGCTCGACCCCGCTGCGGACGAGCTTAACGCCCTGCTGAGCGGCGCAACCGTGTTGTGCTTTTTGTGCCGATTTGAGGACGGCGCGCTTTCGGCAATTCACCTGTACGCCAACGGCACACTCGCCGCGGTGGAGGGCGAGGGCGCATTAGATGCCGCCCGCCGCATCCTTGCAAGCCCCGTAAAGAAGGTAACCCACGACGCAAAGCCCGTGTTTGCATGGGCACTGCGCAACGATATCGATATAACAAACCTTGTGTGCGACACCATGCTTGCGGCATACCTCATTAACCCGCTCGCCTCGGGGTACGACCTAGCCCGCCTGTGCGGCGAGTACGCGGTCACCCCCTTCGATACCCAGTTTGTGCCCGAGCTTTCGGAGATTGCCGCGCTGTACGGGCTGTACGAAAAGCTGTGGGAGAAGATTACCCAGTACGGGCAGGTGAGCCTGCTCACTAACATCGAAATTCCCCTTGCCCGTGTGCTCGCCTCGATGGAGGAGATCGGCTTTTTGGTGGACACCGCCGCCATCCGCGCCTTCGGCGAAACGCTCGACGGGGACATTGCGCGGCTGGAGGGTGAGATTCATGCCCTTGCGGGCGAAAAATTTAACATCAACTCCCCCAAGCAGATGGGCGAGATATTGTTCGAACGGCTGGGGCTTCCCTCCGGCAAAAAGACCAAAACAGGCTATTCCACCAACGCCGAAGTGCTCGAGTCCCTGCGCGGCAAGCACGAGATTATCGACGGCATCTTAGAATACCGCAAGCTGGTTAAGCTCAAAAGCACCTATGTTGACGGGCTGTTGCGGGTGGCGCATGACGACGGCACGGTGCACACCAGCTTTAACCAAACCGAGACGCGCACCGGGCGCATCAGCTCCACCGAGCCGAATCTGCAGAACATCCCCGTGCGCACCGCCCTTGGCAGTGAGCTGCGCAAGTTCTTTGTGGCGCGCGAGGGTTGCGTGCTGATTGACGCGGACTATTCGCAGATTGAGCTGCGGGTGCTCGCGCATATCTCAAACGACGAGAACATGATCTCGGCGTTTGCCGAAGGGGTGGACATCCACACCAAAACCGCGTCGCAGGTGTTCGGTCTGCCCGAGGACATGGTTACCCCGCTGATGCGCAGCCGCGCCAAGGCGGTAAACTTCGGCATTGTGTACGGCATCGGCGCGTACTCCCTGTCGCAGGACATCGGGGTTACGGTATCGGAGGCCGACCAGTATATCAAGGGCTATCTTTCAACCTACCACGGCGTGCGCGAGTATATGGAAAACTCGATAGAGTTTGCCAGAGAACACGGCTACGCCAAAACGATGTTTGCCCGCAGGCGCAACCTGCCCGAGATATCTGCCACAAACCGCAACATCAAGGCGTTTGGCGAGCGGGTGGCGATGAACACCCCCATACAGGGCACGGCGGCGGACATCATAAAGATTGCGATGGTACGCGTATACGACCGTCTGCGCAGCGAGGGTCTGCGCGCACGGCTTATCTTACAGATACACGATGAACTGATTGTGGAAGCACCCATTGACGAAGCGGCGCAGGCAGCCGACATATTAAAGCAGGAGATGGAGCACGCAGCGGAGCTTTTGGTTCCCTTAGAGGTGGACGCCAGCACCGGAAGCAACTGGTATGCCGCCAAAGGGTAACCTCGCACCGACTCAGCAAAGTATAAAGGGGTATGGGAATGATCAAGTTATTGTTTGTGTGTACCGGCAACACCTGCCGCAGCCCCATGGCGCAGGGCTTGTGCCAGAAATACGTTACCGAAAACATGTTGGTTGGTCAGTTTGCGTGTGCCAGTGCCGGGCTTGATGTCAGGGAGGGCGCGCCGATTAGTGAGAATGCTGCGATTGTAATGAGCGAGATAGGCATCGGCATGAACGGCCATCGCGCGAAGGGGATTAGCGAGGAGATGATGCAGGAGGCCGACTACGTGTTTACGATGTCGACCACCCACCGCAGCATGCTCGAGGCACTGTTCCCCAAACACGCCTACAAGATACAGGTGCTGGGGCACCCGATCTTTGACCCGTACGGACAAAACCTTGAGTTCTACCGTTTTTCACGCGACAGCCTGCAGGACAAGGTGTACCGCGCAATGGATGAGCTGGTAGAGCAGTTAGAGATGCAGAAAGAGCGAGAGGAGGAAGAACAGCACAAAAACCAGCTGTTCAAAAACTATGGCGGATTCTATTGACCGAGAACGGTGTGTAATCGTCCCGTTTGCGCCCGAGCATCTGGAGCAGGTGCACGCACTGGAACAGGCGTGCTTTTCCACCCCGTGGAGCTATGACGGTTTGCTCGAGGAGCTATCAAACCCCATGGCGGTGTTTCGGGTGGCGCTTATCGACGGCGAGGTGGCAGGCTACGTGGGTATGCACCACATCCTTGACGAGGGCTACATAACCAACATCGCAGTGGGCGAGCGCTTTCGCCGTCAGGGTATTGGCAGACAGCTTTTGAATACCCTGCTTGCCTACGGTAAAGAAAATGATTTGATGTTTATCTCCCTTGAGGTTCGTGTCTCAAACGCAGAGGCTATCGCGCTGTACCAAACCGCGGAGTTTGACAGCGTGGGGATTCGTCCCGACTTTTACTCGGGACCCACCGAGGACGCGCTGATTATGACGTATACGTTTTAGCTGTTTGGCAAACAATGCAGCCCGACACATTTACTTTATCATATACACAAAACGATAAATCCAAGTGAAAGACTGAGAAACGCTTATGATACTTCTTGCAATCGAATCCTCCTGCGACGAAACCGCCGCCGCAGTGGTAAAGGACGGGCGGACGGTGCTGTCCTCGGTCATCGCCTCACAGGTGGAGGAACACCGCCTGTACGGCGGCGTGGTTCCCGAGATTGCGTCGCGCCGACATGCCGAGGCAATTGTCGGGGTGACCCAGAAGGCACTTGACGATGCCAACACCACGCTCGATGCACTCGACGGCATTGCCGTAACCAGCGCGCCCGGGCTTATCGGCGCACTGCTGGTGGGCGTTAACTTTGCAAAGGGGCTTGCGCTTGCAAAGAATAAACCGCTCATTCCCGTACACCATATTAAGGGGCATATCGCGGCAAACTATATCGCGCACCCCGACCTTGCCCCACCCTTTTTGTGCCTTGTGGCTTCGGGCGGGCACAGCCACCTGATAGAGGTGCTGGATTACACCCATTTTCGCGTGGTGGGACGCACGCGCGACGACGCGGCCGGCGAGGCGTTTGACAAGGCGGCTCGTGCAATGGGCTTTGCCTACCCCGGCGGCATGTATATCGACCAGGCAGCGGCAAAGGGCGACAAAACCGCCTATGCCCTACCCCGCCCCAAGGTTGCGGGCAGCGCGTACGACCTGAGCTTTTCCGGACTAAAGACGGCGGTGATTAACCTGCTGCACAACGCGCAGCAAAAGGGCGAGACGGTTCATATCGAGAACCTTGCCGCGTCGTTTCAGGCAGCGGTGGTCGAGATACTCGTTACCCGTTTGATGGCGGCCTCCCGCGATCTGGGTTACAAAACGGTTGCGGCGGCGGGCGGCGTACTTGCAAACTCCAGTCTGCGGCAAGGGCTTACACAGGCGTGCAGGGAGCAGGGGCTTGCGCTCTATCTCCCCCCACTTGACCTGTGCGGGGACAACGCCGCAATGATTGGCGCGCAAGGGTATTACGAGTGTATTGCGGGCAACACGGCCGGGCTTTCGCTTAACGCCCGCGCGGCGGTGGCGGTGGACTGTTAGCCACAACCCGCAATACCGTTCTTTGACTATTATATATAGGATTTTTTCCGTGAGCAGCGTTACACCCTGCTCACGGTTTTTTGCGCAAACCCCCGCAATCGCGCATTTTGCAGGATTTACTTCTTCGCGCGTCATTTTGACCCATCCCTTTTGATTTGGCTTGCAGGAAAATTGTCATAAATTTAACATATCCGTCATTGACATCTTTTCAACGCTCCGATATAATGATATACGTGGGAGAATTGAGTGTTTTCTCAAAACAGGATTATTGACGCTGGTTTTGGTGAAAATATCTTAAGTATGGAGCGCTTTCACCGTTTTTGTTACTTTTTTTGTGCAGATATTCTGCAAGCATGTTATTTTAACATTGCAAATCAAAAAATGGGAAAATATCTTTTTTTATGAAACTGCTATGCTCCATTTTTTCATTTTGGCTGTTTAGACGCGCGTTTCACCTTAACCTTTGCAATACGGCACGGCTTATACGGCACTTGGCTTTTTCCCATAACCACACAGATTTTTGAAAGGAGATAAACAATGACGAACAACAAACATGTGTTAAGCTGGATCGAAGAGATGAAAGCCTTAACAAAGCCCGACAGCATCGTATGGATCGATGGCAGCGAGGAGCAGCTTAACGCTCTGTACGCAGAGACCCTTAAGAATGGTGAGATGCAGAAGCTTAACGAGGAAAAACTGCCCGATTGCTACCTGCACCGCACCGCCATTAACGACGTAGCGCGTGTTGAGCATCGCACCTTTATCTGCTCCCGCGACAAAGAGGATGCAGGCCCCACCAACAACTGGATGGATCCTCAGGAGGCTTACACCCTGATGCGTGGTCTGTTTGACGGCGCAATGAAGGGTCGTACCATGTATGTCATCCCCTACTGCATGGGTCCCATCGGCTCTCCCCTTTCTAAGGTTGGCATCGAGCTGACCGACTCGATCTATGTTGTACTAAACATGGATATTATGACCCGTATGGGCAAAAAGGCGTTGGAGCAGCTTGGCGATTCCAACGACTTTGTACGCGGTCTGCACGGCAAAAAGGATATTGACGAAGAGAACAGATATATCATGCACTTCCCCGAGGACAATGCCATCTGGTCTATTAACTCGGGCTACGGCGGCAACGTGCTGCTGGGCAAAAAGTGCTTTGCGCTTCGCATCGCATCCTACCAGGGCAAGAACGAGGGCTGGATGGCAGAGCATATGCTCATTCTCGGTCTTGAGAACCCCAAGGGTGAGGTCACATACATCGCGGCGGCGTTCCCCTCTGCTTGCGGCAAGACAAACCTTGCAATGCTCATCCCCCCCGAGGAGTTCACCAAGAAGGGCTACAAGGTTTGGACGGTTGGCGACGATATCGCGTGGCTGCGCCCCGGCAAGGACGGCAGACTGTGGGCAATTAACCCCGAGGCAGGCTTCTTTGGCGTTGCGCCTGGCACCAACATGAAGTCCAACCCCAACGCGCTGCTCTCTACCAAGAAGGGCACCATCTTTACCAATGTGGTACACAACCTTGACGATAACACCGTTTGGTGGGAGGGTCTGGACAAGAACCCACCTAAGAACGCGATCGACTGGAAGGGCAACAAGTGGGACCGCGAGTCCGGCGAGAAGGGTGCTCATCCCAACAGCCGCTTTACCGCACCCGCAAGAAACTGCCCCTGCATCAGCAGCGAGTTTGAGAATCCCGCTGGTGTTCCGATTAGCGCCATCGTATTTGGCGGACGCCGTGCGAAGACCGCTCCGCTGGTTTACCAGGCATATGACTGGAACCACGGTGTATTCGTAGGCTCCATCATGGCGTCTGAGACCACCGCTGCCGCGACCGGCGCCGTTGGCGTTGTACGCCGCGACCCCATGGCGATGCTGCCCTTCTGCGGCTACCACATGGGCGACTACTTTGCGCATTGGATCGAGATGGGCGAGAAGCTTGGCGACAAGGCGCCCAAGATCTTTAACGTAAACTGGTTTAGAACCGACGATGAAGGTCACTTCATCTGGCCGGGATTCGGCGACAACATGCGTGTACTGGAGTGGATTGTTGACCGCTGCGAGGGCAAAACCGACGCGGTAGACACCCCCATCGGCTACGAGCCAAAGCCCGAAGCCATCAACATCGAAGGGCTTGACATCGACCTTGCTACGGTTACCGAGCTGCTGAGCGTTGACGTAAACCTGTGGAAGGAAGAGGCCAAGGGCATCCACGAGTTCTACGGCAAGTTTGGCGACAGACTGCCTAAGGAGCTTGCAGACCAGCTTACGGCTCTCGAAAAGAGACTGGGTTAATCTATTACAAGAATTTGCGGTATATAGACACGGGGGGCGTTTCGTTAGGAAACGCCCCCTGTGTTCTCTTTTAAGCCACAATTGTTCTCCCCTACAATATAAAGAGTAACTTCCCCGCAAAAAAACAACCCTCCCTGAATAAATAATTCAAGGAGGGTTTTGTTTTGTTGTTTTATACGATTATACGCTTCTATCGAAGAATCGTATTACACCGCAAACGGGTCGTCACCGGGGTCGGGGTTCCACACGTACTCGATGTAAGCGGCAATCTGGTACGCCTTATCCATATCCAACGAATCGGCAATAAAGCCTAATGTCATATCCATGCCCGCCGTCACGCCGGAGGAGGTGTAAAACTTGCCGTCGGTCACCCACCGGGCACTTCTTTGCCAGTTCACATCCGCGTTGTTTTCCGCCACCCAGTTAAACAGCTGCTTATTGGTGGTGGCCTTCTTCATATCAAGCACGCCGGTTTTGGCGAGCAAGGCGCTGCCCGTGCAGACCGTAAGACAGCAGCAGGCGTCCTCGGCAAGTGCGCGCAGTCGGGTTAAGAAGGCTTCGTCCTGCATCAGCGCACGCGCCCCGTACCCGCCGGGGATAAACAGCACGCCCTCGGACTGAATCTCGGCAAGCGGTGCTGTCATAACCCGCACACCGTGGGCGCTTTTGACCTCGCCCCCGTTCTGCGAATAATACCGCAGCGAGAAATCCTCCACCTCGCCCAAAATCTCCGCCGGACCAAAGGCGTCGAGCGTTTCGAACTCGTCATACAGCAGTATATTGATGTCCATGTATGTTTCCCCCTTCTCTTAATCACACTTCACAGGACTTGCCCGCATACTCTCGCATCGCACAGGTTGCCCCAGCGTAAGCTGAATCTTTGGTACTGTATTATTCTTGCATCGTTTCAGCTAAAACCTTGATACGCTCCAGCGCTTTGGGGAACCTGGCATTTAATGTTTCCTCTTGCTCCTGTGGAACATCCGTTTTAACCACTAATGTAGTAGCGCCCTCATGCTCGGTAAGAGAATAGCTCTCCCTCCCGCCGGTCCACTCTTTTTCCCGTTGCTGCTGTCCACTTTCTTTGGTGTCTGCACTGTGCCGGAACAATACAAACTCGGTTGGATTAAGTTTCTCTATCAGGTCTGTAACACCATACCCATTTACAGCTGATATAAACTCAATCATATTCCCTTGCTTCATTTCCCCCTTCATAAAGGTACCTTCATCGATTATGCTTGCCCAGTCACGGAATGTTGCATCCTCCCAAAGAGTTGTCCAGACCTTTTCTTTTGGGGCGTTTATTTCGATTGAGAACTCAAGTTCTTTCATGTTTTCCTCCTCAGTTCATACGCATTCATTCGTGAATAACACCCTGCGGCTGTCATTTATGTAACAAACCCAGAGGGGTTCACCATGATATGTGTCATCGTGATTTCCCCGTGATTCACAGCTATACTTCCCACAAAAGCCCCATCACCTCTGCCACATGGGCAGTCAGGATGGGCTGTACCGTTGGGTAGGTCCAGCGTCGGGGCGCACCTTCGTGCAGCTCCACCCGCTCGATCTCAAAGTCGGGCAGTGTGCCAAAGCGGGTAATCTCGGCATAGTACAGCATCCCGTAGGTTTCGGACAGTTCGCCGCTATCGTCGGTTACCGAGTACGGGCAGATGCGTCGCAGCGAAAACTCCGCCGCACCCGTTTCTTCGTACAACTCGCGGCGCGCGGTGTCGTCGATGTCCTCTCCCTGCTCGCGGTGCCCGCCCGGGCATTCGAGCGTATCGCGCTCCTTGTGCTTGCAGTACACCCATCTGCCGTGTGCGCGACAGATTATTACGGCGTACTTAAAGTCTTTATCCTCCGCCTGCTCATGAAACCAAACATGTAGCATCCGCCCTGTCACCTCAACGTTTGCAAAAATCAAGCCGAATAAACTGCTTTGCGTTAGGCAGATGAGTAGCCGCGCGCAGCACGCGGTCGTACCCCGTCTCCTCCATTGCCGCAGTCAAGGACTGCTCGGCGATGTCGCTATGTAATGCGCCGATTTCGTCAAACACGTGTGTGTAAGGCGACTGCGACACAAACTGCTCGCCGAGGTTGTGCTGAATGACGCACGAAACATAGCGCGGCTGCGCGTTTGCGATATGGCTTACGAACCTCGCAAGCCCGATGTACTCAATAAACAGGTTTGCCACGATAAGCTCCGCCTGCGCAAGATAAGCGTCGGGCTGCGATAGGTCGCACCGTACCAGCCGCAGCCGCTCGCCGAGATGCCCGTACCGTTCCTTACAGGCGGCAAGATATTCGGCGTTGATGTCCAGCCCGTACACCGTTTTTAATTCGGTAGTCGAAACATGCTCCAGCCCGTTGCCCCCCGCAATGCCTAGGATAGCGGCTGTGGTCACCTTATAATCGCACAGCTGTGCGCGCAGGATATCGCTGAGCTGTTGCAGCTGAAATACCTCATCAAGGCTCATGTGCGCCTCGTAATCGGATAACGAAATCTTCTCCCATGGGTGCATACCCCGTTTTCCCCCTCTGATGTCCGTGTTCATTTACCGCGCCGCGTACTGCTCGAGTGCCTCGTCATAAAACCCTTTTGTATGCTCGTCAAAGCACACCAGCATCACGCGGTGCAGCATGGTGTCTTTCTCCAAGTATGCCATGATGGTATTAACCGCAATCGGGGCGGCAAGCGCAAGCGGAAACTGATAAACCCCCGTGCTAATGGACGCAAACGCCACCGTACGGCAGCCGTGCAGGGAGGCAAGCGCAAGGCTTTCTTGGTAGCAGCTTGCAAGCAGTGCCGCCTCGCCGTGCTCGCCCCCGCGCCAGATGGGCCCCGGGGTGTGAATGACAAACCGTGCGGGCAGCTTGTAGCCCCTCGTTAGCTTTGCCTTGCCCGTTTCGCAGCCGCCCAGCGTTTTGCACTCGGCAAGCAGCTCGGGTCCCGCCGCGGCGTGAATGGCGCCGTCCACCCCGCCGCCGCCCAGCAGTGTGGTGTTGGCGGCGTTAACGATGGCGTCCGCCTTAATTGTTGTGATGTCGCCCTGAATAATCTCCAGCTTCACCCGTTTTCCCCTCGTTTCATCGGTGTGTATCGTATCCCGTTTTGCAGCTGCTCGCAGTCGGTTGGCACAAACCCAAGCCGTTTGTAGACCTCCACCGCATACGGCGATGAATTGACCGTAACGGTAGTATGCCCGCTTGTCGCGGTCTCTACCATGCGGCGGGCGATTCCCTTTTTGTGATGAAGCTTTTCCACAAACAGCAGGCTGATATGCCCATTCGCTTGCGACTCGGCTTGCCCCGCTTGCGGGCGCACCGCGACCACGCCGACTACCTTATCGTCCTCCAGCGCGTACCATAGGGAAATCTCGCCGTCCTGCATGCGCTTTGCCATCGCGTCGTGCTCTATAAATTCATAAAACGTGGCGACACCCTGCTCGCTGTACTCGGGCGCTTCAAACTCCAAAAACACCCGCCACACCAAATCGAGCGATTCCTTAAGCCGCTGCGGCTTCATTTCGTGAATGGTCATGCCCGATTGCCCCCTTATTACTATCCCACTGCATCATTTCACCTGAAACAAGATTAAAAGAACGAAAGCTGACTGTTCTCGTACCCCTGCTTATATGCATCGACGATATCCCGCATACGGTATAAAAGCCCAAGCCGGCGGCACTCCTGCGTAAAGAGATCCCACAGTGCCTTTGACCGCGGGCTTTGGCAGGCGTAGCGCTCGCCAAACTGCGCCTCATACCGTGCGCGAAGCCCCTGTCCGGCAAAGCGGTCGTCCAAGCTGTTTAAGAAATGCTCGCGCTGGTTTGCGCGCAGGGTTACGCCAAAGAACGGGTACACAAACCGCGCCCCGTTTTCCTTTGCGGCGCGCACCACCGAACGCACGTTTTCGTCGCTGTCCTCGATAAACGGTAGTACCGGCATCATCAGCACCCCCGCAAACAGCCCCGCGTCGGCAAGCTCCCGCACAGCCCGAAGCCGTTCGGACGCGGGCGGGGCAAACGGCTCCACCCGTTTGCACAGCGCATCGTCCGCAGTCGTCACCGTCATCTTCACAATTACCGGCGAATGCTGCGCGATATACCGCAGGATGTCGATATCCCGTGTGACAAGCGGACTTTTTGTAGCAATCGCCGTACCAAAGCCGTATGCGTCGATTAGCTCGAGTGCGTGACGGGTAAGTAAAAGCTCCCGCTCAAACGGGTTGTAGGGGTCGCTCATCGCCCCCATGCCCACTACGCCTGTTTTCACCTTGCGCTGCAGGTCGCCCCGCAGTATGGTCAGCGCGTCCTGCTTTGCGCGAACGCGATCAAACTCCTCGACCCGATAGCACTCGCTGCGGCTGTCGCAGTAGATACAGCCGTGACAGCAGCCCTTGTAGAGATTCATTGTATAGTCGGTTCCAAACCATGTGGTATCCTTTGTGCGGGATACGATGGTTTTTGCGGGTATATACTCCATACTACTTCCCCTAAACGACGGTTTGCAGCAGGGTCAATTCCCCTGCGATGCGGTAGTTGCCCAGCCCCGCGGGCACAAACAGGCTGTCGCCCTTTTTTATGATAACACACTGGTCGGCGCATTCCACCGTTCCTTGCCCATCCAAGCACAGTAGGGATTGAAACGAGGTTTCGTCCGCCTGCAGCATAGCCTGCGTTTGGATGACAAGCTCGTGTACCGTAAAGTAATCGCATCGCGCAAGCCGCCGTGTCTGATATCCGTCCAGTACACAGTAGTCCTGCTCCGCTATACTGGACGGGGCGAACGGTCTTGTGATGGTAACATCCAGCGCCTTTTGCACCTGCAGCTCGCGGGGTTGCCCGTCCGCACCCGTGCGCCCGTAGTCGTATACGCGATAGGTGGTGTTGGAGCTTTGCTGAATCTCGGCTATCAATATCCCCGCGCCGATGGCATGGATGGTTCCCGCGTCGATAAACAGCACATCTCCCTTTTTGACGGGCACGGCGTTTAGTGCCGTTTGCAGCTCGCCGCGTTCAATCAGCGTGGCAAACTGCTGTTTGGTAAGCGACTTTGCAAAGCCGCAGTACAGTGTGGCGCCCGGCTTGCAGTCTACCACATACCACATCTCGGTTTTGCCGGTGCCGCCCTCCACCCGCGACGCGTACTCGTCGTTTGGGTGTACCTGTATCGAAAGATTGCTGTTTGCGTCAATGAGCTTAATCAGCACCGGAAGGCTTTCAAACCGCCGGCAGTTGGTGCCGAGCACGGCTTTACCCTGCTCGCCGATTACGCGACTGAGCGGTATGCCGTCATACTGCCCGCCGTCGATAAGGCTTTCGCCGTCGGGATGGCACGAAAGCTCCCAGCTTTCCGCCACCCGCGCAAACTGCGTCTGCTTGCCAAACCGCTCCTTCAGCGCGGTGCCGCCCCAGAGGTAGTCCTTGAGTGCGGGGGTCAGCTTTTCTATGCGCATATCGTTTCTCCTTATGGTAAGCCTTACAGCATCCGTCGTGCGGCGGCTGTAAGGCAGGCGATTGCCCTTTGGTGATGTGGTGCCATTATACTACATTTACCATCGCGGCGTAAAGCACCGCCTGTGTTATGCGCTTCTTTGTGAGTGAGTATGGTGTGCCGTAGAAGCACGCAATACGAAGCTTCTTTTACTATTCATCCTTAGATGATGGGCACACAGATTTCACATAGATGCTGTTCCACCAGCTCTAGCACATAACGCTCTATAACTGGTCGCGTTTCATCCGGTATGCACCCGTTGTCGGCTAATGCGTGAAAGATTTCCGCCCAGGCATTACGTACCGCTTCGGCGGTGTGCACAACGGTATAAACTGCATATCGTCCGCCCGCTATCTCGCCATACTGCATCGTGTCATCCTTTGCAACGGGTTCCTCTTCAAGAACAATACACGCGTCGTAGCGGCAGTCCTCGGGCGGCGTCGTTTGCGGATTATTCTGCGCAATGCCGAATATGACCGCCTTGCTGCCGAAAAGATTATTGGCTTTCGCCCAGTGTTTGAGTTGCTCCATCGTCCGGGTATTCTTCTCACCGTAAGACCCTGTTTGACGTATGTACGCAATGGGGTAGGACGGGATTGTTTCAATCTTCATCTTCATGTTCAGGTATCCTCATTTTCCAGAATGTGACCGGTCCTTTACCAACATACCTTGATATAAAATGAAATGCAACTTATTTTTTAAAACGCTGGGTAGTGGACGGCGTCCCCGATGTCCCGTGGCGGTGTTGTTGGACACCGCGGACGCGATGCGCGCCCCTACGTCCATGCCCAATGCCAAGAGGTTGGTCATGCGGGCGATTGCTAATCGCCCCTACGGCTGGTTATGTGATGTGCCGAAAACCGAAGGTTTTCCAAACGCCAACCAGCGGTTGGTGATACGATGTGTAGGGGACGGCGTCCCCGACGTCCCGTGGCGGCGTATCGGCAAAACGCGGACGCGATGCGCGCCCCTACGAATCATCAATTGCGCACAAAAGCCGGGGCGGATTTTCCTCTCCGCCCCGGCTTGTATGGTCTTTGCTATTGTGTGCCTGTTGTAACCTGCTCGTCGGGCAACGTCACCGTTTTGTTTCCCTCGGTGTACACAATGCCCTGCACATAGCCGCTTTCGTCCACAGAGACGCGCAGCGTACCCCTGATTGCGCCGCCCACATAGTCGCGCAAAAACGCGCTGTGCTCGGTAATCGGCTCGGGGGGCTTGTCCGCCGCCTGTGTTCGCTCCGACGCGGTGTAGTCGAGCACCGCCATATACAGGGTGCGCGCCGTGCTTTTGAGCGCAACCTCCCGCGTGCGGTTGACGACGGTAATGATGTAGCTCAGCATCACCCCCACCACCACAAGCAGGATGAGCGTGACCGCCATCAGCTCAAACAGCTTGAGCTTGTCGCGGTCGGTGCGCTGGAATGCAGTAATCTTTTCAAGCACCATGTATCCAGCCCCTTGTAAGGTTTCGACGCGTGTTGTTTATATGATATTACCTTGTTTGATATAATGAGTAAATCCTTGTTCTTCAAAGCAGCCCCGGCGATAAACCGGGGCTGCTTTGTTAAGCTTAATGCTAATAATCTACTGCTTCTTAGCCTTCATCATCATCATCTTCTTCTGGAATTGGGAAAGTAACCGTAATAGTACCTTCTGAATATGTGCAGGACAAAATAACCCCGTTTGCGTCAATATTAGTACAAGTAAATGTTCCCGCAGGTTGCTGTGCCAAAAGCTGCTCATTAACAAGATCCGCAGCAGTTACCGACTCTGGTACTGGCTGGTTTTTAACCTGTACTAAATCGGTCAGATATGCTTGTGCTGCAGTAAACAAGGTCTTACCCGTCGCCCTTACAGAAGCTTCTCTAGAGCTGTTGATAAACCCGATCATCGACGGTACGAGGATAGCGATAAGGATACCCAGGATTGCGATAACCACGATCAGCTCAATCAGCGTAAAGCCGCGGTTCTTCTTGGCTACGAGCGCGCAAAGTTTTGTAAACATAAATTTACCCTCCATCATTTTTGTCTTCGGTCTTCTGTCTTCTTTGTACGGGACAAGTCTTATAAGCGTTATTCCTGCCAAATGGGTTTTTAGACACATTTCTTTGTAAATTTTACATCTGTCTGTCAAACCTTCTGCCCGCTTCTCGTATCCTCGGCAGGGTATGGCGTTGTAAAGAGGATGCTTCCTCTATATTATAACACAGTTTTTGCGTTGCATCCACACTGTGCGCAAGACTGCTGTTTATTCGTTGCATCGTGCTGCGGCAGGATTGCATGTTTTACCGGGCAAAACGCAAACCGTGTCGCCGAAAACAGAACCCGCGCGAACGGTGTTTTATCGCGCTGTCCTCTTTTCATGATAAAAGACAAAGAAAGAATGAATTGTTCCTTTATTTCGGCAGCGATATGCACACAATCACCATTGACAAACCCTTACAGCTGGAATATTATATATAATATATACAGTATATCTTGGGCGCACCCCATCAACATCTTGTGTTTTTCGAGGGGGAAAGCTGGGTGCGCGTGGGCGCAAACGCTGCCGCTGTGCCGTTTTGCCCGATACTGCTATAACCAAACGTGGGGGAAAATCGTTCGCCGGTCGGCTGTGACGTTTTGCACGGCATTCGACCGTTTCCGAGGGGGAACGCGCGCTTTTTCTCTTGTAACTCTTAGTGCCCGACATGTTTTCGGCACGGAAAGGCGTGGGTCATTGTAATGCTTACTCAAATCATCAAGCGAGACAGAACCACCGTACCGTTTAAAAGCGAGAAGATCGTTCTTGCCATCTTCAGGGCGGCTACCGCCGTAGGGGGGGACGACTTTACCACCTCGCAGCTGCTTGCCGATGAGGTGGTGCGCCTTGCCGACCTGCGCTACCCCGACGGCATTGCCGAGGTGGAGGGCATACAGGATATCGTAGAAAAGGTGCTGATTGAAGCCGGGCACGCAAAAACCGCCAAGGCGTACATCCTGTACCGTGAAAAGCGGCGTGCGTCCCGCGAAAGCAACGCCTTAATCGGTGCCACCATCAATATGTTCACCGAGTATCTCAACGACCGCGATTGGCAGATTAACGAAAACGCCAACACGCAAAAGTCTATTAATGGGCTCAATAACTACGTGCGCGAGGCGTTTACCAAAAGCTACTGGCTGCACGAGGTATATACCGAAGAGATCCGTAACGC
>JAEZQD010000103.1 GCA_023413185.1 Bacillota bacterium
ATGCGCCCGATGCGTTTGGGGTTAGCGAGGATATCCTCCATATCGGCAATTTCTTTTTGCAGCTGGTCAAGCTCTTTGGTGCGGTTTAGGATGTATTCGCGGTTTAGGTGGCGCAGCTTAATCTCCGCCACATAATCCGCCTGCACCTCGTCAATGCCAAAGCCGATCATCAGGTTGGGAACGACCTCGGTTTCCTCCTCGGTTTCGCGTACAATGCGCACCGCCTTGTCGATATCAAGCAAAATCCTTGCCAGACCCTTAAGCAGGTGCATCTTCTCTTTTTTCTTCTTAAGCTCGAAATATACGCGCCGCTTTACACATTCGGTGCGAAACGCCGTCCATTCCAGAGCAAGCTGACGAACCCCCAACACGCGCGGTGTGCCGCCCACAAGCACGTTGAAGTTGCACGAGAACGTATCCTCGAGCGGGGTAACACGAAACAGCTTTTGCATCAGCTTGTCGGGGTCTATGGCGCGCTTGATGTCGATGGCGATTTTTAGACCCGAGAGGTCGGTTTCGTCGCGGATGTCGGAGATCTCGCGTATCTTGCCGGACTTAACGAGATCGACAATCTTATCAATAATCGCTTCCACCGTTGTGGTAGGCGGAATCTCGGTTATCTCAATGCAGTTTGAGGATTTATCGTACTGATAGCGTGAGCGTACCCGTACGCTGCCGCGTCCCGTTTCGTATATCTTTGCGAGCTCCTCGCGATTGTATAGGATCAACCCGCCGGTCGGAAAATCGGGTGCCTTGAGCGTGGAAAGGATATCATGGTGCTCATCCTTCATCAGGGCGATGGTGGTTTCGCATACCTCGGCAAGGTTAAACGGGCAGATGGAGCTAGCCATACCCACGGCAATACCCATATTGGCGTTGACTAAAATAGAGGGAAAGGTGGTAGGCAGCAGCGTTGGCTCCTTGGTGGTGTTGTCGTAGTTGTCGACAAAATCCACCGTATCGCGATCAATGTCGCGGAACAGCTCGGCGCATATCTTATCCAGCTTCGCTTCGGTATAACGCGCGGCGGCATACGCCATATCGCGCGAATAGCTCTTGCCGAAGTTGCCCTTAGAGTCTACATAGGGTACTATAAGCGACTGGTTGCCGCGCGACAGGCGCACCATCGTCTCGTAGATAGCCGCATCGCCGTGGGGGTTTAAGCGCATGACCTGCCCCACAATATTTGCGGATTTGGTGCGCGCGCCGGTAAGCAGCCCCATTTTATACATTGTGTAGAGTATCTTTCGATGAGAGGGTTTAAAGCCATCAATCTCGGGGATGGCGCGCGACAAGATTACGCTCATCGCGTAGGGCATATAGTTTTTTTCGAGCGTTTCGGTTATGGGCTGGTTCACAACCAGTCCTGCGCCTTCAATATACGCGTTTTCCGAAAGCCCGGTCTTTTGTTTTTCGGGTTGTTTATTCTTTGCCATGGTTATGAAATTCCTTTCCGGCGCCCTGCACCCCGAAGGCACATAACACCACAAAAAGTAGCGTGCGGATCTGCCGCAGAGGAAGTAGTGTTCCAACCGTTATTGACTATGTCTAACGGGTTACTGTTTATGCTTTTGCGTGCACTTACTTATGTCCTGCCTTATATTTGTCGAGCTGTCTATCAAACCAATCGACCGCTTTTAGGGAAAGCAACAAATTTACCGCTACAAGTACAATCCCAAAAATGCAAAGCAGGCAAATCTGCCATATCTTAAATTGCCCCCAGCGCACAAGCAGTAATACTGCCCACACGCAATAGGGCAGTAACAGAACGGAGGTAGCAAGCGCCGGAATATAGCTCTTTAACAAAAGGCTCTGACCAATATGAAGCAACAGGTGAAGGATAAACGCGCACAAGACGGCAAACCACACCCCATAGGAGGAGTACCACACACTTAGCGCGGTAACCAAACAAATCAGGATAAACTCCTCGGCAACCGCAAGCGCAAACGCGGATGTGGACCGTGCCGCCGCGTGATTGATGTGCTTGGCAAGGCGCGGAAACCGTGCCTTGATGCGGGATGAATTATTTATAAGCCATGGCTGCATTAACACAATCTCTTCAAAGTCGTGAAGCATAAACACGGCAGGCAACAGGCAAACCGCAAGTAAAAGCTCTTTTGTCATGACACATCCGCCGCGTCAATATACAGGTGCCCGTTCTCGGCGATAAAATCCTTTCGACCCGCCAGGTTGTCGCCCAACAAAAGATCAAAGGTCGCAAGCGTCTTTTCCGCAAGGTCGGGGGTTACCTTAATCAGCCGTCGGCTTTGTGGATTCATGGTGGTCATCCACATCATATCCGGCTCGTTCTCGCCGAGACCCTTGGAGCGTTGCAGCGTATACTTTTTATCGCCCAGCGTATCAACAATCTGCTGTTTTTCACGCTCGGTATAGGCAAAGTAGGTCATTTCCTTTGTGGTAATCTCAAACAACGGGGATTCCGCGATGTACACAAACCCCTTCTCAATCAGTGTGGGCGTGAGGCGGAACAGCATGGTCAGAATCAGGGTGCGTATCTGGTAGCCGTCCACGTCCGCATCGGTACAGATGACGACCTTGTTCCAGCGCAAGCCCTCCAGATCAAACGAAGACAGCTCCTTGTTTGCCTTGGAGTTTACCTCTACGCCGCAGCCCAGCACCTTGATGATGTCGGTGATGATCTCGTTTTTAAATATCTTGTCATACTCCGCCTTTAGGCAGTTTAATATCTTGCCGCGCACGGGGATAATCGCCTGAAACTCCGAGTCGCGCGCCAGCTTACAAGCGCCCAGCGCGGAGTCGCCCTCCACGATGTATATCTCCCGGCGGGAGGTATCGCGGGTGCGGCAGTCCACAAACTTCTGTACGCGATTGGAGATATCCAAAGAACCCGCGAGTTTTTTCTTGAGATTCAGTCTGGTTTTTTCGGCATTCTCACGGCTGCGCTTGTTGATAAGCACCTGCTCGGTGATGCGCTGGGCATCGTCGGGGTTCTCGATAAAATATACCTCAAGCTGATGCTTTAAGAAGTCGGACATCGCCTCATAGATAAACTTGTTGGTAATCGCCTTTTTGGTCTGGTTTTCGTAGGAGGTGATGGTCGAAAACGAGTTGGATACGAGCACGAGGCAATCGTCTACATCGGCATAGGTTATCTTGCTCTCGTTTTTAAGGTACTTTCCGCTCTGCTTTAAGAGCGCGTCAATCTGATACACCGTGGCGTAGCGCACCGCTTTTTCGGGCGATCCGCCGTATTCCAGATGGCTTGAGTTGTGATAGTATTCGGTAACCTTGACGCGGTTGGAAAAGCACAGCGCAACCGAAAGCTTCACCTTGTATTCGGGTCTGTCTTCACGGTCGCGACCGCGGCGTTCCGTCTGCCAGAACTGCACAGGGGTAAGGCTGTCGGTGCCCGAAAGCTCCTGCACATAGTCGGTAATTCCGTTTTCATAAAGATACTCCGAGCTGGAAAAGCCCTTTTCTTCTTCAAAGCGGAGTATAAACAGCAACCCCGCGTTGACCACCGCCTGACGCTTGATGGCCTGCTCGAAGTATTCCCTTGGTATATAGATGTCAGTGAATACTTGCAGATCGGGGCGCCATTTGATGCGCGAGCCCGTCTTTTTGCGGGAAGCATCCTCCTTTTTGAGCGCGCCGACGTTCTCGCCGTGCTCAAACCGCAACGAGTATTTATAGCCGTCGCGGAATATCTCTACATCCATATACTCCGACGCGTATTGCGTCGCGCACAGACCAAGACCGTTAAGACCCAGCGAGTACTCGTAGCTTTCGCCGGAGTTTGTGTTGTATTTACCGCCCGCGTACAGCTCGCAGAACACCAGTTCCCAGTTGTAGCGCTCTTCGCGCTGGTTGTAGTCTACCGGAATACCGCGCCCGAAATCCTCCACATCAAGGGAGCCGTCGCGGTACACCGTTACAATAATCTTGTCGCCAAAGCCCTCGCGCGCCTCGTCGATGGAGTTGGAGAGTATCTCAAAGAACGAATGCTGACACCCCTCCAATCCGTCGGAGCCAAAGATAACCGAGGGGCGCTTACGTACCCTGTCGGCGCCCTTGAGCGACGAGATGCTGTCGTTGTCGTAGCTTTGGGTTCTTTTTGCCATCGTGTTACTATTCCTCCTGTAGACCGCCTTTGTATTTATGATAATCTATGTATGGTTATCGAATCTCTGTTCCGCCAAACGCGGTGCTTGCCTTGATGGTAACAAGGGGCAAAGTTGGGTCGGTGGGCACCGCAGCGCGATTGTCGCAGCCGCCAAACGCGGAGGAGCATTCCACCTTCAGACGATAGTTTCTGGGGGCGTATACCCTTATTCCGCCAAACGCCGCACTTGTCTCGATGATAACGTCTCTTGCAATGACAATCTCGGTAAGGTCAATCTCCGCGTAGCTGAATACCGCGGAAACCTTTGCGCCGGTAAAGTTGGGGGATACGTTTTTTACCTTAATGCTGCCAAACACAATGTTGTACTCCGGCTCGGAGGAGTAGTCCGCCTGACCGGTATGAACAGGAGGTACCGTCGAAAAGCCCGATACCGGCTTTACGGTTTGAAAGCGGTTGCCAAACGCAATGCGCAGACCGAGCAGGATAATAAGACCTGCGATGATGATGGGTACGACCATCTCCTGTGTAATAATCTGCTGCTCTTTTAAAAGAAGCAGTGTGCCAACACATAGCAACAGTATGTTCCAAAAACGCAGACCATAGGCAATCATCAAAAACACGGCGGGAATAATCAAAAACATTGTCCACCAGCCCGCAAAACCGATAAGCATCCACCAGCCGAGTGCCTGACCCAGCAAACCAACCCCAAGAAGAATTACAAGCAGACCAAAAAATACGCGTGCAACTGTTGTCCTCATTCAAATGTCCTCCGTTTACTAATATAATACGCTACGTAAGGGGCTCTTTTATCATTTTTTTCATAAACTCCATGCACACACCATTCATCACCGTTTTGCTTGTGGTTTGGTAGCCCAAACGATGGTAAAAAGCAACGGTCTTTTCATGGATAGAGCCCGTGAACAGCTCATAGCCGTTGCTTCGTTTAAATTCGCGCTCGATTGCTTCCATCAGTGCGGCTCCTATGCCCCTGCACTGATACTCGGGCAATACAACGAGCTTGCCAATCTGGCAAACCCCGCTTTCATCCAAATGCGCACGGACAGAACCCACTATTCTGCCGTCTAATGTATACTTTAAAAACACGCGGCGGCCAAACTCCGCTTCAACCTCTCGCAGGGTTTGAACAAGCGGCGGCAGGCGGTCGTTTTGCTCCACGACGCCAACGCGATAAAAGGCTTGCTTTTGCACCTGCAGTATCTCGGCAAGGTCTTCAAGGCTTGCTTTTTCAACCATCTATGTCACTCCGTTCATACAGCCTGTGCTATCGGTACCGCGGTCTAATACAAGGTTTGGTATTGCGGCAAGCTGTCATGCCCATTATAAACCACCGACCATTCCTTGTAAATGTTAAAAACAAATTTCCCCAAAATACACACGTATCAAACACAGATAAAGACCTGTCGGGGGCTTCCCGGCAGGTCTTTTCGACTGATATGGTTGTGGTTTTCTACTGCTCGTCGCTATCGGCAGCCGGTGTAACGGGAGCATCCTCCGCCTTGGTCTTCTCTGCAACAGGTGTGGACTGCTTACTCGCGCCCATCTCCGTCGCCCGTTTCATCAGCTCTTCCGCCATGCGTTTTTCGTCGGCGTGGTCGATGTTCCACTTGGCAATCTCCGCATCCACATCCAGCTCGCCGGACATAAAGCGTTTGAAGTCTTCTCCATCCATCTTTTCGCAGGCAAGCAGATACCGCGCAAGCTCATGCAGCTTCTCCATGTGTTCGCCGAGTATCTCCTTGGCGCGCTTGTAGGCGATGTCGATAATCTTGCGCATCTCGGTATCAATCTCTGAGGCGACTGCCTCGGAGTAATCGCGGGCATTGTTAAAGTCGCGCCCGAGGAAGACCTCCTCCTGCGCATGACCGTATACGACGGGCCCTAAGTTCTCGCTAAAACCGTAGCGCGTAATCATCGCCTTGGCTATCTTGGTGGCGCGCTCAAGATCGTTCGACGCACCGGTTGAGATATCATCAAGCACCAGCTTTTCGGCAACGCGACCGCCGAGGAGTACAACAATCTCTTCGAGCATATCATTTTTAAGCACATAGCTCTTGTCCTCGGTGGGCAGGCTCATGGTAAAGCCGCCAGCCATGCCGCGCGGGATGATGGAAATCTGGTGTACGGGGTCCTGTGTGGGGCAAAAGTTGCTGATAATGGCATGACCCGCCTCGTGGTACGCAGTAATCCGTTTGGACTTTTCGCTGATAACACGGGAGCGCTTTTCGGGACCTACCACAACCTTGATGGTCGCTTCCTCTATCTCAAGCATCGTAATCGCATGCTTACCCCTGCGTGCCGTAAGGAGTGCTGCCTCGTTGCACAGGTTTTCAAGGTCCGCACCGGTAAAGCCAGCTGTGGTTTTTGCAATAACCGAAAGGTTTACGTCGGGCGCTAAGGGCTTGTTGCGCGTGTGCACCTTGAGAATGTCCTCTCTGCCACGTACGTCGGGGGTGTTAACCACAATGCGACGGTCAAAGCGACCAGGGCGCAGCAGCGCGGGGTCTAGGATATCGTAGCGGTTGGTTGCCGCAATGACGATAACGCCGGAGTTTGCGCCAAAGCCGTCCATCTCAACCAGCAGCTGGTTTAAGGTCTGCTCGCGCTCGTCATGACCGCCGCCAAGACCGGCGCCGCGATGACGACCCACAGCGTCAATCTCGTCGATAAACACAATACTGGGGGCTTCCTTCTTTGCCTGCTCAAACAGGTCGCGCACACGGGATGCACCGACACCGACGAACATCTCTACAAAATCCGAGCCGGAAATCGAGAAGAACGGTACGCCCGCCTCGCCCGCTACGGCACGGGCAATCAGGGTTTTACCGGTTCCGGGAGGTCCCATCAGCAGCACACCCTTGGGGATGCGCGCACCGAGGTCGTTGTACTTCTGCGGGCTACGCAAAAACTCAACAATCTCCTTGAGCTCTTCCTTCTCTTCATCCGCTCCCGCTACGTCGGCAAACGTGGTCTTGCGGCTGTCGGACTGATGCTTCACCTTAGCCTTGCCAAACGTGTTCATCTTGCCGCCGCCGGCCGCACCGCGCATCATGTAGATCCAGAAACCAACCATCACCACGATGAGCAGGATGGAGGGCAGGATGGATACCCAGCCGGGGATCTCTTCTATCTTTTTGTAATCGATTTTAATCGGGGCGTCGGGGTTTTGCTGATTATACGCCCGAACGTACTCCATCGTGTCCTCTAAAAACAGGTTCACGTTGGGCACCGTGTAGATGATCGATTCGCTCTTGTCCTTGACCTTCAAATCCAGGTTGCCTGAGCCAAGGTCCAATCTATATTCCTCCACCTCATTGCGGTAGAAGTATTGCAGTATTTCGTAATATTTAGTCTCGGATTTCGGCGCCTGCAATGTCATAAAGAAATAGACGACCGAAATTAAGAGCAACAGGGTCAGCACATAGCCGATGATCTGTTTGCGCTTTTTGTTGTCACCCATGTTCACCACTCCTTGCTGTAAATAGTCACAGCTTTGTACGCAAGCCGCGTAAATTTCCGCTCTGGGGCGGCGCAGCTATCGATTAGAAAAAGCTGTTGAGGCACTAACATTATTGTGCATAAACGCGGCAATTATATCCCAGTTGCGAATAAATGTTTCATTCGCCGTAGGGCTGTTATCACCCGCTGTATACTTCGGGTTTTAAGATGCCGACGTAGGGCAGATTACGGTACTTCTCGTCATAATCAAGGCCATAGCCGACCACAAACTCATCGGGAACCTCAAAGCCGATATAGTCCGCCGTGATATCTGCTTTTCTGCGCTCCGGCTTATCAAGGAGTGTACAGATGCGAATACTTGCGGGGTCTCTCGCTTGGAGCAGCTCCGAGATGTACGAAAGGGTCATGCCGCTGTCTAGAATATCTTCGACAATCAGCACATCAAACCCGGCGATGGGCATATCAAGATCCTTGACAATCTTTACTACGCCGCTGGAACGCGTGCCGGCACCGTAGCTGGATACCGACATAAAGTCAATGCGGGCATTCACGTCAATGGCGCGCATCAGGTCTGCCATAAACGCAACCGAGCCCTTTAACACACTGATGAGAAGCAGGTTTTTGTCATGGTAATCCTCGCTAATCCGCTCGCCCAGTTCCTGCACCCTTGCGGCAATCTTCTGCTCGGTAATGAGAATCTTGAGAATATCCTCTTTCATTGTTTCCTCCGATAAGCGAAGTTATTTAGCTATGCCCCGCTGTGTATGGCGATGACAGCAACACTCCCGGTTTGGGGCGACGGCGCCACCCGTTCGGCACAGCCGAAGCCGTGCACCCAGATTACGCCCTGCTCGTCCGCCAAAACGGGAACATATGCGCGCTCTGCGGGTAGAACACTCTGCTCGTTCATCAGCTTTTTAAGCTTTTTTGTGCAACCGCGTCCAAATAGGCGGATAGAATCCCCCTCGCGGCGGGGACGAAAATAGGCTGTTCCTATAATACTATCATAATCGAGCATGTTTTTTAATAGCTTTGGGTGAATTTTTTTTAAACAATCTTCGTCTAAATGCCGCATGGTCGTCACCTCGACCTGCACCGCATCAAATAAGGGATACACGCCTTCGGAAAACGGTACAAGATAATCGGGCAAATCGGGGGTAAGCTGCCGCTCTATGCGCAAAACACCGCTCTCTACCATAGCGCTTACTCCTGCAGTCAGGGTGAGCGCCGCTTTATCCTCGCACAGCATCTGCGACAGTTTTTCAATAAAGCCCGCACGCACCGATACTCCGTGCTGCCTGAGGATGGACGCGACGGCTCTTGCACGCAGCGGCTGGGGTAACGTGCTTAGCCTTACCGCGTCAAACCCATCGCTGAGTACGCTCTGCATTAACGCCTCATCCGCCAGTTCGGACAGGTACCGCTCATCCTCGCGGATGGCGCTTATGGTGCGCCCAATCGCCTTTGCGCCTGCAGGGTGAATCGAAAGCAGCGACGGAACAACCTCCCCACGGATGCGGTTGCGGGAGTAATCGGGCAGAAGGTTTGTGCTGTCTGTTATATACGGGATGTTGTGGCGGGCACAGTAGTGCTCTACCTCCTCCCGTGTCACATCGATAAGCGGGCGAATGATATTGCCCCGCACCGGCAGAATACCGCATAATCCCCTTAGTCCGGTGCCGCGCGCCAGATGAAACAGCATGGTCTCCAGACTATCGGACAGCGTGTGCGCCGTTGCAATCTTCGCGCCTAGGGGGTTTGCAAGCCTCTCAAACGCCTCGTAGCGCACATTACGCCCGCACTCCTCGATGGAAAGTCCATGTTTAAGGGCAAGCGCAGGTACATCGGCTTGTACCGCTTCGCATACAATGCCTAGCTGCGCGCAGTAATCGGCAACCAGTCGCTCGTCGCGCAGGGCTTCCTCCCCGCGGATGCCGTGGTTGACGTGGCACACGGATAGCTTGAGGTCATATTCGGGTGTTAGGTTGTGTAAAAGATGCAAAAGCGCCATGGAATCCGCGCCGCCCGATACCCCAACCACAACGGCGTCGCCGTGGTTAAGCATAGTAAAACGGGAAATCGCACTGCTTGCTTTAGCCTCCATCACGGTAATTCTCCAGTGTGCTGAATTGGGTGAACTTGCCGTCCCAGTGCAGCTTGACCGACTCGGTTTCACCGTGGCGGTTTTTAGCCACAATACACTCGGCGATGTTGCGGTCGGCGCCCTCGTCCTTATCGTTATAGTACGCCTCGCGGTACAAAAACAACACAATATCGGCATCCTGCTCAATCGAGCCGGAATCGCGCAGGTCGCTGAGCACGGGGCGGTGGTCGGCACGGGAATCGGGTCCGCGCGAAAGCTGCGAGCAGACCAGCACAGGAATATCCAGTTCCTTTGCCATAATCTTCAGCGAACGGGTAAGCTCCGAGACCTCCTGGACGCGGTTGTCGGACTTTCTGCCGGTGCTCATCAGCTGCAGGTAATCGATTACGACCAGCCCCAGGTCCTTAACTCTACGCAGGCGTGCCTTCATCTCGGGCACGGTAATGCCCGAGGAGTCGTCTATCAGAATTGGGTACATGGCGAGCATTTGGGACGCCTTAGCCAGGTCCTGCCACTGCGCGCCCGTCATGTTGCCGGTGCGAAATTCTCCGCTGGGGATTCTGGCGGAGGCGCTCATCAGCCTTGTGGTGAGCTGCTCCGCAGACATCTCGAGCGAAAACACGACAACCCGCTTACCGGACGTAGCCGCCACGTTTTGCATGATGTTGAGCGCAAAGCTCGTCTTACCCATACCGGGACGCCCCGCAAGCAGAATCAGATCGGATTTATTCAGACCATAGATGACGCTGTCCAGCGCAGAAAACCCACTGCGCAGACCAAGATAGCGGTTGCGATCCTCGCCCGCAATCTTCTGAAGACGGTCGTAAGCCTCGATAATCGCGTCCTCGATGCGAACAAGCCCTTTTGAGTCCTTGCCCTGACGAATCTCGTAGATGCGCTGCTCCGCGGCATCCAAAAGCTCGCGCGCCTCGTAGCCACCCTCGCCCGCCTCGTCGATAATCTCCCTTGCTGTGTCCATCAGTCGGCGGATGTAGTATTTCTCCTGCACAATCGAGGCGTATGCCTCGATGTTTGAGGTGGTGGGTACAATCTGAGCAAGCTGAGCCAGGTACAGCTTTGCATCCTCGGGGGTTTCGAATATCTTCTCGGTTACCGCTTCTTCAAGCAGGGTAATAAAGTCGATGTTTCTGCCCGCCGCAAACATCCGCACCATACAGGAGAATAGCTCCTGATGCTGCGGACGATAAAAGCAATCCGCCTTGACAAAGTCAAGCACGGTGGTCAGGCAGGTCTGGTCGATGATAATGGCGCCCAGCACCGACTGCTCCGCCTCAATATTAAAGGGCGCACGCTGCCCATAGGTTGTTTCACTGTAGCTGTTCACCGTCTACCGCCCTTCCGTAGGGTTTTGCCTCACAAGGCTCTACGCCTCGCTGACCACAACAAACACCTTTGCGACAACGCCTGTGTACAGGCGCACCTCCGCCGTATAGGTGCCAAATGCCTTAATGTCGCTTTCGAGTGACACCTTGCGCTTGTCTATCTCTACGCCAAACTGCTTAGAGATGGTCTCGCCAACCTCTTTTGCGGTTACCGAGCCGAACAATCTGCCCTCGGTGCCCCCCTTGGCAAACAGCTTCACGCTTTTGCCATCGATGGCAGCCTTGGCATCCTCCGCTGTCTTTTTCTCCTGAGCAAGGTGGAACTCCTTCGCCTCGGCCTTAAGCTTAATATCATTGAGCACCTGTGCGTTGGCTTCGACCGCCAGACCTCTTGGCAGGAGAAAATTGCGCGCGTAGCCGTCTGATACATTGACGAGCTCGCCTTTTTTACCGCTTCCCTTAACGTCCTGTTTGAGTACTACTTTCATATTATCCTATCCTTCCCTTCAAGGTACAATCTATTTGGTCACACCTTATTGCTGCAGTGTGGGAGTCTGCTCGTGATAACGGTCGATGTTGCGCATCAAATCCTCAGCCGCCTCGGCAAGCGTTTTGCCCTCGATATATGTCCCAGCCATGGTCAGATGCCCGCCGCCGCCCATGCGCTCCATAATCACCTGTACGTTTATGCTGCCAAGTGACCGCGCCGAGATGGTAACGGTGTCCTTAACCCGGTACAGCGCAAACGACGCGTTCACACCGTTAATGGACAACAGCTCATCCGCCGCCTGCGGCGCCGCAATGCGCATCTCGTCCGACTGTTCTTCGCTGACGGCAATCGCACAGCCCTTGTAAACCTTGGCGGACGATACAATCTTTGTTTTCAGCTGGTAAGCCTCCATTGAGTTTGCAAACATCCGCTTGACCGAGACGGTGTCGGCGCCCAGCCGACGCAGGTATGCTGCCGCCTCGAAGGTGCGCACGCCGGTTTTTAACACAAAGTTTTTGGTGTCGAGCGTAATGCCCGCAAGCAGCGCCTCCGCAGTCAGCTTACCCACCTTAACCTGCTCGCCGAAGTACTGAATCAGCTCGGTTACCATCTCGCAGGCGGAGGAGGCGTACGGCTCGTGGTAGAATATTACCGCGTTGTCGATGTGCCCAACCATCTTGCGGTGGTGGTCAACAACAACAATCGTCTTGCAG
Source organism: Bacillota bacterium (assembly GCA_023413185.1). Classification (GTDB taxonomy): domain Bacteria; phylum Bacillota; class Clostridia; order Oscillospirales; family Ruminococcaceae; genus Acetanaerobacterium. The sequence goes on from JAEZQD010000103.1 coordinate 12,233, forward strand.
TTTTTGTATATCTCTTCCGACTCCAGCATTGATGGCATATGGGTGTCCACTATAATGAGAAGTGTGCGTTTATTCACCATAAGCAGCGCGTCGGCAGGGGGTACAAACGCGTCGTGCAATCCGTTTTCTTCCATTAAAGCGATATAGTTGTGCACCAGGTTCTTTTCCCTGTCGATTGCCATTACGGCTGGCTTGCCCATTAAGCGAATGGCGTGCAGAAGACCCATTGCCGCGCCAAAGCTGTCAAGGTCCGCAAACCGGTGCCCCATAACGATGCAGTTTTCGCTGGTTTCTATCAGCTCAGACAGTGCCGCCGCCATGATGCGGGTTTTTACCTTGGTGCGCTTCTCTATGCCCTTTGACATGCCGCCAAAGAACTCGTAGCCGCCCGAGGTCTTAACCGCTACCTGATCGCCGCCACGCCCCAGTGCCATATCGAGTGCCTGTCGCGCATATTGTTCGGACTCCCGCAGATTCTTGCCGCCGCGTCCGACACCGATGGAAAGGGTGGCGTTAAGACGCCCGCCCACCATAATCTGGCGCACCTGATCAAGGATATCAAACCGCCGTTCAATCATCCCGCGCAGGTATCGCTCCTCTATCGCGACGGTAAATTTGTCGCGACCGGTGCGGATAAGCAGCCCGCTGGTCTGCGCCAAAAAGGTCTCGATGGTATGGTCAATCTCACCTGCAAGCTGTACCTTCTCGCTCTCCTTGGCGTTTTGGGTCAGCTCCTCGTAGTTGTCCACGATAATCAGCATAATCGACTGGCGGGATTCGTAATACTCCTGCGCAATCTCCTTAAGTTCGGTATTTTCCACCCACTGCATGGCAATCAGCGTACCGTTTTTGTCCTCTATGCGTGTGGCAAAGCCGGTAAAGCAGTGCCTGCCATACGAGATGTTTACGCCGCCCTCGGAGCATGCGGCATCGATATCGATGTCAGGAAACGCGCGTTCGAACTGGGTGCCGAACAGCGCCTGACCGTCTAACACAAGCCGTTGGAACAGCTCGTTATACCATATGATCTCACCCTTTTCGCGCAGCACGATAAGCGGCATGGGCAGGGCGTTCAGCGACTGTTCGCTGGATACGTTTAAGCGGTTAAGCACCTTGTCAACCACATGGTGCAGATCGCTTTGTATCTTTTTGTACCGATACAACGCAAAGGCCGCAAGCAGCAGCGTAAGCGCCGCCTCTGCGTAAAACAGCGTGAGTTGTCTGGTTAGCAGGGTCATCAAACACATCCATGCACACAGAATCAAGGTGAGCACAATAATGGGCTTAAAAAACCATATCTTCTTTTTTATGTTCCCCACAACCTTTCTTCCGCTGTCTGGCGCCCCGATTAACTCGATAAGCAAATTCACCGACGCGATACTCTTTTTCATTATACTAAGTTTGTACAAATAAAACCATAGCTTTAATGAAAATAATGCAAAATAGCAGGATGAGTTTACAGCGACAAGACGATAAGGACTAAAAAAACGCCCGCAAACAAGCAGTGCGCGGACAGCTTAGCCGTCTGCGCACAATGCCTTGTTAATCTTCGGGCTATACCTCCATGATAATGGGCAGAATCATTGGGCTTCGCTTGGTAGCACGGTAAACATAGTCGCTCAAAGCGTCCCTTACCTTGGTTTTAATCTGTCCCCATTCACGGATTTCCTTCTCCTCGCACTGGGCTAACGCATTTCTCACCATCGAGCGCGCCTCGTCAATGAGCACCTCCGCCTCACGGACGTACACGAAGCCGCGCGAAACGATATCGGGACCCGAAACCACCTTGCCGCTGCGCTTTTCGATTGCAAGCACGACGACAATCAGACCATCCTCCGACAGGTGCTTGCGGTCGCGCAGCACAATGCTGCCCACGTCGCCCACACCCAGACCATCCACCAAAACGCGACCGGCGGGCACGGTGCCTGTTATCTTCATCTCTACGGCATCGGTCTCGACCACCTTGCCGATGTCGGCAATGATGATGTTTTCGGGGGGAATGCCCATGCTCTCGGCGATACCGGCATGCTTTTTAAGGTGTTTATACTCGCCGTGTACCGGCATAAAGAACTTGGGCTTGGTAAGCCCCATCATCAGCCGCAGCTCATCTTGACAAGCGTGCCCCGACACATGCGCCTCGTACATCTTTTCATAGATTACCTCGGCGCCCAGCTTCATTAGGTCGTTGACCACGCGCCCCACCGTCTTTTCGTTGCCCGGGATAGGGGTGGCGGAGATGATGATAAAGTCGTTTGCGTTGATGGCAACGTTGCGGTGATCGCCCGCCGCCATACGTGATAGCGCCGCCATCGCCTCGCCCTGGCTGCCCGTTGTAACAATAACCAGTTTGTCGTCGGGGTAGCGCTTTATCATCTCGATATCAATAAGCACCCCTTCGGGTACGGTCAGATAGCCGAGCTCCATCGCCTTTGTGGTGACGTTTATCATGCTGCGTCCCGAGACTGCCACCTTGCGACCGCAACGCACCGCCATGTCAATCATCTGCTGGATGCGGTGGATATTCGACGCAAACGACGCAATAATCATGCGCCGCTGTCCCGCCTTGGCAAACAGCGTTTCAAACGATTCGCCCACCTTCTTCTCGCTCAGGGCGCTGCCCGGGCGTTCGGCGTTGGTGGAATCGGACAGCAGGGCGAGCACGCCCTTGCTGCCCAGCTCGCCGAACCGCGCAAGATCGATAATGTCACCCTCGATGGGGGTGTAGTCGATCTTGAAGTCGCCGGTCTGGATGATGACACCGGCGGGGGTGTGGATGGCAAAGCCCACGGCATCGGGGATAGAATGGTTTACGCGGATAAATTCGACCGACATGCAGCCCAGTTTCACAGTCTGACGCGGCTTAACCACATTTAGGGTGCGTTTGCCGAGCAGATTGTGCTCCTTGAGCTTGCCCTCAATAAGCCCCACAGTAAGGCGGGTGCCGTATACCGGCACGTTAAAGCGTTTTAAAAAGTATGGCAGACCGCCGATGTGATCCTCGTGCCCGTGGGTAATGACAACGCCACGCAGCTTATCCAGATTTTTTTCAATATAGGTGTAATCGGGCAGAACGATGTCAACACCCAGCATCTCATCGTCAGGGAATGCAAGACCGCAGTCCACGATAAACATATCGTTGCCGCACTCGTACAGCGTCATATTCTTGCCGATCTCGCCCAAACCGCCCAGCGGAATAATCTTAACCGGCGTTTTGCGTCCCTGCCTTGAAGACTTGTCTGTCTTACCGTCTGTTTGCTGCTCCTGCTTTGCGGTCTGCTCGGTCTTAGCGGCCGTCGCAGCCGCCGTGGCGGCTGCGGACGGACGTCTTCTGCCGCCGCGCCTTGACCGTGACGGCTTGCTGCCGTCTGTCTGCTGCGGGGCGTTGTTTTGCTTTTGTTTTGATTCGGTCTTGGGGTCAGCCTTGGCTTGCGGCTTAGACTCCTGCTTCGTCTCCGGCTTGAGTTCGCCTAACTGCGCACCGTATTGCTGCGCTTTCCTTGGGTTCGTATTCTTCCTGCCAAACGTCTTGTTTGGTTCTTTCGTTTCCTTGTTTTCTTGACTCAAAAGTAGTAACCTCCTGGTTCCTGTCGCTTCATAGCGGCAGGACTAAAAATATAGTAGTATGTACTGTTTTTGCTGCGTCTTTATCAAAAAACACGGCAATATACCAAAAACAAACCTGTCTGTTCACGCTTAAGGAAACTCGGTATGCCGCGTCAGGGCTCCTGCGCACCACAACCGGGTACACAGGAGACAACCCCTTTGCCCGCACACCGCCGTCACCGTAAAAAGAAACAGGCAGGTATCCGTTCATATCTATTATTGCAACCTTTTTCACGCAGGACACACCCGCAAACAGGCAGAATGCTCCCGTTTGCGCACAGAAATTCCCGCTCGGTGCGTCAAATGGGCGCACCAAAACACTGACAATAATTGATTATTCCGCGTGGTTTAGCAAATTCACGAGCAGCCGAAAAGGCTGTACTACCGGACATACAGTCTTTTGCCGAAAAGCCGCTCGCTTGTGCATAAAGCATAAAACAAAGCTGTGATTAAGACGGTTTCTTACACGCGCCGATGCGTCGTCGTAAAAACATGTATATCATGCACTGTTGCAAACCCGCAGAATAATCCCACGAACAAATACGTTAGTTAGATTGTAAACGGAATTGCGGATGGTGTCAAGCCGTAAATTTACAGCCTGTATATGCCGCGTTGGCTTTGCGGCTACCGCTACCTGCCCTTGTCGTGCTCAAACCCCTTTATCATCTTCTCAAAGCCGCCGCATAGCTCCCGTGCAATCTCGTAGCTTGCGGCTTCCGCAAAGATACGCACGCCGCCGCCGCGTTTGAGCGGACGCACGAGCACCGAGCCGCCTTTGTAAGGAACCACAAGACCTTCGCCGATTGTGCCGTGCACCCCGGTTCCGCCGATGCGGCGCATTACCTCACAGGGGTTTTGGCTTAACGGCACAATGCGGGTGACGCCATCAAACGCGGGCAGGGCGTCGCACAGCTCATACAGGCTTTTGCCGGTCTTTTTCATTAAAGAGAGCAGCATAACCGCTCTTGCCAGCCCGTCGCGAACCCACGGCTGACCTTTAGCCATGAAGCGCGCCCTGCGGTCGCTGTCATCGGCGGGGCAGGACAGATACCGCAGCACGGTTCTTCCGTAATCCTCGGCGATATAATCAAGCACCCGCGGCGCGTCGTAACGCACGGCAAGGTTGTTGCCGATAGAAAGCTCGTGCTCGGCAAGCAGAACAAACAACCGCTCGTCGGACACGCGCCCCCCTCCGTTTTGCGATGCACTGAGTGTTTGCCCGTCATCTGAGATATGAAGCCTTAGCCTTCCCGCTCTGGACAGACCGCACCCAAGGTCATCGAGCACTGCGTGTAGCACGCGCTTGAGCAGCACGTTTTTGCACGCGATGGAAACCGTCATGCCGGTGAGTTCTTCGCGGCAATAATCCTTTAAATATGACGGGTAAAGCAGAGCGACCGATTCCATTCGGTTAAGCTTGCCGTACTCTTGGAACGCCGCGTTTTTCACCTCTGCGCGCAGCATACAAAGCTCAATCTCCCGCTCTACACCGCGTCTTAGGGTTAAGCCGTCCGCACCGAACAGGCGGATGCGCCCCGCTTCTATGTGCGCACCGAGCTTTACCTTGCAGTGAACCGACGAAAACACACCCTGCGGCTCGATGCATTCGCCGAAATCCCACACCGAACAGCCCGTTTGACGGATACCCGCGCCGAAGGCATCGCATAATGCGCGCCCTGCCCTGCCCATATGGGAAACACCGCACACCCCCTGCTTCATGACGGTGCCGATGCTGCCGCCAAGTCGCGCGCACATGGCGGGGGTCATCTCGCCGGGGGACTCGATACACACGCCCTCGTCGTCAAACAGCTCGCGCCCAAGGGTGCCGGTGCGCATATGCTCGCGCAGCACGCTGTCACTTTTCACATACTTCTTTGGCCACACCTTAACGCCCGGCTCCACCAGCGCGCGGTTGCCCACCACCGCCTTTGCCCCGATTGCAGACCCTTCAAACAGCCGCGCACTGTTTTCGATGACGGCACCTTCGCACACCACACAGCCCCGCACATGAACATCGTCGCCCAGTACCGCACCGGTGCCGATTAAGCTGCCCATAACAACCGAGCGCCGACCGATGCAGGCACCGTCGTCGATGACACTGCCCTCCCCTATCCGGCATCCCTGACCCACGGTTACACCCGTCCCCACATAGGCAGGCGGACTGACCGCAACTCGCTGCGCGTCCTTGGGGTCTTTATAATATACGCCGTCTATCAGCGCCGCGTCGATGCTGCACTTAACCCGCCCACAGAGCATATCCGCCGCGCATTGCCGGAGGGTATCGAGGTCGCCGACGTCACACCAATACCCCGTTTCCTCACAGGCAAGCACCCGCTCGCCGTTTTTGAGCATAAGCGGGAATAGATCCTTTGCAAAGTCAAAGGGACTGTCGTCCGGCACATGGGCCAATGCTTTGGGAGAGAGTACATAGACGCCGGTATTGGCAAGGTCGCTTACCACCTGCGCATAGCAGGGCTTCTCTACAAAGCCTGCGACGGTGCGGTCCTGCTCGTTGACATTGACCAGCCCGTACTCGCGCGGGTCGCTTACCCGTTTAACCACAAGGGTAGCGTCCGCCTGATTTTGCGCATGAAAGCGCAGGATTTCGGCGAGATTAAAGTCGCACATTGCGTCGCCGCTTATTACAACGATATCCTCATCCACGTCCTTTGCCGCGTTTTTTACGCCGCCTGCCGTACCCAAGGGATGCTGTTCGGTTACAAACCGAAGCGCGACCCCTTTGTACTGCCCGTTGGCAAAGTGGTCGGTTACACAGCCCGGCAGGTACCCCAACGTCACACGTGCCTCGGTAAAGCCGTTTTGGTCAAGAAGGTCCAGGATATATTCCAGTATCGGTCGCCCGCACAGCCTTGCCATTGGCTTTGGCTTTGTGCAGGTCAACGGCTTTAAGCGGCTGCCCGCTCCGCCTGCCATAATTACCGCCAGCATCGAAAAACCCCACCTAACAATCATAGTAACTCTATTATTGCTCCGAAAACATCATTTAACGCATCGATAGTGAGTTTTTCGGCTAGAACCGCCCGTTGGACGATAATGCACCATATCGAAACCACTCCGTAGCAATAGGCATAAAAGGAGGCAGGCATATGAAGTAAGTTAGAAGCAACGCCATGACTTTTCAATAAAAAACGCCCTCGACGATTCACGTTCTGCGAATCGTCAAAAGGCGTTATTGTGTGCCGGTTCGCATGAATCATTGCCTTGTGAAAACGGCGCCTAAACAAACACAAACTGCACCAAAACCATATATACCGCCGTGCCGGAAAGGATGCTAAGCAGCGTATTGCGCCGCCAAAGGTGTAGCAAAACCACACACGCCGAAGCGATCAGCTCGGGCAGCCCAAACGGGAACGCGGCGACCTGTACCCAGCGCATACAGTACACGACGAGAATCGCCATAATCGTCGGAGGCAGGACGCTTCCTAGGTACAGAATCGATTTCGGGGTCGGTCTGCCGTTGGTAAACAGTGCAAAGGGCGCAAGGCGAGTTAAAAAGGTGATGGCAGCCACCGTAAGGATGATGTAAAGCGACTGCTGCGCGGAGATTGTCATACCGTTTTTCCTGCCTTTGTTATGTAATAGACCCAGTTTCACACTCAGAAGAGCCTGCGTGCTCGGGGTTTACTTTTGGTTCCAGCCTGCGGCGCAGGAGCATTAGCACCAGCACCGATACAAGCATAGCGGGGATGATGAACCGGTCGCCACCTAAGAACAGCAGCATCCCGACACCGGCGCACGCGCCGATTACAGCAGGAACACGAGAAGGGTAGCCCAGCCACTGCTCGGTGCAGATGACCAAAAACAGCGCGGTCATCGCAAAATCAATGCCCATGGTATCAAAGCGAATCAACCTACCCGCAAGCGAGCCGATGACGCTGCCCAAAACCCAGTAGCACTGGTCAAACAGCGAAACCAAAAAGAAGAAGCGCTGCGGCTTAACCCCCTCGGGCACCTTCGCGGAGCAGATGAGCGAGTAGGTCTCGTCGGTCAGGGAGAATATCATGTACGGCTTCTTTCGCCCCATGCCCTTAAACCGCTCGATCATTGAAAGCCCATAAAACACATGCCGCAGATTAACGGCAAGCGTCATGACAGTCACCTGCCACAACGAAAACGCGCCTGAAAAGAAGTTGATTGCAATAAACTGCATGGAGCCCGCGTACACCGTAACGCTCATCAAGAGCGCCCACAGTACGCCGTAGCCCTTTTCGTTCATCAATAGCCCAAACGCGATGCCTACAAACACATAGCCCAGCATCACCGGAAAGGACGCCTTCAGCGCGGCCTTTACCGCGCCTTTTTTCCCCTGTTTATCCATCCTCGTCATAATCCCCTATAAGCAGTCCAATTTCGTGTGGTGTCAACGATAAAACCACTCTTTGTACACAAGCGTTGTTTATTGCCCGCCGGCACTTTTTGCCTTGAGATAGGCGTTAATAAAGCCGTCGATTTCCCCATCCATCACCGCATTGATATTGCCCGACTCAAAGCCTGTGCGGTGGTCCTTTGCAAGGGTGTAGGGCATGAACACGTAGGAGCGTATCTGGCTGCCCCACGCAATCTCCTTCTGCACGCCCTTGATGTCCTCTATCTTTTCCAAGTGCTCGCGCTCTTTAATCTCGATAAGCTTTGATTTAAGCATCGTCATCGCCGTTTCGCGATTCTGGCGCTGACTACGCTCCTGCTGGCAGGCAACCACAACCCCGGTGGGCAGATGGGTAATGCGGATGGCGGACTCGGTCTTGTTAACGTGCTGGCCGCCTGCTCCGCTGGCACGGTAGGTATCCACCCGCAGGTCCTCATCGTTGATTTCTATGTCAAAGTTCTCGCCGATCTCGGGCATGACCTCAAGCGACGCAAACGAGGTGTGCCTGCGCCCCGAGGAATCAAACGGCGAGATGCGCACCAAGCGGTGCACGCCCGCCTCGCTTTTTAGGTAGCCGTAGGCGTTTATGCCCTCGATGAGGATAGACGCGCTCTTTAAGCCCGCCTCCTCGCCGTCAAGGTAATCGAGTATCTTGTAACGAAAGCCGTGGCGTTCCGCCCAGCGGGTATACATGCGGTAGAGCATCTGCGCCCAGT
>JAEZQD010000096.1 GCA_023413185.1 Bacillota bacterium
CGACCAATATCGTGCGGAACTACTACAGCTTGGCGGCATTCAACTGGTCGAAAGGCATCACGGCGGGTGTTACCGAGGTGCGGGATTGGGTATTCCACATCCTTGAAATTCGTTCGGCGCTGAACCCAGTCATCGATCTTGTGGGCAGCTTCCATCCCGAAGCCTTGCCCTTCAGTTTAGCTGATTTTAAGTGGATTCCGCTGACCACCGGCAGACCGAAAGCGGATGTGATGACTCAGATTCACGAGTTGATTTTGTGTCTATAGTTCGGAGGTGATTTTAATGACAGAGGTGCAAAAGCAGGAAATATTAAGACTCAGGCGACAGGGTATGACTTTCACAGCGATTGCGGAAAAGCTGAGTCTTAATCGCAATACAGTGAAAACCTTTGTCAGCCGTAATGAGAAAAAGTTTTCAATGCAGGGTAAATGCCTTAATTGCGGCTGCGAAATGGAGCAAAAACCCAAAACAAAAACAAAGCAGTTTTGCTCTGACCGCTGTCGTTATCAATATTGGAATCGGCAGCGCAGCGAGAAGCAAATAAGCAATACCCTTTCATGTACCTACTGCGGCAGGACATTCAGTGCGCCGCTAAGTGCAAATAGAAAATATTGCGGCAGGTCTTGCTATGTCAATGCCCGCTGGGGTGAGGTGAATCATGAATAAGGATCAACTTCAAAAAGAAATGGATTACAGCGTCGCCATGCACATATGGAAAGAAATGCTTGAAGCTGGGATTATTGATAGGCAGGATTTCACTCATGTCGACAAGTTGTACATAGACCGCTGTTGCCCCATTTTTCGCTCCGTTACCACGATAAATAACGTCAAGGTTGATACAAAATCACTTAATGGCTTGGAGTCAAAACCCAGCCCCAAATGACTTGACTTTTAGGGCGTTTAGAGTGATTAATGTAATGCGGAAAAGCCGCAGAAACGGGGTGAAATGATATGAAAATAGAACAGATAAATATAGCCACGCCGCAGCTATTTAAACCCAAACGAGCGGCGGCATATGCCCGTGTCTCCAGCGGTAAGGAAGCCATGCTTCGTTCCCTTGCGGCACAGGTAGATTACTATAGCGAATACATCGGCAAAAATCCTGATTGGCAATACGCTGGAGTTTTTGCAGACGAGGCTTTGACAGGTACGAAGGATAATCGCCCCGAATTTCAGAGGCTCTTAACTGAGTGCCGTTCGGGGAATATCGACATCGTAATAACAAAGTCTATCTCCAGAATGGCTCGAAACACCTTGACCGTGCTGGAGTCGGTGAGAGAACTCAAAACTCTTGGTGTGGATGTGTTCTTCGAGGAACAGAATATGCACTCGATGAGTGGGGATGGAGAATTGATGTTATCCATCCTCTCTTCTTTTGCACAGGAGGAGTCGCTTTCTTGCTCGGAAAGCCAGAAATGGCGTGTCCGTAAGAGCTTCAAAGAAGGTAAGGTCAGTGGAATGTCCATGTTGGGGTATCATCTGCAAAATGGCAGACTGGTGGTCATTCCCGAAGAAGCTGAATTGGTGAGAGCCATCTTTGATGATTATCTGTCGGGCATGGGCATTCTCGCAATTGTGAAAAAATATCGTTCTCAGGGCATAAAATTAAGCAAGTCAGGAGTTTCGGAAATCCTCCGCAATGAAAAGTATCAGGGGAATATGCTTCTTCAAAAGACCTTTGTTACTGACCACCTGACAAAAAGGGCTGTCAAGAACATCGGTCAACTCCCACAATATTTCGTTGAGGACAGCCACGAAGAGATTATAGATAGCGATACCTTTTCGATGGTTCAAGCAGAGATTGCTCGTAGGGCAGAGAAATTCAAAAACGCCGCCATACCGCAAGAAAGCTACCCTTATACAGGTTTGATGACCTGCGGCAGGTGTGGTGCGCCATGTAAGCGCAAACACGCCGCTGCCGGGAGCAAATACGAAAAAATTGTGTGGATTTGCACTACATTTGATACATTCGGCAAAGACCAATGTGATGCACAGCAGATACCTGAGGATATTTTAGATGAAAAAGTTGCTGAAGTTGGCGGTTTGGAGCTAATTTTTGAAATTCGAGTGCCACGTAAAAATACGCTCACCTTCATTATGAAGAATGGTCATATTATCGATATCGATTGGCAGCACATTTCACGCCGCCATAGTTGGACACCCGAAATGAAAGAGGAGGCAAGGCAGCGCCAGATTGCTATAGCACAGAAACGGAGAGAACAGAATGAGTAAAAAAGCTAATATAACGGTTATACCGGCTACCGTGCCGATGTTTACGCAGGTGACCTATTCACCCGTAAATAAGAGGCGAACAGCTGCGTATGCCCGTGTTTCAACCGACAGCGAGGAGCAGGAAACTTCCTTTACTGCACAGGTGGATTATTACACATAATATATTGCAGAACGCCCGGATTGGCAGATGGTCGAGGTTTACACCGATGAGGGTATCTCGGCTGTCAACACCAAGCGACGCGACGGCTTCAAGCGTATGATTGCTGATGCATTGGCTGGCAAGATAGATTTGATTGTTACGAAAAGTGTAAGCCGATTTGCCAGAAATACCGTCGACAGCCTTCAAACAATACGCAAACTAAAAGAAAAAAGCGTGGAGTGCTACTTTGAAAAGGAAAACATCTGGACTTTTGACGGCAAGGGTGAACTTTTGATTACCATCATGAGTAGCCTTGCGCAGGAGGAATCACGCAGCATCTCCCAAAACGTCACATGGGGACAGCGAAAACGATTTGCTGATGGCAAGGTATCTATGCCCTATAAGCAGTTTCTCGGCTACGAGCGCGGTAAGGACGGCACTCCGAAGATTGTAGAGTCCGAAGCAAAAATTGTACGGCAGATTTATCAGCAATATTTGAACGGTACAACCGTTAGAGATATTTGCCGCACCCTGACCGCTTCCGAAATTCCTACTCCATCGGGCAAAAAAGAATGGGCGGTATCTACGGTAATTTCTATTTTGCAAAACGAAAAATATGCGGGTAATGCCTTGCTTCAAAAGACATTCTGTGAGGATTTCCTTACAAAAAAGATGGTCAAGAACGAGGGGCAAGTACCTCAATACTTCGTTACGGAAAGTCACCCAGCAATTATATCGCAAGAAATGTTCGACTTGGTGCAAGCCGAAATCGCCAAAAACCGCATCCTTGGTAAAAATAGAAGCGGTTGTTCACCCTTTGCGGATATGATAACCTGCGGCACTTGCGGTCATACCTACGGACGCAAGGTTTGGAATTCCAAGAGCCAGTACCGCCGTGTAGTTTGGCAATGTAATGGGAAATACAAGGAGCGCGGAACACTCGCTTGCGAAACGCCACACCTAACCGAGGAACAGATACAAGACGCGTTCATGAGGGCATTCAACCTTATCCTTGGAAACAAAGAACCCTATATATCCGCGCTTGAACCTGCATTGGCGTTAATCAGTGATACTTCCGCATTGGATAATGAATCTGAGGTTTTGCAGGAACGCTATGCAGGGTTATTCACCCAGTTGGAGGAACTGGTCACGGCTCAGGCTCACCGTAGTGGTGATTTTACCGAGTACCAAGCCCGCTATACCGAATTAAATTCTCGTTATGAGAGCGTGAAACATCGACTCGCTGAGATAGAGCAGGAGCGTCAGGATAAGCGAGTCAAGCGTGAAAAAGTGCTGGCATTCACCGAAGTCCTGCGTGGAAAAGACACCCTGCTCTCTGAATTTGATGAGCATTTTTGGAGAGCTACCGTTGAAATAATCATAGTAAATTCAGAAAAAGACATTGTTGTTCGCTTCCGCGATGGGCGGTCGGTCAGCGTGAATTTGCACTCCATACGTTGATGTCTTTGAAAAAAGCTGAGTATTTTTGAAAACGCCTCCGACTGGGGGCGTTAATTTTTGAAAGATTACACGATTCCTCTTTGGGTTCACTTTCTAAAACAGTTGAGTGACAGCGCTCTAAAATATGGTTTGTCCCTACCATTTAAACAATTTGTCCACTTTGAACCCAAATAGCAAAAGAGCCTTGATTTCTCAAGGCTCTTGGCTTCGTCAGAAATTATATCAATCCTGACGTGATGATATGGCGGAGAAGGAGGGATTTGAACTATACGTCCTATGCTTATATAGTCTTTACTTCTCCATCTTCTGTGTTTCATAGTGTTAGGAAATAATTCTTAAAGGGTAAATTAAAGGGTCGTTGTAAAGGCTTGAAATAAGGTGTTCCATTTGTAGCATATTTAATGGTATTCTTTTTTTACAGCTATTATATAACTACATTTGAACATCTAGGGGGAAAAACTATGACTCAGACTCAGAATAGACTTAGAAACGCTCAAGGCTGCGGCACTGTTCGGCAACGCGCAGACGGAAGATGGGAGGCTCGTTTTACCATAGGCCGAAATCCTGCAACGGGGAAGCAAATTCAAAAATCAGTCTACGCCAGCACAAAAAAAGAAGCTTCAATGAAACTTAGAGAAGTATTAGCATCCATTGATTCGAATACTTATCGTGAACCATCCAAAATCTCGTTAAAAGAATGGCTTGAGATTTGGCTTAATGAATATATCAGTAACATTAAACCACTTTCAATCAGCTCTTATAATACTCTGGTTAAACACCATATCATCCCTGCTTTGGGCGCCGTCCCTCTCGCGAACTTAGATACTCCAGTTATACAGAAATTTTACAACTCATTGCGTTGTGGTGAAAAAAGCCTAGCTCCAAAAACAATTAAAAATTTGCATGGGGTATTGCACAGAGCATTAGAACAAGCGGTTCGACTTCATTACATATCTGTAAATCCTTCATCAGCCTGTATTCTACCTAGAATAGAAAAACGCAAAATAGTCTCATTGGATGATAATGATATTGTTGCGCTTCTTGCCGAAATCAAAGGACATAAATATGAAATGTTGTATTATGTAGATCTTTTTACCGGCATGCGTCAGGGTGAAATTCTGGGATTGACATGGAATTGTGTGAATTTTGAAAATGGAACAATCCTAATTGAAAAGCAATTGCAAAAGGAAAAGCGAAAAGGTGGTCAATATGTTTTTGTTTCATTGAAAAACAGCAAAACTAGGATAATAACTCCAGCTCCTTCAATACTAGACAAGCTTTATGAACACAAGATTCAACAGAATGAAGTTTTAGCTTTAAATGGTATTAAACTTATAGATAATGATAATTTGGTGTTTTCAAATGAATTCGGAAAACATTTAGTCCATACCACTGTGTATAAGAATTTCAAAGTCATTGTAGCTCGACTAGGGATACCAAAAGCCAGATTCCATGACCTAAGACACTCATATGCGGTCGCTGCCCTCCAATCTGGAGATGATGTTAAAACTGTGCAAGAAAACCTGGGGCATCATTCAGCCGCATTTACACTTGATGTATATGGTCATGTAACTGATAGTATGAGAAAGAAGAGTTCCATGCATATGGAAAAATACATAAACGACGTGCTCTTGCAACAAAGGGTAGAATAAAGGGTAAACAGAGATTAAAAGATTAGAATATCAACAACGGGGCGACAACCATCGCCCCGTTAAATATTTCAAGGAGGACGAGAAATGTCAAAAGTAATCGCAATAGCCAACCAGAAAGGCGGTGTGGGTAAAACCACTACCGCCTTTAATCTTGCAGTGGGACTGTCCCAGCAAGAGAAGAGTGTCCTGCTCATCGATCTCGACCCGCAGGGCAACCTTACGGACTACATCGGTCATGAACCGGATGAGCTGCCCTCCATCAGTGACTTGATGCATGCAGCGTCGATGGGCAAGCCCGTTAAAGTTGCCGACGCAATCCGGCATAATGAGACGGAGGGTGTGGACTACATCCCCTCAAACATTTTTCTGTCTAGTGCTGAGATGTTCCTTTCCTCTTGTTTTTCGCGGGAAAAGGTGCTTAAAAAGGTGCTGGCTGATGAAGCTTTGAAATGTTACGACTACATCTTAATCGATTGTCTCCCCTCACTGGGCGTCCTACTAGTCAACGCTCTGACTGCAAGCGACAGCGTTATCATTCCGGTGCAGGCTCAAAAGTTTAGCCTAGACGGTATATCGCTATTGCTCCAAATTATAGGCATGGTTCAAGATGATTTAAACCGTGAGCTGGTTATTGACGGCGTATTGGTCACCATGGTTGACCGTACCAACATGGCGCAAGCTGTCGTCGATGCACTACAAGAACAGTTCGGGGACAAGCTGTTTCAAACGCAAATCAGCAAGTCGGTTGAGGCAACCAACAGCACCTATGAACAGCGAAGTTTAACGAGACAGAACAGCAGCAGGTTGGGCAGTCAATACAACGCTGTGGTAAGCGAACTGCTAACCAAGGAGGTGTAATGGCTATGGAGATTAAGCGAACAATCCCACAAATTTTTGCGGCAGGATATGTTCCCTACTATGACAACGAAGAACTATATATATTCCAGAACCCCAAAACAGAAGGCTTGCAGTTTTACAAAGCGTCATTCGAAAAGGTTGATGGCAAATGGCAGCCGCTGATGACGAAGCTCGATGACCTTACGGATTTACTGCCAGTGAGACACCTGATGCCACCGGAGATGCAGAAAAACCTTATGATAGCGGCGCAAAGGCAGGGCATTGTCACGGAGGTGCAAAGCATATGACCGCAAAGGAACTATTGAGAGAGTACAAAGCTGGTCGCCTGCTTCCCTTACCCGTTCCAATTGGTGAGAAGGTATATGTGCCCTTCTGTGAGCAAGAGGTGGACGGCTCTCCCTATGAAGGAGTAGAAGAAACGTATCTTTGTGGCTACATCAATGAACGAGGGAGAATATTCTACGTGACATACTGTGAGGATGGCGGCAGCTGCGATGTCGCCCCGGAGGATTTGTGTATGACAGAAAAACAAGCATGGCTTAGGTTGGATGAGCTGAGAAAGGAGAAGTCCAATGAGCAAAATTGACCTCAAAAGCAAGGTGTCAGCCAATTCTTCGGCAGAGGCATTCAGTATGCTCATGGGCGGTGGTCGCAAGGGGGACATTGAGCAACTGCCGGTTCGAAGCCTTGTCCCGTACAAAGACCAGCCGTTTCATCCATACTCACAGGAGCGACTCCAATCTCTCGCCGAGGATATCCATGAAAATGGTGTCCTCTCCCCTATCCTCGTCCGTCAAATCGGCGAAGAAGAATATCAAATCCTCGCCGGACACAACCGTGTGAACGCCTGTAAGCTGCTGGGGATGGAAACAGTACCCGGCATAATCAAGGCGGTGGATGATAATCAAGCGGCACTGATTATGCTTAACACAAACCTGAATCAACGTGACCAGCTGCTGCCCAGCGAAAAGGCGTTTGCCTACAAGATGCAGATGGACACGATGAAGCAGCAGGGTAAAAGAATTGACTTAGGCACCAATGGAGCACAAGTTGACGATGAAGACTTCGGCACCATTGGTGCACAAGTTAGATCAAGAGATGTTGTCGCATCTCAAAACAACACTTCTCGAGAACAGATTCGCCGCTATATCCGCCTAACTTACCTCATCCGCCCCCTGCTCGACCGTGTTGATAACGGCGAACTACCGTTTAGAGCAGGCGTGAGCCTATCCTACCTGACCGACCAACAGCAGGACACCCTGCTTGACTATGTGGATACATACAATCTCAAAGTAAGCCTTGACCAGTCCGAGAAGCTCAAAGAGCTTGCAAAGCGTTCAGAACCGCAGGGCTTTCAGGTCAATCAGCTTGATGAGGTGTTTGGCAGAGTCCCCAAAACAAAGCTACCTCCCTCCCCACTCGGCAAGGGCTTCAAGGCGGCGTCAAGCCGACCGGAGCTTGCCGGTTTCTTTGAAGGTAAGAGCAAGAATGAGATAGAGGAAATCTTAATCAAAGCCGTTCAAAAGTATTTTGAAATAAATCCATAAATCATTTACGAACTGTCCCAAATATCACCCACTAAATATGTTAGTATGACTTTGGAGGAAATCATGGCAGAAAAAAGACAAGAAACGCTGACAAGGCTGCTCAATGAAACCTTCCTGCGCATCACTTCATCCGAGCAGCAGTTACACCACTTTCTTTGTTTCGTCGGCAACGTCTACAAATACCCCTTTGTCCAACAGCTGTTGATTTACGCGCAGCGCCCCGACGCGACAGCCGTAGCCCCCCTGCCGGTATGGAACCAGATCGGACGGCGCGTGAAAAGGGGTTCAAAAGCAATCTCGGTATTGGATCAGAGTTTTGATAAGATAATCAATCTGTTTGACCTAGCCGACACATGGGGGCAGCCGCAAACCCAGCCGTACCTATGGAAGCTTGAATCGCGGCACACCCAAGCCGTGGTATCTGCTTTAAACGCACAGCAGGATAATACGCTGCTTGACGCAATCATCAAACGAATTGCTGAGATTAAGATGGAACCCGATTCGCTGTCGTGTATTCTAACCGGAGTCTGCGCACGGGTTGGAGAACCTGCACCGTTCCCCCCGGTTAATCCCCACATCGAGTTTCGGGAGCTTACTCAAATATTGACTGAAATACACAATATTCTAAGGACTGTAGAACAAGCAGTCAAGAGTTATGAAAGGAGCAAACAACATGAGCAGCTTAACCTATACGCAGAGGGGCGGACTGATGGTTCCCAACCTGACGCAAAAGAGCATCCTCGACAAGCTCGGCAGGCTCGGACTGACCGCGCGGAAGTATCTTCTGGAGAACAGATTCGACCTGTTTCAGGAGATGTTGGTCAAAGGGACGCTGAACAGCTATCTCTTGAAACTGGACAAACGATACAGCCGACTGTACGAGACAGTGAGCGACCAGCTGAGGGCGCAGGAAGCACCCCCGACAGCCGACAGCTTCCGCGAGAAAGCGCAGTACGAGTTTCGGATCAAGGAACAAGCGGAGGAGATCGTACTCAACCAATTGACCGAGGAGCTGGACGCCCTCGCGTAAAAGAATCGCAGACACTGCTTGATGTCACAGAGGACATGACGGTATTACAGACGGAATTACAGGCTGTCAGCGGAAAAGCAGCCGAGTATGAGCACCTGTACGACAGTGGGCAGATTCTTTCGTTTAAACAAGCGGAGGATTGGGATATGCTCGAGAAAGAGCGCGAAACCCTTGAGCAAGCTTTGCATGGTCATCAGAGTAACCCTGCGAGAGAACAAGAGGCATCACTGCCAGCTGCAAACTACAGGATTCCGGATGACTTTACCGTACCGAACGGACAAAAAGGTAAATACCAAAACAACACCGCCGCGATTAAGCTGCTTAAACAGCTTGAACTCGACGGTGTTTTTGCGTCTCGGGAGCAGCAGGACATTCTCGCCGGTTACGTCGGCTGGGGCGGTATCCCCCAAGCGTTTGATGAGAAAAACGAAGCATGGCGCAACGAGTATGCTGAGCTTAGACAGCTGCTGACCGACAGTGAATACACACAGGCGCGACGCTCCACACTCAACGCCTTCTACACATCCCCCGTAGTAATCAACGCGATGTATCAAGCACTTGCGAATTTCGGGTTTCAAGGCGGCAGAATGCTGGAGCCTGCCATGGCGGTGGGCAACTTCTTTGGCATGCTGCCGGAGGGGCTAAACACTTCGGAGCTGCATGGCGTTGAACTGGACAGCATATCGGGACGGATCGCCAGACAGCTCTATCCCGGTGCAAGCATCCTGATTCAGGGCTTTGAGGAAACAAGGTATTCGCCCGGCTCGTTTGACGTCGTGCTCGGCAACGTGCCGTTTGGCGGCTACAAGCTGTCCGACCCGAAGTACGATAAGTACAATTTCCTGATCCACGATTACTTCTTTGCGAAGTCGCTTGATCTGGTTCGCCCCGGTGGGGTGATTGCGTTTGTCACCAGCAAAGGAACGATGGATAAGGCAAACGACAGTGTACGCCGGTATATCGCCGAGCGCGCCGATCTAGTAGGCGCTGTGCGGCTGCCAAACAGCGCGTTTAAACAGAATGCAAATACCGAGGTGACCACCGACATCATCTTCTTGCAGCGGCGAACAGAACCCTTTGCCGGGGAGTACCCGTCATGGGTGGAGCTTGGCGAGACGCCCGACGGTGTTCCGGTTAATCGATACTACGTCGAGCACCCCGAGATGCTGCTGGGCATCATGAGCTTTGAAGATACGATGTACGGCAACGAAAAAGACACCACCATGCACCCGCTTGAGGGCAAAGACCTCGCGCAGCTATTAAACGACGCCATATCCCGCCCGCACTGCACTATGGATGGCAGAACGTTAGAACCACAGGCTTTCGCGCCGATTGCTCCAACCGGCAAGCCATATACCTACAGCGTCATAGACAGTGCGGTCTATTACAATAGCGGAGAGGAGATGATAAGGCAAGACCTGCCCAAAGCAACGGAAGAACGTATCAAGGGCATGGTCAGGGTAAAAGACGCAGCCCTTGCGGTGATTGCAGCGCAGGAACAGGGCTGTTCGGATGAGCAGCTGCAAACCCTCCAGCACACGCTTAACGAGACATATGATGGTTTCACTAAAGCCTATGGCTCTCTGACCGCTACCGCCAACAAAAGAGCATTCAGTGAGGATGTGAATCTGCCGCTGTTGCTTGCGCTGGAACGGCAGGATTCGGACGGCAAAACGCTCAAAACAGACTTATTCTTTCGCCGTACGATTCGCCAGAGCATCGAACCCACAAAAGCCGAGAGCGCAGAAGACGCGTTGATGCTGTCTATTAACTACCGGGGTGGCGTCGATATTTCGTACATGCAGACCCTTTACCCAAAATCAGCGGAGGAGATTATAGCCGAGCTGGACACCCTAGTTTATCGCAACCCCGTCAGAGCAAGCACAGAGGACATCACCACAGGGTGGGAGACAGCCGAGGAATACCTGAGCGGCAATGTGCGCGCAAAGCTGGTAGTGGCGCAGTCGTATGCGGAGAACGACGAGCAGTACCGCAGGAATGTCGAAGCACTTCATATCGTGCAGCCGGAGCCGTTGACCGCCAGTGAGATTGATATTCGGATGGGCGTTACCTGGATACCGGTAGGCGATTACAACGAGTTTGTATACGCACTCCTGAAAACCCCCTATCACCTCAAAGGCACCCGCGAAAACAGACACATCCATGTTTTGTACAATCCGCATACGGCGGAGTGGGCAGTGGTTAACAAAAGCATGGATCGGTACAACGTGCTTGCACAATCCCGGTATGGGACAAAACGCATCTCGGCGTATCAAATCATCGAGGACACGCTCAATCTCAAATCGGCACAGGTCAAGGATCGCGAGGAGGACGAGCACGGTAATGTACGGTATGTCGTGAACCACAAGGAGAGCATCCTTGCACGGGAACGGCAGGCGCTAATCAAAGACCGGTTTCGCGCGTGGCTGTTTGAGGACATGGAGCGGCGTACCCGCTTAGTGGATTATTACAACGAGCACTTTAATAACACCCGCTTGCGTGAGTACGACGGATCTCATCTAATTCTCCCAAACATCAATCCCTGTATTACACTGGATGCGCACCAGCTCGCGGCGGTCGCCCGCATTCGCAGCGGACAGAACACGCTGCTTGCCCACGTTGTGGGGGCGGGGAAAACATACACCATGATTGCAGGAGCAAAGGAGCTGCTGCGGTTGGGGATGGCAAACAAGGTTGCCTTTGTTGTGCCCAATCACCTGACCGAGCAATTTGGCGCAGACTGCATGCTGCTTTACCCGAACTTCAAGGTGCTCATCGCAAGCAAGAAGGACTTTGAGCGGCAGAACCGGCAGACACTGCTGGGCAAGATAGCCACCAGCGACATTGAAGCCGTGGTACTGGGGCATAGCCAGTTTGAGAAGATCATGCTGTCTCCCGAATATCAAAAGGAAGCAATCTCAGAGGAACTCTATCAGGTAGCCACTGCCATAGATGATATGCGTTCGGACAAGGAGGGGCGCAGCTATACAGTAAAACAGATGGAGCGACTTAAGGCGTCGCTGGAGGAGCAGCTGAAGAATCTGAACTCCAACGTTGGCAAGGATAACCTGCTAACCTTTGAGCAGCTGGGCATCAATGTTCTTTTCGTGGATGAAGCGCACTACTACAAAAACTGCGCAATCTTCTCCAAGATGCGCAATGTGGCAGGTATCTCTAACGCCAGAGCCAAGAAGTCCTCGGATATGCTGATGAAATGCAAGTATCTGAGTGAAAACGGCGGCAGCATTACGTTTGCAACCGGCACACCGGTATCCAACTCCATGTCGGAGATCTACGTCATGCAGCGGTATCTGCAAAACGGGGATTTAATCGATATGGGCATCCGACACTTTGACGAGTGGGCAGCACAGTTTGGGGAAACGGTGACCTCCATGGAGGTTGCACCCGAAGGCAACGGGTACCGTCCTCGCACACGGTTTGCAAAGTTCTACAACCTGCCGGAGCTCATGACGGTATTCCGAAAAGTGGCGGACATACAGACCGCCGACATGCTCAACCTGCCACGACCAACACTTGCAGGAGGAAAGGCGAATGTAATCGTTTGTCCTCCTTCTGACGCCCTGCTTGCCTTTATCAGAGAGAGTATTCCACGCGTTCAGGCAATCCGGGATAGAGCGGTGAAGCCAACTGAGGATAACATGCTCAAGTTCACAAGCGACGCCCGAAAAGCGGGTACGGATATGCGCCTGATTGATTCGGTGTTGCCTTACGACCCGTCCGGCAAGGTGGCAGCCTGTGTGGAGAATGTGTACTGGCACTACCTAGACACGGCAGAAAATCACGGTGTACAGGTGATTTTCTCCGATTTCAGTGCGCCGGGCAGTAGCTTTAATATACCGGATGAATTAAGAATCCGTTTGATACAGCGTGGGATACGCGAATCCGACATCTGCACCATCTGGGACACCGATAACCCCATCCAACGCGAGAAGATGTTTGAGCAGCTTCGCACCGGCGAAAAGAGAATCCTAATTGGCTCAACACAAAAGTGCGGCGCGGGTACCAACATACAAGACCGCCTGATTGCCCTGCATCACATTGACTGCCCATACCGGCCGAGCGACATTGAGCAGCGTGAAGGACGTATCCTCCGACGCGGGAACGGGTATGACGAGGTGCATATCTACCGGTACGTTACCGAAAAGAGCTTCGACGCATACTTGTGGCAGATCGTCGAGCAAAAGCAGCGATTCATTAGTCAAATAATGACCAGCAAAACGCCGTCTCGTTCCTGTGAAGATGTGGATGAGGCGGTCTTATCATTCGCAGAAGTCAAAGCCATTGCAAGCGGCGATGTGCGGATTAAGGAGAAGATGGAGGTGGATATGGAGCTAGCTCGGCTGCGCACCCTGCAATCGGGGTACCGACAGCAGCGATACAGCTTACAGGAGGATGTCGCTGTGGTGTATCCCAAGCAGATTAAAGACTGTGAAACACAGATGGAACAGGTTCGGCAGGACTTTGATATGCTGTTACACAACAAGCAGGAGGATTTTTCGATTACTTTAAGCGGACAGGTTTACGCCGAACGGGAAAAGGCAGGCGACCTGATTCGCGCGCTTGCGCCCGGTGTTCAGGCGGGCGAGCTTGCCATCGGCTCATACCGGGGCTTTGACCTTGTAATCGAGCGAAAGAACATGCTATCCGATGCAAGTCTTGTTGTGTGCGGTAAGAATGGGTATCGCTCGGAGATCAGCGACAGCGGGTTAGGCACCGCCCGCAGGCTGGAGAACACGGTGCAGGGCATTGGCAAGCTGCTCGAATTCGAAAAGGAGAACCTTGCCCGACTACAAGCTTCACTCGCGGATGCCAAAGAGCAGCTGGAACGTCCGTTTGAGCATGAAGTAGAGATGGAACGGCTGCTTGCTCGCAGTGCCCAGCTTGCCGGTGAGCTTGACCTGGATAAAAATAAGGGGGAGATGATAGCCGAGGACGAGGAAATGCCTGCGCTGGTTAATGTCGTGGAGCGCAATCCGCAAACACCTGAGATGATGTAATGAAAGGAATGGTTACTATGCTGAAAACGCCATATAGTACGATTGATTATTTTACAGACTTCCATATCTTCTGTAGAAGTGGTGGAGGCGCGTTCCCGAAGCATTGGGTGTGCACCCCAAAAATCATTGAAAAATTATAACTGTTGCATTAATATGCATGCCCTTGGCATCTTGAAATGATGACCAGGGGCGGGAGTTTATTGGACTGGAGGCATTGCCCTCCATCAAGTGAATGCGATGCAGGTCCCACTTTGCCCTTTTTTGGTAGCACATTACTACTCAATCTCCCTTTGCGCACTAATGGTTTATATGTATAATGTCAGTATACCTTTAATAGATTCCCATCAACTATTTGAAGTCAAATTATCCCTTCAACTCAAGATGTCTTAATAAGTTATGCAATTATGGTGTTACAACTGGCGGAGAGTTGTGAATAAGAGTGGTTGATCTCGGTTTCTCCTCCATTTTTCTACTTAATGGTATTATACATATGCTCAGATTATGTCGAGACAGCTTTATGGACTGTTTTTCTATTGATTATGAACAATTCATAGCTTTCACAGAAAACCTATTGTTTGGCGAAATTAAGAATAAAGAGTTTTGAAACGCTTTTGAATAATGGAAGTCTTATGAGCGAGG
>JAEZQD010000102.1 GCA_023413185.1 Bacillota bacterium
CAACCTCAGACTCTGCCTGCAGGAATGTTCCGCCAATCTTGGGCATGCGCTTTGCCATATATGCCGAAAGCTCGGTTTGGGGTGTAATCGGGTAACCGAAAAAATGACGGCAGCCCGCCTGAATAGCGGCTTCCGCCAACGCCTCGTTTCCCTTCATCAGAACTCTTTCACTCATTGCTGTTACCTACCTTTCCACCTTAATTGCTACGTCGGGGCACATTGTTGCGCACATTGCACAGCCGATGCATTTTTCCATCTCTAAAACCTGCGCGGGGTGATACCCCTTCACGTTAATGCGTTCCTGCGCGAGCGTGATAATCTTTTTCGGGCAAGCCAGTACACAAACGCCGCAGCCCTTGCAGATGTTTTCGTTTACCGTCATCTTAGCCATATCGTAACCTCCCAGCCATTAAAAGTACTATAGTAATATAAAAACAACTAATCCCAGTTGGTTTTAACATAGATATCTACCGGATAACAGTGTTCTACCTGTTCGGACAGCCCCTGCACCAACGATCTCTCCACGGCGGTGCATACCAGCGGCAGCCCCAGTGTTTGGCACACCTGCTGCGCAAACTGCGTGGATGCGGCAATAGCCTTTGCCGTTGTTTCACGCGCGAGATTCGAGCAGTTTGCAACGCCGGTCGCCTTTAGTCGGGACGCCGCCTCAATCTCAGGCAACAGACTGCAAGCCTCATCCGGCGTACGGGTAAGGTACCGATAGTGGTTTATGACATACAGCATATCGTAATTGACGTGCTCAAAGTGAGAACGGTACATACCAAGCGCAACCGCGCCCGCATCGTCGCCGCCCACATCAAAGATTACGTGGGAGTCGTTGTCGGCAAACACCGAAAAAACCTCCGCCGATAAAACGGGAAGATCAAGGTTCGTATTCGCGTACGGGGGGGCAATCAGACGGATTCCGAGCTCATCAAAGATACGCTTAAAATCCGCAGTGCGAAAATAAGGGTTAACAATATCCAAATCAACTATCGTCACCCGCCGCCCACGTCTTGCACTGTCCACGGCAAGGTTTACGGCAAGGTTGGTTTTTCCGCTGCCGTAGTGCCCTGTAATGATGGTATATCGAGAAAGCTCACGCATTACTATCCGCTCCAAATACGAGTTACGGCATTTGCGTATTCACTACACTGCACCGTTAAAGAAGATTATAACACTTTTGCAGGCGATATACAACAAAATACAACGAAATAGCAGGGTAAGGCAAAGCAAAACAGCGTTGTCGCAGGGGGATGCGACGACGCTGTTTTGTGAAAGGGAGGTGAATACTCGCATATGTGCAACAGGTATTTTTCTTTAAACAGCGCCTCTCATGCGCAGCCTGAGCTTGTCCGAAATCATCGCGATGAACTCGGAATTGGTCGGCTTGCCGCGTACGCCGTTAATGGTATAACCGAAATAGGAGTTTAGGGTATCGATATCGCCGCGATCCCACGCAACCTCTATCGCATGCCGAATTGCACGCTCTACCCGTGAAGAGGTGGTATCAAACCGCTTTGCAACGGTGGGGTACAACAACTTGGTGACCGAGTTAATCATCTCGCTGTCCTTTACGCTGAGCATTATTGCCTCACGCAGGTAATGGTAACCCTTAATGTGCGCAGGAACCCCAATCTGCAGTATGATGTCGGTTACCATCAGTTCCAAATCCATAGGCTGTGCGCGCACGGTGTGAAGGTCTTTAATCGTCGTCTTCACACTGCCCGAAGCACCCGCCATATTGCCGATGCGGTCCGCCAACACATCCAAATCAAAAGGCTTTAGGAAGTAAAACGCCGCCCCGGCACTGAGCACCTCGCGCTCGAGCATAGGATTATCGTAACCCGACATGATCATGAACATCGGCTTTTTCGGAATGCCTTTATTACCCGCCACCGACTTCATGACACCGATCGCATCAATGTGAGGAAGAAAAACATCAGCGAGTACCACATCGGGCAAAAGCTCTTCAATCTTCTCTACCAGCTTGCTGCCGTTTTTTGGCGTTGTAATGGGAATAAAGCCCCGCGACTTTAATACCTCAGTACATAAACCGCCAAATTCCTTTGAATCGTCCGCGATTAGAACTTTTAACGAATTATCCATTTTGTTTCCTCCTAAATCTCCTTCGGTCTAAGGTAATACTACCATAATTTGGTAATTTTTGCAAGGAGTTTTTGATGGTTTTACGGTGAAACGACAAACATTTTGGTTGACAAAAATATCGTTTTTTTTACCCCAAAAGAAACAACCGAAGCATTACAAACACGATTATCAGCATTTAAGGTGGTAACGCGTCGTAAAGCGGATTATAAAAATTATACTGCACTTTTTTTAGATAGGCAATAGATATGCTACAATTATTTCAATTATTTATTTATATTTACATATTTGGATGCGTTTTATATTATAATAGCACAATAACAATGTTGTATTGTCGTGCATTTTGCATATAAACACGCCAATTACCATCACGATGCCTTTGATTTTGCGGTATTTTGAATGGAGTCCGTTTCAAGAAGCATGTTCTCGGCAAAGATACCGTACCCTCTTGCGGGGTCGTTTACAAACACATGCGTAACGGCGCCTACGAGCTTGTTGTTTTGCAGAATCGGGCTGCCGCTCATCCCCTGCACTATGCCGCCTGTTTTTTCGAGCAGTCGGTTATCCGTAATGCGGATAATTAGGTTTTTCGTGGGATTTGCATCGGTCAGGTTCGCCTTCTCGATTATGATATTGTATTCCTTCGGCTCGCCGCCATCCACCGTGCTCAGTATTGTCGCCTTGCCCTCCTTAACCTCTTGTTTGAGCGCAACAGGCACCGCCGCATGCTTGCTGGGACTCGCGTTAAGCATACCATAGATCCCCGTGTCGGTATTAACGATTAAACTGCCAGCTACGCTGCTGCTGTTAAAGCTGCCAATTAGTTCCCCCGGAAGCCCGGGAACGCCCTTGGTCACATCGGTTATCGTAACGCCCACAACATCCCCGCTCATTAGCGGCAGAATTTCTCCCGTATCGATGTCGCACACGGGGTGACCAAGACCCCCAAACAATCCGCTCTGCACATCAAAAAACGTTACCGTGCCAATCCCCGCCGAGCTGTCCCTAACCCATATGCCCGCTTTGTAGCGATTATCCGATTTGGCTTTTACCGGCGTGACGGAGATCTGCATCTCGTTGTGAGCACGCTTTAACGTAATCACAAGCGGTTTGCCGTCGTAAGACGAAATGCCTGAGGAGATATCCTCATTGGACGTAACCCTTTTTCCGTTTATCTGTGTAATAATATCCCCAAGTTTGATACCAGCTTCCTTTGCCGGATTACGCATCCCTTTTTCTGCCTCAACATCCGTAAGACCCACAACCACCACGCCGTCGGTAAACATCTTAATGCCAAACGGTGTGCCGCAGGGTATCACAACCCGCTCGTCCACCACCGACACCTTAACATCCTTAATGGGAATCAGCCCAAAGATACTAAGCTGCGTGTCGTAGTGTGCGCCTGCATTGGTCGATTTTTCTGCCCGCACCGTTTTGTCCGAAATTGTGTTTTGCAGCGAACCTGCCTTTATATTTTCGCCAAGCAAAAGCTGGCTGCCCGCCTGTACCAAGAATTCATCCGGTAATCTTGAAGCCATAACGGCTACTGCCGTCAACGCCGTTATGGCGACTGCAAGACAGACCGCCGTTATTGTCCTAATTATTCTTCTCATACGCTACCGTGCCTTTCCGTTTGTATTGCCCTTTGGATAGAACCGTCATAAGATCAATACAGCTGCACCATATTGGGCTGTAACAGAAAACCCGGTTCTATCTGTGGAATGTTTTTTTAATCGCCTCATCAATATCTTTGCCGTGGGTTTTTTAAATATCGTAGGCAAAAACAGAACCGAATGTCTCAACTTCCCTTGCATACTCATAATTTGTCATGTGGCAAAAAACGGGAGGGCAGTGCGGCTTGTATTGTCAGGTTACGGCAACGCTCGGCACATCAATTGACTGATATTGCTGCCATAACAAGCCTTGTTAATCGCTTTATTAAAGATAAATAACTACCATAACAAGCTGTTTGATTTCAAGCGCTCTTGCCGAATTGCGCCGATTGTGTTAAAATTACACTAATTTTTACAGATTTTAAAGAAACGGAGCGGTTACGATTGAAGGTTGCAATTATCGGTTCCCGCAACAGCGGCTGCATGACTGCAAAAGATATTATTGCGTATGTGCCGCAAAACTGCTCGGAGATTGTAAGCGGTGGTGCGCGCGGTATTGATACCCTTGCAGAGCAAGCTGCCACAACGCTTAAACTACCGTTAACATGCTTTACACCAAACTACGAAAGGTTTGGCAGCCTCGCACCGCTTAAGCGCAATGTTTCGATTGTGGATTACAGCGATTATGTGCTTGCTTTTTGGGATATGCGTTCTTCCGGCACGCGTTATGTGCTTTCATACTGCTTAAAATGCGAAAAACCGTTTAAAATAATACAGATTAAAAAATAACTTCACAGCACATTTTAAGCGCCTGTTTTTTATCGTTAGTTTTCTCATATTGGGGCTGTTCATCCCGACCAAACTCACCCTGTCACGATACAATCAAATGCGCGGGACTGCCGTTAACCGGCTAATCCCGCGCATATTTGCTTTGTTCAATGAAACTGCTGTGGATAGGTTGTGCTTAACCATCGTTAATATTGCTAAACGTAAGTGGATTCGTTTGATCGTCATTGGTTTCGACTTTCTTTTTTCGCGGTTTAAACCATCCCAGCACAGAAACAAGTAGCGGTCCCAAAAAGCTGTAAGCGATTACCACCATCAGCTCGTGCGTCGAAAGGCTATGTGTGCCAAAGATAGCCGCGAGCGGCTGCCAGTATACTGCGAGTAACGAAACGGCAAGTGAGATGAGAACCGCAAACACCAGCTTTGCATTGGAAAAGATATTGATTTGAAACAGACCTTTCTTTTCGCTTTTGCATTCAAAAACATGAATCAGCTGGCTGAACACCAGGGTAAGTAGCGCAACCGTGCGCGCCGTGCTTAGGTCTTGTGTTTGCTTATACGCAGTGACAAACGAACCGAGTGTGGCAAGCCCGATGATACAACCGCGAAACACAATGGTTGCGGCAAGTGAGTTTGAAAAGATGCTCTCGTCCCTGCCGCGGGGCTTTCTCGTCATCTCATCCTTTTCGGGCGGCTCCAAGCCCAGTGCAATGGCAGGCAGTCCGTCTGTAACCAGGTTTATCAGTAGAATTTGAATCGGTAGCAGTACGACGGGCAGCCCCATCAGCATGCCTACAAACATCGTAGATACCTCGCCGATATTACAGGAAAGCAGATACCGTATAAACTTTCGGATGTTTTGGTAGATTACCCTGCCCTCCTCCACCGCCGCTATCAGGGTGGCGAAGTTGTCATCGAGCAGGATGAGCGACGAGGCCTCACGTGTAACATCGGTGCCGCTCTGCCCCATGGCAACGCCGATGTCGGCCTCCTTTACGGCGGGCGCGTCATTGACGCCGTCGCCCGTCATCGCCACCACCTGACCGGTGCGCTTGAGCGCGCGTACAATGCGCAGCTTGTGCGCGGGGGTCACCCGTGCATACACCGCAGTGACCGCTGCGACACGGGTGAGTTCCTGCTCATCCATCGTGTCGAGCTCTTCGCCGGTATGTACCTCATCACCGGGGGTTAACAGCTTAATCTCTGTTGCTATCGCCGATGCAGTGAGCATATGGTCCCCCGTAATCATCACGGGGCGGATGCCCGCGCGGCGACACTGACGTATGGCGTCGTACACCTCTCTGCGAGGTGGGTCGATCATGCCCGCCATACCGACAAAGATTAGGCTTGCTTCGTCCTCTTTGGCGGGATGGGAGCCAGAAAAATTCTTATATGCAAAGCCCAAAACCCGAAGGGCGTTCTTTGCCATCTGCTCAATCTGACGTTTGGCCCAGCGGCGGTCTTCCTCCGTCATGGATACCACCTCGCCGCGCTTAAGGATAAACGTGCATTGCCCAAGTATCACATCGCATGCACCCTTGGTCAAAAGGCGCTTTCCGCCGTCCTGCGAAAGCACAAGCACCGACATCCTCTTGCGTTCGGAGCTAAACGGCAGCTCCGCAAGGCGGGTATATCTGCGCTGCAACAGCTGCTCGGTTGCGCCTGCTTTTGCTGCGGCAATGAGCAGGGCTATCTCGGTCGCTTCACCCGTAACGGTATAGCTGCCCTGCGAGGCGATTCTGCGAAGCTGTTGTTTATCCTCATCATACAGATGCGCGTTGCTGCACAGTACGCTCGTCTCGCACAGTGTCTGCAATGCGGCATCCTGCTCGGGTGCCACACCCTTTACCGCGTGGAACGTTCCGCCCTTTTCGTACCCGGCACCGCTCACCTCATACACCCCGTCCGGTGTGATGACGGCGGTAACGGTCATCTTGTTTTCGGTGATGGTTCCGGTTTTATCCGAGCAGATTACTCCGGCGCAACCGAGTGTTTCCACCGCACCCAGCTTGCGAATCAGCGCGTTGCGCTTTAGCATACGCGACACGGCAAGGGCAAGCGAGATGGTGACGATGGCAGGCAGCCCCTCGGGCACCGCCGCGACAGCAAGCGAGATTCCGGTCAGCAGCATTGAGAAGGGCTCCTCCCCGCGCAGGATGCCCGTAACGGCGACAATCGCGCACACCGCGACACACCCGACGGCAATAACCCTGCCAAGCTGGGCAAGCCTTCGCTGCAGCGGGGTGGGCTCCTCCTGAATCTCCCCAATCATCCCTGCTATCTTACCCATCTCGGTATTCATGCCGGTGGTCACAACCCGTGCGCGCGCCCGTCCAGTGGTCACGTTGGTTCCCATATACACGAGCTTTTTGCTCTCTTTGCTTACGCTGTGGGATTCTCCGGTTAGAATCGACTCGTCGCAGGAAAGCTCGCTGCAATCAAGCAGCATGGCGTCTGCCCCAACGCGGTCGCCCGCCCGCAGAATCAGGATATCCTCCGGCACGACCTCCTGTGCAGGCAGCATCGTCTCCATGCCGTCGCGCAGAACCCGTGCGGTGGGGGCAGCCATACGCCGAAGTGCCTCCAGCGTGCGCTCGGTGCGAAACTCCTGGACAAAGCCAAGCAGCGCGTTTAAAAAAACGATGGCAAGTATCGTTAACGCCTCGCCGACCTCGCCCATAACCACCGACAATACCGTTGCCGCAAGCAGTATGATGACCAGTACATCCTTGAACTGAGAGAAGAGCATCATAACCGGCTTAACCTTGCGGGTGTTTTTGAGTGAGTTGGGACCGTATCGCAAAAGCTGTTTTGCCGCCTCTGCCGATGTTAGCCCCATCTTGCTGACTGTGTCTTCTCGCTTCATTGCGTTCCCCCGTTTTCCGCTGTCCGGCTTGTACTTATGGGTGTGCCAGTCCATTATTATTCGAGAAAACGCGGTTATATTCCACCCGAAAGGCTTTGAAATGGACGCAAAAACGCCCCCGTCAGGCAGACGGGGGCGTAATAAAACGATATGACGGTTCTTACTCTGCAGCGGTTTCTTCCTCAGACACCTCGGCGGACTCGTCCGCAAGCAACGCCTTAATGGAAAGGCTGATGCGCTTTTTGTCAAGGTCGATTTCGGTAATCTTCACATCAACCTGCTGACCAACCTTCAGAACATCCTGCGGCTTTGCAACATGTTCAATGGCAATCTGCGAAACGTGAATCAAACCGTCGATGCCGGGGATAATGGTCGCGAATGCGCCAAACTGGGTAAGCGATGCAATCTTTGCATTTACGACGCTGCCCACGCTGTACTCGCGCTTAAATACCTCCCAAGGGTTGTCCTCAGTCTTTTTATAACCAAGAGAGATACGCCTTTTCTCTTTGTCAACACCCTTGACATATACCTCGAGCACGTCGCCAACCTTAACAACCTCGGAAGGATGCTTGATACGGTTCCACGACAACTCGGAAATATGTACCAAGCCGTCTACGCCGCCAATATCAACAAACACGCCGAAATCAACAATCGACTTAACCGAACCTTTGTAGGTATTGCCCTCTTCGATGACGTTCCAGATCTGCTCTTCTGCGCCCTTGCGCTCCTCGCGAAGCACCGAACGGATGGAGCCGACTGCACGACCGCGCTGACGGTTCACTTCAAGAATACGGAAACGAACGGGCTGCTTTAAAAGAGCTTCAAGCGGCTCTTCGCGCGAAAGGGTTGCCTGAGAAGCGGGAATAAAGACACGAACGCCATTGGTTAACGCAAGCACGCCGCCCTTTACAACCTCTGTAACCTTGCCATCAAGTACCTCCTGTGTATCCACAGCGGCACATACCCTCTCGTATCCGGCTATCGCATCAAAACGCTTTTTGGAAAGCATTACGGTTCCTTCAACATCGTTGACCCTAACTACAACAAGGTCAATCTCGTCGCCCTTTTTGACAATATCCT
>JAEZQD010000007.1 GCA_023413185.1 Bacillota bacterium
TTTATGTATTCCTCCGCCTGCTCATGGGTGCGGATTCCAATATCCAACCATTGTGTACATTGACGTTCGATGCTGCGCATATCGGTCACGCCGCGCGAGGCACAGTAACAGACCGCAAGCAATATGACGTCGGGCGAAAGCCCTGCCCAGTCGTGGATAGAAACCAGCGCCACCACATCGCTGCCCTGCAGTTCCCGCCCGAGATGCACGCGACACTGATCAATAAGAAAGCGAAGTCCTTCGTTCTCCTCCACCCGCAAAAACGCCTCTTTTTGCGTAAAGCGGTAGCTGTTTGATACCCGTTTGATGTTGCCCTGCTCGTATACCGCGGTACTCGTGGGCAATGCAGGCTCGCTTACATCCGCGGGCTCGTTTGCTTGACTTGAAGCAGCAACCTCCGCCGACTTTTTTATGATTGGCGGGGCCTCGTCTTGTGTCGGTCCCTCTATTTGCGACAGCACGCCGACCTCCTGCCAGTAGTTTACGGCATCCTTAATGTCCGCCTGCGAATAGCCGAGTTTTTTCGCCATATCTGCGCAATCCACGGTTTTATCGCTGTGGCGCAACAAAAACAACAGCACCTTGAGCTGTGCCGCCCCCGCCAGCTTAATGTGCTGGTCTACAACACAGTTTGGTACCGCAAAAACGCCCTGCAATATGCCGTAATTGACCGAAAACTCCATCGATTCCTCCGCAATATGGTTTTATTCATAGGCTTATTATTCTTCGCTTATTATAACACACATCGCCTGAGGAAGAAACCATACCGACACAAAAATAGAAGCATCGCTTTCTATTGCTTGTTATTGCGTAGCGGTCAAAAATACAGAGCAATTGGACAAAAAGCACAGTCAGTATTGCCTTATTTTAATGCCAAACGCTAGAACAAATCACCAAAACTTTTTTGCTTGTGAAAAACAACTAGGCATTTTGTCATCTATAATTTTTGCCTTAAGTGTGTTATTATAAATTCGTATATTCTTTATGACGAAGCTAACGCAGAAGATAATCGGTTATTTAACGCGTGGAAGGGGGCTTTGCGATGTCATTTATTAACCTGTACGACAGCCACACGCACTCCGACAATTCCCCGGACGGGCGGGAATCGGTAACCTATATGTGTGAGCGCGGTGTTGCCACCGGGTTGCGCGGCATAGCCTTTACCGACCACTGCGAGGTGGATAATTATGAGGGCGGGCGGTACCATATATCCATCCGTCAATCGAATTTTGAGTGCCTGAAGGCAAAGTCGGTGTTTCGCGGCAGTTTGATTGTTTCCTCCGGCATTGAGCTGGGGCAGCCGCTTACAAACCCGAGTATTGCCGATAAGCTGCTAACCGACTATGACTTTGATTTTGTGCTTGCCTCGGTGCACAACGCATCCAGCGGCGCGGATTATTACTATATAGATTACTCCGAGTTTAGTGAGGCGGATGTCCGCTTACTGTTGCAGGGCTATTTTGAGGATGTTTTGGCTGTTGCCAGGTGGAACCGATTTGACAGTCTCGCGCATCTGACATATCCCCTGCGGTATCTGCACGCAAACGGCATCTCGGTGGATTTGACCGAGTACGCCGACATCATAGACGAGATTCTAAAAACACTGGCGCAGAACGAAAAGGCGCTTGAGATTAACACCTCCGGCTACCGTCAGGGGCTTGGTACAACGCTCCCCCCACAGTCCTGCGTCAAGCGATTTCGAGAACTGGGCGGAGAGTATATCACCATCG
The DNA here is from genome assembly GCA_023413185.1 of Bacillota bacterium. GTDB lineage: Bacteria > Bacillota > Clostridia > Oscillospirales > Ruminococcaceae > Acetanaerobacterium. The sequence continues at coordinate 1,731 of JAEZQD010000007.1, forward strand.
GCTCGGACGGGCACCGCTCGGGTGATGTAGGCATGAATATTCAAGACGGTATGCAGCTTGCCCTTGATGCGGGATTTGAGCAGTTTGCGCTGTATCTTTCGCGCACCCCCATGCTGATTGACCTAAAATAAAGACGCCATCACGCGTTTTTATAAATATTTATATTAAAGAACTGGAGTGACTATTGTCATGGAAAAGCTTCTAAAGATTCTGGACAAAAATGCACGGTTAACCAATGAGCAGATCGCCGTTATGCTGGGCGCATCGGCCGAGGAGGTTACCGCCGCCGTGGCAAAATATGAAGCAGACGGAGTCATTCGCGGTTATAAGGCACTCATTGACTGGGAGCGCACGGGCAAGGACCGCGTTACCGCCTTAATCGAGCTGCGCGTTACCCCAAAGCGTGATCTGGGCTTTGAAGAGATTGCCAAAAAGGTCATGCAGTTTGACCATGTAGAGAGTGTTTTTCTGATGTCCGGCGGCTACGACCTTGCGGTGCTGGTTTCGGGCAAAACGTTTCAAGAGATTGCGCTGTTTGTGGCGCATCGCCTGGCTCCCATGGATTCGGTACTATCCACCACCACTCACTTTGTGCTGCGCCGCTATAAGGACGACGGCTTTGTGTTCTGCGACGAGGACAACGATGAGAGGGGGAACGCTTCGCTGTGATAGACTACAACAAGGTGTTGTCCGAGCGGGTTAAGAACATCAAGCCCTCGGGCATCCGTAAATTTTTTGACATCGCCAACGAGATGGAAGGCGTCATCTCGCTTGGTGTTGGTGAACCTGACTTTCAAACGCCTTGGAGCATCCGAGATGCGGCGATTGCGTCGCTGGAGAAGGGACACACCCGCTACACCTCCAACTGGGGACTGCTTGAGCTGCGTGAAGCGCTGGCACAATACCAAAAGCGGAGATTCGGGCTTACTTATGACCCTAGAAATGAGGTTGTTGTTACAGTAGGCGGTTCAGAAGCGATTGATATTGCCATCCGCGCGCTCGTTAACCCCGGGGACGAGGTACTGATACCGGAGCCGTCTTTTGTATGCTACACCCCGATTGTCGACCTGACGGGCGGCGTTTCGGTGCCGATTGTCACACGCGAGGAGGACAACTTTCGCCTGACCGCAAGTGCACTGCGCGAGAAGATTACCCCCAAAACAAAGATGTTAATTCTCCCCTTTCCTAACAACCCTACGGGCGGCGTAATGCGCCGCGAGCATCTTGAGAAGATTGCCGAGGTGCTTCGGGGAACCGACATTATGGTGCTCAGCGACGAGATATACTCCGAGCTTACCTACTCATCAAACCATGTTTCGATTGCCTCCTTGGAGGGGATGTGGGAACGCACCATCGTCGTAAACGGGTTCTCGAAATCCTACTCGATGACGGGTTGGCGGCTCGGCTACGCCTGCGCACCCGAACCGATCCTGTCGCAGATGACAAAGATTCACCAGTTTGCGATTATGTGCGCTCCTTCCACCAGTCAGTATGCCGCCATCGAAGCTGTAAGGCATTGTGACGGGCAGATCCGCATGATGGTGGAGGAATACGACATGCGCCGCCGTCTGATGGTTAACGCGTTTAACAAGATGGGTCTTTCCTGCTTTGAGCCGGAGGGCGCGTTCTACGTGTTCCCCTGCATCAAGAGCACCGGCATGACTTCGGAGGAGTTCTGCGAAAAGCTGCTGTTCTCCCAGAAGATTGCGGTGGTGCCCGGCAGTGCTTTCGGTGATAGCGGCGAAGGGTATGTTCGTGTTTCCTACTCCTATTCCATCGAGCATATTTTAGAGGCGCTCAAACGAATCGAGCTGTTCATCAAGGCGCTTTAAGCCTTTTATGCGTACAAGGAACGGAGGATATCCGCAATGCACCATTGCCGTGTGACAGCACCCGCAAAGATTAACCTGTCGCTTGACATCACCGGCAGGCGGCATGACGGATACCACTTTTTAAGTATGGTGATGCACGCCGTTGCCTTGTGCGATTATCTCACCATGACAAAAACCGCAACCAACGCTGTGGAGCTTTCCTGCAGCTGCGCGTACGGCGACCTGCCTGCGGGGGACGACAACCTGGTTGTTCGCGCCGCAAAAGCGTTTTTTTCACATCAAGGGCTTTCGGGCGCGGGGGTGCGAATTGCGCTGCAAAAGGAGATTCCGATGCAGGCGGGACTGGCGGGAGGAAGCGCGGATGCCGCGGCGGTTCTTGTGGGACTCAATGCATTGTTTGACGCGGGGCTTGATACCCACGACCTATGCGAGATGGGTGTTACATTGGGTGCCGACGTGCCGTTTTGCATCGTTGGGGGTGCCGCCCTGGCCGAGGGGATCGGCGAGCTGCTTCTGCCCTTACCGACGCTGCCAAAATGCCATATTGTGATTGCCAAACCGACTGTCGGAGTGAACACCGGTGAGGCATTTGCACGCTGTGACCGCTCCCCCGTTTTAACGAGACCCGATAACAACCTGCTTGTCGCGGCGGTAGCGGCGGGAAACCTTGCCGATGTGGGCGCTTTGATGTGCAACGTGTTCGAACAGGTATGCCCCCTGCCCGAAGTGACCGAGATAAAAGACACAATGCTTGCGCAAGGCGCCTTAGGCGCACAGATGACGGGAAGCGGCAGCGCGGTGTTTGGGCTGTTTGAGGACAAATCGGACGCAAAACACTGCTTCTCGAGGTTAAAAGACCGATTTGAACAGGTCTTTTTAACGACCCCATGTGAACACGGCGCGGCGTTACAGTAAACGCAAGCTCAATCGTGCTACGTTTTCGTTTTTGCTGTGGTCAGCTATGCAGACCGCTAATTCTACGCTTTTGCCCTGTTTGGGGACACTTTTTAAACAATGCTGTGTATAAACAATGAAAAGACCGTCCATATTACTGGTGATATTTGGGATATCTTCAGTAAAGGACGGTTTTTACATATGAAAAAAATAGAACTATCGCTACTCATCGGTCTGCTGCTTGCTGTGCTTACAACACTGCTGACCGGCTTTACCGAGTTTGGACAAGAATGCGGACAGATTAACGAAAAGCTACTTCGGCTGCATGTGATAGCAAACTCGGATAGCAATACCGACCAGCAGATTAAGCTCGCAGTGCGGGATAAGGTTCTCGAGCAATGCGGCGACTTGCTGTGGGGCGGTGAAAGCAAAAACGACGCAAAGGCGGACATCTCGGCGCACCTGCCGGAAATCGAGGCAGTTGCCAACCGCTATCTTGCCGAGCAGGGATGCACGTATACCGCGCAAGCCTCGATAGAAAACCGCTGGTTTAACACGCGCATCTATAACGAGGTCACATTGCCCGCAGGAAACTACGACGCGCTTTGCATTCGCTTGGGCAAAGAACAGGGTCAAAACTGGTGGTGTGTGGTGTTCCCTCCCATGTGTTTGCCCTCTGCAAGTGAAGAAGAGGAGCTGGCGGAGATCTTGACCGAAGATGAGCTAAGAATCGTAACCGAGCAGGGCAGCTATATCATACGCTTTAAGCTGTGGGAGATTTATCAGCGACTGATAAACGATAAATAGACCGCTTTTGCTATTGCTGCAGCCCGTGTTTGTGCAACACAAACCCAAGGCGACGCATAATTGCTGTTAGGTTTGGAAAACTAGGGCTATCTGCGATTGTTTTGCAGAGATAGCGCTATGCTATATTTATACCCAAGAAGGAGATGAATACACATGCTTGACAGGATATCACTGATACTGGTGATTATCGGCGCCTTAAACTGGGGAAGCATCGGTATATTCAGCTTTGACATTGTTGCATGGATTTTTGGCGGACAGACGGCCATATTAAGCAGAATTATCTATACCCTTGTAGCGCTCGCCGGCATCTGGTGTATCTCGCTATTGTTCCGCAAGGATGAGATCGCAGAGCACCATCCCAGATAGCGGCAGAATAGTTCGTCGCATTCAAAACACAAAAAGAAAGAGACAGCCTTTTTATAAGGGGCTGTCTTTTTTGTTTCTATCACCAAAAAGGTGCCCCGGTAACAACCGAAGCACCTTTTATACTCTTGTGGATTAGCCTTCTTCCCTCATGCGTGCAAAGCACTCGCTGCAGTATACCGGACGGTCTTCACGCGGTCTGAAAGGAACCTTTGCCTCTGCCCCACAGCTTGCGCAGGTGGCAGAAAACATCTCTTTTTCCGGCTTAGATGCGTTTTTGCGGGCATCGCGGCAGTTTTTGCAGCGCTGGGGCTCATTTACAAAGCCCTTAGCGGCATAAAACTCCTGCTCGCCTGCAGTAAACACAAACTCTGCACCGCAATCCTTACAGTTTAAGGTCTTGTCATCGAACATGAAATTTACCTCGCTTTTTCGGAAAAATATTTGCGCCCGCGGACGGAATTGAACCGACACCTTTGAATACCAACGCTCTTCCGTTGAGCTACTGGGGCATATTGCAACCCGCATAAGCGGTTTTGCACGAGTGGGCAGAAGTGACAATAACATATTGGCGCCAATACCGCGTTTACCGTAGGACGGCGCCTAGCTTTTTTCTTGCACGCTGCAGCGCGTTATCTACCGATTTATTCGTAACGCCCAGGCGTGAAGCCATCTGTTCATATGTCAGACCCTTCAAATACAGCATCAGTATTTCCCGTTCAAGCCCCGAAAGAAGAGATTGTATTGTTTGGTTAATGAGCGCGTATTCTTCCTTCTTAATCAAGAGGGTTTCCGGTGAATAACCATTGTGTGCGTTGCTTTGGCCGGCGACACCGCCGCCTTCTACATACTCATCCAAAGAAACGTAACCACGTAACGGCATGTGCTTAAGTAACTCGCCCGAGCGCAGAGCCGAGCGAATGCTATTGTTAATACAGGTAACGGCAAAGGTGACAAAGGCGGTGCTTCTATCCGTTTGATAAAAGCGTATTGCACGCAGTAAGGCAATTAGCCCTTCCTGAATAAAATCATCCTCATCCATAAACGAGTGCCCGCACGATACCGCTTTGCGCTTAATAAGCGGCAAATATCTTGCAAGAAGCACGGTAATGCTTTCGTTGCAGCCCAAACGAGCGGCCACAACGAGTTGCTCATCGGGGGTATCCGTTTTCAAACCGAAGCTTGCATCTACACCGCACTGAGGTACCGTCATGGCGTAATCTCCCTAAACAAGCCCAAAACCTACAGTCATTTTACTTCTCAGCACCCATTATGTCAATACTTTTCACGAAAATTCAAGTTGGATTTTTGTTTTTTTATCTACCTTGTTACATTGTTAATCCATTTTTGCCCTTTTAATCGAATGAGTATCGCCATCGCCTTAAGCGGTTCGTCTATACGCAGGCAGATAAACACCGCCCATGCAGGCCATTTTAAGACCCAGCCAGCCAGCATGCCAAGCGGCGCGGACAGTACCCATATCAGTATCGTATCCGCAATAAACACAAACCGCGTATCCCCTGCTCCCCGAAGTGTGCCGACAAGATTTATGGCGCATACCGAGATAAAGAACACGTTTACCGCTGCGACAATAACAAGCTGATTGGCAATCAGATTGGTTGTCTCGGGGAAATCATAAAACCCAATTGCCACACCGCGGAGCGAAAACATAATTACGGAACCGATTAAGCCAACCCCCATACTGAGCACGAGCAGGGTATTGGCACAGCGGCGCACATAATCGTTTTCACCGGTGCCCACCGCCTTGCCAATCACAACAGCGCCCGCGTTTGCCATACCAAAGATGACAATGGTAGTAAGCTGTTGCAGCACGCCGACAATGCTGTTGGCAGCTACAAATTCCGAGCCGATTCTGCCGATAATCACCGACTGCACCGACATCCCTACAGACCACAAAAGCTCGTTAAACAGCACCGGCATGCCATGGCGCAGGTAGTCGCCGAACAACACCTTATCGATCTTAAAAAGGTCGGTTATGCGCAGCCGCACCTTTTTTTCAAAAAAGATCATAAAGATTAGCGCAATCAAAAACTCCGTCATACGGGCAATCAGCGTACCGATTGCAGCGCCCCGCACCCCCAGTGCGGGAAAACCGAAGTGACCGAAAATCAGCGTGTAGTTTATGATAAGGTTTACCCCGAACGAGACACCGTACACCAAAAGTGATATCTTAACAACCTCAACACTTCTCAGTGAGCAAAGATATGTATTGGTAATGCCATAAAACAGGTATGCAAACGACATAATCTTTAAGTATTGCGCACCGAGTTCGATAATTTCGGGTTGTTTGGAGTAGATGCTCATAATTTCGCGCGGGAAGAAAAATGCGCCAATAAAAAAGACCACGGACAACAGCATCCCAACATTGAGCGCGATAGCAAACGAGCGCCGGATTGGTGTCATCTCCCCTTTGCCCCAATACTGCGCGGTAAGCACCGAGATGCCGCTTGAGATACCGAAGGTAAGTATAAGCAGGATAAAAAACGGTTGGTTCGCGAGAGCGACCGCCGAAAGCTGCTCTTCGCCCAGCGAGCCAATCATCAAAGTGTCCGTCATGTTTACCCCAAACCCAATGAGGTTTTGCAGTGCAATGGGCAGGGCGATGGCCGCTATTGTGGTATAAAAACTTTTCTCTTTTACAAACTTCATTATAGTTAAAATCCTCCGACTATGCACAATATAAAACGATGCTGTATTCTGCCACTGTCCGTATCAAGCGGACGAGTGCAATACATTATACCATCCGAATTACCGGGTTGCAACCAAAATTACGTGTTTGAATCAGCCTTTGACTTTTATAATGATAAAAAACCGAAACAGTTTGTTTTCATCTGCGCAACAACTATGGCATTGATTGGTTTACATAATTTGAAGGAATGTTAAATTGAAACGAAAATTTTAACGTGTTAGAATAAAACCAGACATTCTTTGTGGATTTGGTTGACATAAAGTAATATGAATGAGAGGTTTTATTATGAAACGATTGATAGCCATAGTAACTGCAGCGGTTACTGCGCTCGCTTTCTTTACCGCCTGTGCGACCGATGTATCCGATACGCCTGATAGCACAAGCAGCGAGGTTTCTTCTGCCGAGATTGAGGTTGCCAACGCAGAGCAATATGCCGACAACAGTGCGCCGGACGAGGACAGTTTGAATCCTGACTCAGCTGAGGAGGATGCACAAAGCGCGGACGAGCAAGACCGGGATGCACAGAGCAATCAGAGTTCCACTGCCTCCGGCTCGGCGAAAGGCGCATCTTCCGGCACAAAGAACAACGGTGCTTCTGGTTCTGCATCGTCAAAAGGCAATACCTCTTCTACGAATTCATCTTCCAAAACGGACAGTTCTTCCTCTAAGACAAGCAGCTCTGCTCCTTCGAGCAGCTCAAAGCCTTCTAGCAGTTCAAAGCCCTCAAGCAGCTCGACTGCACCCAGCAGCAAGCCGAGCAGCGTTGGCACCATCGGAACCTTTAGCATGACCGATCTTGCCGGGAACACAGCGAATCAGAGCATTCTTAACAAATATGATCTGACCATGATTAACGTTTGGGCTACCTACTGTAACCCCTGCATCACAGAGATCCCCGAAATAGACGAGGTATACAAGGAGTTTAAGAGCAAAGGTGTGAACATCATCGGCGTTGCGATGGACGGACCCGGTAACGTATCGTCCATTCAAAGCATTGTCAACAAAACAGGTGCTTCTTATAAAATGTATATCCCCTCCTCCTCCATGCTCAACAACTCCTTTATGAGCAATGTGACCTTTGTTCCGACCACGTTCTTCGTCGACCGAAACGGTGATCTGGTGGGCAGCGCTGTTTCGGGCAGCAGAACCGCATCTGCCTGGAGGAAGATACTCAACGAGAGGCTTGCTCAGGCGGGCTGATAGGCGGTTGCCGGCGGCAAAAGACCGATGACTTGATACCGTGCATTAATCTTTGGCGGCAGATATTCATTTAAAAAAGGATAGGTTTCCACGCCTATCCTTTTTTTGATTGCTTGTTCAAAAGCACCGTCCTTCACTCTTTAAAAATGGTGCGTGTGCGTTTTATCTGTTTTGCTACGGGTTTAATTTATCGATTTAAACCAGCACCGTATTACCGATTTAACATGGATTATTGATTCATGTTCGTTTTCCATTACATTTTGTAATTTACTTATAATTTGTGGTTTATTTTTCTAATGTATTTTTATCAACTGAAATATGAGGATACTATACATTAAACTTTGATTTATTAATACTATATCAGCATATTTCATCGCTCTGTTTTTTGTTGCTTATGTATATATGTCGACTATTTTTCCGTTATTATCTCAGTCTTTTTCTGTTATAATTATAAAAAAACAATGTATAATACTATTTTACAATAATTTATGTGTCGTTTACGTTTTTGACACATTTTTTTGCTTGTGATATAATTACATCTGCACTAATGTTGCACACTATTATTACATATTAAAATGGAGGAACGCATGAAAAGACTTTTATCGATTGTACTTGCATCTGTTATGCTTTTTAGCCTTGCAGCCTGCACCAGTACACCTGTAGCTCCTGATACTTCCAGCGCACCTGACGTTTCCAACGAAGCACCTGCTGCTTCCGATTACAAAATTGCTATCATTACCGGCACCGTATCTCAGGGTGAGGAAGAGTTCCGCGCCGCTGAGAACATGAAGTCGAAGTTCCCGGGACAGATTGTAACCGCAACCTACCCCGACAACTTCTCCAAAGAGCAGGAGACCACCATCTCCAACACCCTTAACCTGATTGCTGACGAGTCTGTAAAGGCTCTGGTATTCGTACAGGCGGTTCCCGGCGCTTCTGCCGCTATCGCAAAAGCCAAAGAGCTTCGCCCTGACCTGCTGGTAATTGCCGGCGTAGTCGGTGAGGACCCCGGCACCATCGCTCCCGTTGCTGACATTGTTATGAACGCGGACGAGCTTGGCATGGGCTCTACCATCATGGAGCAGGCACAGAAGCTTGGCGCAAAGACCTTTGTTCACTACTCCTTCCCCAGACATATGTCTATTGCTCTGCTTTCCACAAGACGCGACCTGCTCAAGGCTAAGGCTGCTGAGCTTGGTATCGAGTTTGTAGAAGCAACCGCACCCGACCCAACTGGTGACTCCGGCGTTCCCGGCGCGCAGCAGTTCATCCTTGAGGATGTTCCGAAGATGATTGCGAAGTACGGTAAGGAAACCGCTTTCTTCTCCACCAACTGCGCAATGCAGGAGCCCCTTATCAAGACCATTCTTGAAGGCGGCGCCATCTTCCCGCAGCAGTGCTGCCCCAGCCCTTATCACGGCTATCCCGGAGCACTTGGCATCGAGATTCCCGATGACAAGGCCGGCGACGTAGAATTCATTCTTGCCGAGACCACCAAGGCGATTACCGCTGGCGGTAACCCCGGCCGTATGTCCACCTGGACTGTACCCGTTAACATGCTGTTCGTTGAAGCTGGCGTAAAGTATGCCCAGCAGTATCTGGATGGCAAGTTCGCTGAAAAGAATGACATGGCTGCTCTGCAGGCTATCTGCGACGAAATCGCAGGCGGTCCCGTAACCATGGACACCTTGGTAGAGAACGAGGTAGCGTACGATAACTTCTACACCATCCTCGGTCAGTACTACACCTTCGGCTAAGACACCAATAGGCTAACGCGTCTTTAAAGGTTAACTGTAAGTGCGCCACAGGATATAACAAATGTTCCTGTGGCGCATTTAAACATGATTGTAACACGAAATTGAAAATGCTAGGCGGCGATTTATCTTGATAGAAAACACCCCTATCCTTAAAATGAAGGATATAAAAAAAGAATACTACGGCAACAAGGTATTAAAGGGTATTTCTCTAGAGGTTATGCCGGGTGAGATTCACGCGATATGCGGAGAAAACGGAGCCGGAAAATCGACGTTGATGAATATCTTGTTCGGTATGTCTGTCATCCACAGTACCGGTGGATTTGAAGGAGAAATCTCCGTAGCGGGAGAAAAGGTGAACATTCGTCACCCCTCCGATGCAATGGAGCTCGGAATAGGGATGGTTCATCAGGAATTTATGCTGATACCGGGCTTTACTGTTGCCGAAAACATTAAGCTTAACCGTGAACCTTTGAAAAAGGGGTTGCTCGGTTCTGTTCTTGGTTCAAAGCTACAACAGCTTGATATGCAAACGATTCAGAGTGATTCAAGAAAGGCACTTGATAAGCTTGGCATGGATCTGGACGAGAACCTGCCCGTTGCAGGATTGCCCGTCGGCTACATGCAGTTTATTGAGATTGCCCGAGAAATCGACAAAAACAACATCAAAATATTGGTGTTTGACGAACCGACTGCTGTGCTTGCCGAAAGTGAGGCACGCAACCTGCTTGCGGCAATGAAAAAGCTTGCTGCAGACGGCGTTGGTATATTGTTTATTACCCACCGGCTGGATGAGGTCATTGATGTGGCCGATAAGATTACCGTCATGCGCGACGGCGGCTGGATTGAGACGCTTAAAAAAACCGAGACTAACATTAACCAAATCGCCGAGCTGATGGTTGGACGAAAGGTTGATTTGTCACAAAAGCAGCCAAACGATCGCGTAGACCACAGTAAGATTGCCCTATCCATACGGGGGTTAAGGGTTGAGATGCCGGGCGAGGTTGTACGCGATATTGACCTTGATGTGTATAAGGGCGAAATCCTTGGTATTGGTGGTTTGGCAGGTCAGGGCAAGATTGGCATTGCAAACGGTCTGATGGGCATCTATCCCGCTTACGGCGAGGTAACGGTAGACGGCAAGAAGCTGACCCTGAATAACCCGAGGGCCTCTCTGAACGCGGGACTGAGCTTTGTTTCGGAGGACCGCCGCGGAGTGGGACTTGTTCTTGAGAACTCCATTGAGATGAATATGGTTGTTCCCGCTATTGTGAATCAGGACAAATACCTGTATCGCCTTGGTCCGCTTACCTTTAAAAAATGGATGGAAATTCGCAAAACCGCCGAGGAGTATATCGATATCCTTGACATCCGCTGTACGGGACCCACGCAGCCTGTGAAGCGTCTTTCGGGCGGTAATCAGCAAAAGGTCTGCATCGCGCGCGCGCTGCTTTTGCAGCCCGGTGTTCTGCTTGTGTCGGAGCCGACACGCGGCATCGACGTCGGCGCAAAGAGCCTTGTGCTCGACACCGTAGTAAAGCTAAACAAGGAGTTTGGGCTGACCGTTATCATGACTTCATCGGAGCTTGCGGAGCTTCGGCTTATCTGTGAACGAATCGCCATTGTAACGGGCGGTAAGATAGTCGATATTCTTGAACCCAGCGCCCCCGATGCGCAATTCGGACTGGCCATGGCCGGGGCTGCTGCAAAAGGTGGTGCGAGGCAATGAATAGAGTAAAATCAATCGTTCGGCAGGTTGGTTTGCCGCGTGTTATTATTATTGTTTTTCTGCTGGTTTTAATTGTTACGGCAGTCTTTCAGCAGCAGAATATGGGTACGTTGATGACCGACGTGCTGGTTCGGTTTGGCATGAACATGGTTTTGTCTCTTGCCATGGTTCCGGCTATTATGTCGGGAACAGGAATGAACTTTGGTCTGCCCGTTGGTATCCTTTGCGGTATCTTGGGCGGTCTTATCAGCATCGAGATTGGGTTGACCGGCTGGGTCGGCATCCTTATGGCGATTGCCCTGTCTATCCCGTTTGGCGTTGCCTCCGGCTTTCTATACGGGAAGCTGCTTAATTCGGTTAAGGGCGATGAGATGATGGTTGGTACCTATGTGGGTTATGCCATTGTATCGTTGATGTGCATGGGTTGGCTGATACTGCCCTTTAAGGACCCTTCCATGATCTGGCCAATCGGCGGATCTGAGGGCGGTTTACGCTCGACCATTACACTGACCGACAACTACGACAAGATCTTTAATCGTTTCTTCTCATTTACCATAGGCGGAGTTACAATACCCACCGGGCTTATCCTGTTTGGTCTGTTGATGTGCCTTGTTATTTGGCTGTTTGGATTAAGCAAAACGGGCATTGGAATGAAGGCGGCGGGCGCAAATACTCGGTTTGCAATCGCTTCGGGTATTAACGTAAACCGCATGCGCCTTTTGGGTACCATTCTATCCACCGTAATCGGCGCTATCGGTATTATATTCTATGCGCAGAGCTTTGGGTTCTACCAACTTTATAACGCACCGCTTAATATGGCGTTTCAGCCGGTAGCAGCTGTGCTTTTGGGCGGCGCTACGGCGAAAAACTGCAAGATTTCGCACGTTATTATTGGTACTTTCCTGTTTCAGGCGTTGCTGACCATAGCGCTTCCTGTTGCTAACCTATTGATGCCGGAAGGCAGCCTTTCTGAGGTTGTTCGCATCATCGTATCCAACGGCATCATTCTGTATGCACTTACTCAGACGGGAGGCGGCAGTGATGAATAATACCTTCATTGAACGCAGCAGAAAATTTCTTATTTCAAATATCGTTCCCATTGTGTTTATCATCGTGTGTATCCTGGGCGTCATCTACTCCGGCTCTTCCCCCGCTATTATTTTGATGGACTTAATCTCTCGATTTGACCGCAACGCGTTCCTTGTACTTTCTCTGATTATCCCTATCGTTACCGGACTGGGGCTTAACTTTGGTATCGTGCTCGGAGCAATGGCGGGACAAACCGGTTTGTTTATCGTCTCGATTATGAATCTGGAGGGGCTGCCTGCAATCCTTTTGGCCTCTGCTATTTCTGTTCCCCTTTCCATCCTGCTTGGCTGGATGACCGGTAATCTGTTAAACAGAACCAAAGGTCAAGAGATGATTACCAGCATGATTCTGGGCTTTTTTGCCTCGGGCGTGTATCAGTTCATCTATCTGTTCTTCTTGGGCGGAATTATTCCGATCGACGCACCCAGCATCATGCTCAGTTCCGGTGTTGGTGTGCGTAACACCATCGACCTTACCACCATGAAGTATGCGCTGGACAACATCTGGAAGCTTGACATCTTCCTTGCGGCTGTTTTCTTTGCCTCGCTGCTACTTGTGTGGCTGCTGATCAAACGGTTTGTTAAAAAAGAGCATACCACAAAGAACCTTGTTTTGATCTGCGTAAGTGTGGGCATTATTGCACTAAGCATTATCGCGGAGTTTATGCCGTCGCTGGCGAACTACCGCTCCTTCTGCATGGTTCCGATGGTTCCATATCTTCTTATTCTATTGCTCTGTTTCTTTGTACAAGCCTTTATCAAAACAAAGCTTGGACAGAACATGCGTGCGGTTGGGCAGGATGCTAAGGTTGCGGCTGTGGCGGGGATTAATGTAAACAAAACCCGTGTAACCTCTATCTGCATCTCTACCGTGCTTGCCGCACTCGGTCAGATTATCTTTTTGCAGAACCTCGGCAACATGAGCACCTACAATGCGCATGAAAATGTCGGCATGTTCTCGGCTGCCGCTCTGCTCATCGGCGGAGCCTCGGTTTCTAAGGCTAC
>JAEZQD010000025.1 GCA_023413185.1 Bacillota bacterium
TCACCGCCTTGCCCACAACCGTGTCTAGGGGTATGGGGGCAATGTCATCGGAGGGGTTTGCATCCCCCTTTGTAATAATGCTGCGCTGTGCGCTGTCTACCGCCACAACGCGGTGGGTAACCGGCACCCCGTTTGCAAGGCGGTACATCACCACGTCGTTTTCACGTACTTGGTCGGGGTTAACCTGTTGCACATACACCACGCTGCCAATGGGATATTGCGGCTCCATGCTGCCCGAGAGCACTGTGTACGGCGTGAAACCGAGTATTCTCGGCACGATAAGCGCCGCCGCCGTGATGGCAATCAGTACCACAAAGCCGCCGGACAATATACGCGCAACCCTTGTTATCACCGTCTTACCACCTCAATTATTGTTCTTTTGCAAAGTACGGCGTGAAGGAATTCTTCACCACGTCGGTGTGAGAGAACCAGCTGTCAAGCCATTTGTTGTTTACGAATTTCACCCATCCCGTCGGGGTTTTGTCGGCTATGGTAAACACCACGCTGCTGCCGCTCTGAGATCCGTTGTCCGATAAAGTGATGCCGTTTAAACGGTAGCGGATGGTATCCAGCTCGGTCAGGCGATAGGTACCCGCACCCAGCCTGTCAAACACAACGGACTGTTCGTATGTGCCTGCGGTATTGCCGCTCGATGACCAATTGCTCACGCTGCCGCCCGTAAAGCGGATAAAGTCGCTGGAGACCTCGTGATAATTGCCGTCGCTACCCAGTTTTTCAAGGGTGTACACGAAGATAGGGTCGCCGTGGGGTGCCCAGTTGTCATCTATCTGTTTGGTTACGGTAATCTGCCCGTTGCGGACAAATATTGTGAACCAGCCGTCGTTACCCTGCTGCACAGTGGTTTTATCCTGGTTCTGATAGCGCGCGTAACCTGCAAACTGGAATGCATTGGGGACATCCGCACGACTTGCCGCAACAGAAAAGTTGGTCTCATTGTCCAGTACAAGCTCGGTGGGGTTTGTAACCGCTTGCTGTGTTTCGCGCAGCTTGTAGCTATAGCTGACGGTCGGTGCCGTACCGTTGCCCAAGCCCGCGTACGCCCATGCCGGCGGGATTGTACTATTCCAAGTGCTCGCGCCTGTTCTGTGCTGCCACACCGTGCTCTTTACGCGGTCGTTCAGGTTTGCTTTCTCGCCCGCAAAGATGGTCGTGTCGGTAAGCTCAATAAGCGGGGTGAGTACCGTTAACTGCTTTTCGTCACTCAAAAATTCAGCGGGGACATATCCGTCTGTGCTGACCGGCGTAACCGTTGCAGCCAGTTTGTATTGGGTGTCCTCTGCGGGTCGCCAAACGCCGGATATGGTATCGATAGACCGCAGCGAATAGGTAATCTGCGTATCCTCGTAGGTCTGCCACTCGGTTTCGGTTGGCGCACTAAGCAGTTGAACCTTAACAGAGTCGGTCGCCACGGTGTCGCCGACATACAGGTACGCGTCCTTCGCCGCTACGTCGTACCGAAGCGGCACATCCACAACCGGGCTGGCGAATGCACGGGAGAAGTCCGAATGGTCCGGGTGGGTAATGTGTGAGCCCGCGCTGTTGGTGGGCACATCGTTGCCGCCCACGTAGTTATCCTTAGCCTTGACCTCAAAGTTCTGATTCCAACCCGAGGCCGCGCTGCCCGAGGCGGGTATGGTCTGGTTGATCCACGTAATCACGTCGCACCCTGCGTCATCGGTGGTTATTTCAGCACCGCTTTCTTGCAGTGCGCTTTTGCTCGCATCGGTCAGGGTAAAGCGCTCGTTTACAACATCGGTAATCACCGCGCCGGTAAGCCCGTTTACGATGTTTGCAAAAATGGTGTTAAACACGTTGCTCAGACCAGATGAGTTCGCGTTATAATAATGAGATGCCGAGGTGGCAAGCGACTGTAAAAAACCCTCCAGACTTTGTTTCTGCGAAGAACTAAGGCCTCCGCCGTACATACCAATGCTAAATATCGTGGATTTTTTCTTTAGCTGCGTGGCAACGTCTTTCGCCTGCTGCTCGGTGCTGCCGCCAACCGGTTGCCCGTCGGTGAATAGAATGACATACTTGCTACGGGTGTTGGCGTTAGGAGGGATTCCGTCGATGATATTTTTCGCCTGAGTTAAGCCGGCTGCATGGTTGGTATTTCCGGTCAAACGAATCCCATCGATTGCACCGCTTACCGCGCTCACGCCGGTGGTGTTTAACTCTGTAAGCCCCTGTAGGGTACTGCCCGTATTGTTAAAGCTAACGACTGCAATACGGCTTTGCGGAGAGGTAGCGGCCACATTGGCCACAAAGTCGGTCGCCGACTCCTTTAGCATATCGAGCTTGGTCTTGTCGTTGACCCCTTTGATGAAAACCACTGTGTTACCCGATAGTTTTTCTGGTTTAATGCTCTTTTCTCCGGTACTTGTCGATTCAATGCGGTACCAGCCCGTACCCTGCACTGTACCGCTGTAACCGGACGGTACCTGCCTGAGGTATTCAATGGGACGGTACTCGTCACCCTCAAAAACAAAATACTTATAATAATCAAAGTCATACTGATTGGGTGCCGGATGTGGGTATCCCTGTTGATTGGGGTTGGGAAGTCCGCTAACCGTTGTGCGAGTCGCGGGGGTGGTCATCAGCCACGGCATGCTGCCAGAGGCATCGAGCACCAGTACGATATCCACCGGTGACACCGACTGTGCAGCCCCCCATGCGGTAAGGTTAATCTGGTAGGTTCGATCCTGCTCAGAAACCATTTGGGCAGTCTTGCTGCACTGCACGGAATTGATGTCAAACGCGCTCTTTACCGTTGCCGCAGTAGCCGAGAATCCCGCACCAACCTGGATGGGCACCGCCGCAAACGCGGTGAACCCTACCGTTTCGCTGGTGGCGCTGAGCAGCAGAATGGTGGTTTGCACCTCCTGCTCAATCGGGTCGGGCGACGGTTCGGAGGACGGGTTTTCTCCGCTTGGTTCGGAGGACGGGTTTTCTCCGCTTGGCTCGGAGGATGGGTTTTCTCCGCTCGGCTTAGAGGAGCTTTCAGGCAAGTCGGAGGACGGGGCATCCTGCTGTGAGCTTGTAACCTCGGAGGACGTTTCCTCAGAGCTTGATTGCTGCTGAGAAGAAGCGTCCGTGCTCGCAGGCTCGGTTTGCTGTGTGCTCATCTCCCTTGCCGCAAACGCGCTCTGCACAATGGGGGCTTCTACATACGAGGGCGTCACCACGGCAGGCTCGGAGGATGTTTCCTCCGGCGTGCTGCTTGTATCTTCGGAGGTACTGCTTGTGTCGGTGGGGGTGCTATTCTGTGCACCCTGCACGTAGCTGACTTCAAGCACCTCGATTAGCGCGTTATCGGGTAAGTCCGCCTCGTTTACGGTACCGTCCAGTACCTTTTTATCCGCGGTCACTGCGTTTTGCAGCGCGTCGTTTACGCTCAGCGGCTGCCCGTTTTCATCAACAATACTCAGCAGGAGCGACTGCGTGCCGCTCTCATTTGGGTTAACGGCAACGACCTTCACCTGCTTTGCGACAGGGTCTATCACAACGATTGCCTGACAATCTGTTCCGGCAATCTCTCCGCTGTCAAAAAAGCGTACCAGCCGCTGCCCAACAAGACCTTGGGCAAGCTGCGCCTTCATCAGGCTGCTGCCAAAGGGCAGCTTCACGCGTTCGAGTGCCGCAATGACGGCCTTGTCAAGCTGAAAACGAAACACCTGTGCGGGAGTCTCCTGCTTTGGCGCTTCAGGCTGTGGCGGCTCGCTGCTTACGGGCTGCGAGGTCTCACTGCTTTCGGGCTGTGAGGGCGGCTCGGAGGACATGTCCTGATCTACGGAGGGTTCGCCCGCACCCTGAGCCGACTGCGGCAGGATATCGCCCTCGGCAGGTTGCGCCGAAGTGCCGTCATAAGGCTTTTCGTCCTTTTGCTCTATCGCGGGGTCGTCGGGCAGCACGGGTTGCGCGCTCTCTCCCGTAACGACCGCAGCAGGAACCTCGACGACATACTCCGCCGTCTCCTCAGCAGTCAGCGCACCCAGCGCAAGTGCCGACAGCACGTCCTGCGTACCGACAGTCAGGCTGTGCGCCTTTTCTTGTGCGTCGTCGTTGTCTACGGCATATCCCGAAAAGCCCGCGCACAAGAACATTATGGCTGCCATAAAAATCGCAAACAGTTTTTTGGTTACAGGTTTTTTTAGGATGTGTTGCATCACAAGGCACCTCTCTTTTCAAACACATATATAGCAAATCAGCAATCGCAATGTCCGAATAAACGCTTACAAAGACATTAAGCCAACGGAGCATGCGAAGAATCCTTCGCAAATTCTTGACATTGCAAGTTGTTTGCTATTGCATCCACTTTGCATTCGGGCTGCTTAATCTGTCAGCGAATGCGTCTTGGCAGAAAGCGGACAGCCATCAGCTAAATATATGAAGCAAGTCCAATTTATATACACCTATTATTGAAGATTTTTCTGAGAATAATCAGGCTGTTCACTTTATTTTCAAATTATTGTTAGAGGTATTTTGGGGTATTTTATACAAAGAACCGCAAAAGCTATTTGTGGTAGTATCCAATACACCTATGCCGTAAAACGATAAGCAGATAAGGAGATTGATATGCCGCTTGATCAATTGCTGTTGCAGGATAAAGCCCTGCAAAACTTCTTTTTTTCGCTCCCCGACTATGTGCAGGAGACCATCCGTCAACGCGCAAGCAACATGAACGCGCCCGACGATGTGTATGCCTATGCCGAAAACTACACGCGCGGCGACAAATAAGCGCCGGCACATGCTCAAACCAAAAGCGGAGAGCCGTTCGCTCTCCGCTTTTGGTTTGAGACGGTAAAAATTGCGTAAGACCCGGTTGCTTGCTATAATACGTTTAGACCGAATATCTGTTTTACATACGACTTTTCAAGCTGAAAGGGGGGCGCCGCTTGCGACTGTTTACCGCCGTCCGCTTCGACGAGCCGGTCAAAAAGCGACTGTGCGACATCATCGAAGTCCTGAAGCGTTCCGCGCGAGGGGGCAGCTTTACCCGCCCGGAAAACCTGCACCTGACCCTGGTTTTCTTGGGCGAAATAGACATTGTGCGTGTGCACAGCGTAAAACAAGTGATGGATCAGGTAAACGAAGCCCCGTTTGCATTAGAGCTAAGCGGTGTGGGGCGTTTTGTGCGTGACACCGGCGAGATCCTTTGGGTGGGCGCAAACAGCTGCGTGCCGCTCTTATCCGTATACAACCAGTTGGGCGACCGATTGTCGCAGGCGGGGTTCTCGGTCAAGACGCGACAGTATCGACCCCACCTGACGCTTGCGCGACAGCTGCATCTGCCCCCAGATTTTGACCGCGAGGAGCTTGCGCGACAAACTGGTGTTATCCGCGTGCCGGTAACCGGCATTGACTTAATGAAGTCCGAGCGAGTGGGCGGGGTGTTGACCTATACGCGCATCCATACAACAACCCTTTGCCGCTAACGGCAGCAAAAAGAACCCGTGCGCAGAAAATTTGCGCACGGGTTCTTTTAAAGTATTGACAAATGCGATTGTATTGATTATATTGTGTATATAGTATATATACATTATGCGTTTGGAGGTGACCGGGTGGACATTCTTATCAGCAACAGCGGCGATACGCCAATCTACGAGCAGATTGTTACACAGGTCAAGGGGTTGATTCTTAACGGCACCCTTCGTGAGGGCGACATGCTGCCTTCCATGCGCCTGCTTGCAAAGGAGCTTCGCATCAGCGTGATTACCACCAAACGCGCGTATGAGGAGCTTGAGCGCGAGGGGTTTATCGCATCGGTCACGGGCAAGGGCAGCTTTATAACAAGGCGCAACACCGAGCTGATTCGCGAACAGCAGTTGAAGGTGGTGGAAGGGCATCTTGCTAAGGCAATTGCCGCCGCAAGAATTGCCGGACTAAACGTTTTGCAGCTAACCGAAATGATTCAATGTTTATATGGGGAGGAATAAGTCACAATGAGCAATCAAAACATCTTGGAGATACAGGGGCTTTGTAAGCAGTATGCGGGCTTTGCGCTGGACGACGTCACCTTTTCGGTGCCCGCAGGCTCAATTATGGGGTTAATCGGCGAGAACGGGGCGGGCAAAACCACCATCATCAAGCTGATTTTAAACCTGATTGGGCGTAATGCCGGGAGTATACGGGTCTTCGGACAGGATAACATTGCACACGAAAAGGAGATTAAGTCTCAGCTTGGCGTGGTGCTGGACGAAAGTAACTTTCACGAAACACTGTGCGCAAAGGATATTGCCATCATCCTGCGCAACCTCTATAAAGGTCAGTGGGACGACAGGCTATACAGAACCTATCTCGACCGTTTTTCCCTGCCCGACACAAAGATTGTCAAGGACTATTCGCGCGGCATGAAGATGAAACTTTCCATCGCTGCGGCGCTTTCGCATCACCCGCGCATGCTTATCCTTGACGAAGCCACCGGCGGACTCGACCCCGTGGTGCGCAGCGAGATACTGGATGTGTTTTTTGACTTTATACAGGATGAATCGAACGCGGTTTTGATGTCGTCTCATATCACAACCGACCTTGAAAAGGTAGCGGATTATATCACGTTCATCAACTCGGGCAAAATTATGCTCTCAGACACCAAGGACAGTATTCTTGAGCACTACGGCGTGGTAAAATGCTCGGAAAGCCAGTGCGAACGCCTCGAATCATCCCACTTTGTGTCTTGGCGCAAGAACAGCTTCGGCTGCGAGGCACTGACCAAAGACCGCAGGCAGCTTAAAGCGCGCCACCCCGAGCTTACGGTAGACAATGCCACGCTCGATGACATTATGCTGTTTTATTCAAAGGGGGTAAGGTAGCCATGCTGGGACTGATTATTAAGGATTTGCTGGTATGCAAAAAAAGCCTTCGAACGATTCTGCTCTTAGTCGCGGTTTTTATGGTGTTTGGAGTTACCACAGACGACAGCACGTTTGTTATGTTCATTACAAGCATTTATTTTACGATGATGGTGTTAACGGCGTTTGCATATGACGCACAGGCAAAGTGGGATGCTTATGGGTTGACGATGCCGGTTACCCGCTCTGAAACGGTGCTGGCAAAATACCTGCTCGGGCTTGTTCTTTCTGTTTTCGGTGGGGTTCTTTCCCTTGTGTTGACGTTTGGTGTCATCATCTACAAACAGGAAGCGTTCTTGACGGGAGAGATTCTGCTGACACAGCTGGCTATGCTTGGCGCGGCGCTGTTGATGATGAGCATCTTCATACCGCTTATCTACCGTTTTGGCGTGGAAAAGGCACGGCTTGTGATGATTGCGGTATTCGTTTTGCCCTCCGTGCTTCTTTTGTTCTTTTCAAAGTCCGGTCTGCCCGCGCCGGACGGGAATGTACTGCGCGTTCTCGCGACCCTCTCCCCTTTCCTCGTGGTCGGGTTGGTGGTATTGTCGTATCTGATCTCGGTGCGGATCTTTACCAAAAAGGAACTGTAACATAGCAAAAGCCGCCCGCATCCATTCGGCATAAAAACGAATGGATGAGGGCGGCTTTTTTACTATACCGTGTTTTACTCGGTGGGATTGGCGGTGCTGAGTGCCTGCTCAACAGCCTTTAAAATTGCCTTGCTGCTGTATGTTGCACCGGCTACGGCATCGACGTGTTCCACCGATTGCGCCGCGACAACCTGCGCGGGTATCGTCTCGGCGGCCGCGCCCTGCCCGTTGTTATGCTTGAGCAGTCGGATATCGGTAATGGTGTGGTTGGTTACCGTTACCTCTACCTCTACGGCAATGGGCATCTGCGTAAAGCTGCCGGGATAAACCCCGTCGGTTATTCGGCTTAAATCGGGGTCGGTCAGTACAATATTCTCAAACACCGACAGTCCTTTGTTCAGCTGCTGACCAATCAGTACAACGGAGACTACCAGTACCGCAAGTACACTGAAAATGACAATGACGAGTACCGCTAGACGCTTTTTTATTTTCATTTCTCTTAATCTTCCTCTACTGCAGTGCCGCTAACGATTGGCAGAGGGAGGATATCTGCCCTTCTCGTTTGGGGCTTGACCAATGGACTACTCCCGTTGCGTAGACAGCAGCGCCCGCCGCCTCACACGGCGCTTGCATCTGGCGGATGGCACGGTTGCCCCCCAGCCACGCATGCTTAAGATGCTGGGTCACAAACAGACCGATCTTTTTGCCCGACAGTCCGCTGAGTTTGTCAAGGCACGCACTCATTGGCGCGCTGAGGGAAAACGCCTGAACAGGGGATGCGAGGATTACCGCGTCGTAACCGCTTACATCGGGCAGGGGCTTTAGCTGCGGCTTTTCGGGCGGCTTAACCTCTCCTACTGTCTCTACGGGGATAATCTGGGCGGTATGTCCCGCCTCCTCGAGCGTTTTTACCGCCGCTTGCGCCACGGACATGGTATTGCCGGTTTGAGAATAGACTACAAAACAAACATTCATAACTCTTAGCTCCCTTTCAAATGATGTCAACTGATAACCGTTACAGGCTCCCCTGTTGTTGATTTGCGTAATAAGCAATCAGACCGCGCACGGATTGCATTGTTTTTTCGACCATAAGGTCGGGGTGGGATTGGTTTCGCTGACGGGTAACCGCTAAAATGCTGCCCAGACATAGCGACATCACCGCGTCACCCATCTGCATTGCCGTTTCTTGCGAAAGCCCAAGCTGTGCGGCAAGCTCACCAATAACCCGCATCTGGTGCTGTAACAGCGGGCTTTGCGCCAACTGCTCGTATACCGTTTCAGGCGGGATATCGCCATAGTTGTCTACAAACAACGCGGAAAAGATATTGGGGTTTGCGACCGAGTATTCACAAAACCGCGCCATACAACGCAGATAGCAGTCCAGCGCATCCTCCTGCTGCGGTGCGTTCACGTTCAGATAGGCTTCATACCTATCTAAAAACTGCATTGCAGCGGCGACGATAAGGTGCGGAAAATTTTCAAAGTACAGGTAGATGGTCGAGCTGTGGTAGCCCGCCAGCATTGCCACCTTACGCACATTCAGCCCCGCGATACCCTCGCGCTCTATTACCGAGCAGGTACAATCCACAAAGTGCTGCGCAACCTGCTGCCTGCGCAGCTTACGGGTATCCATCCGCATCTCTCCAAACACAATAAACATTGTTTATATTATAAACAATGTTTATTGTGTTTGCAATATCCGTTATGCCAAAGTTTTGGGTAACATTTCTTAGTTTGTTGAGATATTATGCCGAACGCTCGGCACTTGTGGGCTTTGTGTTGGGCAAGGGATAGATTCGAGACATCAATTTTGCCGCCTGCAAGTCTGGTTCTTTTTGCTGTAAAACGCCATCTAGCCGAAACGGGTCGTACCAGCGCACAGGCTTTGTGCGGGTATAAAGATGATATGCTGTCAATTTAATCGCATCCTTTCATGTTGTCGTTTGGTTTGGTTTATCCTACGCTGCCTTGATGTCGCGCAGCTCGGTCATGGCCTCTGCCTCGGTGTCGGCGGAAAACAAAAAGTTGCCTTCCTCATCGTACACCTCGATATGGCCGCCTACGTACTTCATTTTATAGTCCACCAAAAACACCTCTTTCTCGTTTGTGTTATCCTTATTATAATAAGATGTGTGTACGATAAAACGGACAGTAAACGTATTTTGGCTCCCATTATCCTTGGCGATAATTTGCCGATAAACCGGCTGCAAAACAGTTGACAATCTCCGTGATGCGTGATATTATAGTAAGGCTGATTGCAGCAAATAGTTGCGCTCGTAGCTCAGCTGGATAGAGTGACTGGCTACGAACCAGTAGGTCAGGGGTTCGAGTCCCTTCGGGCGCGCCAAAAAGGCATAGTTTTCCTTTAAGGAAGACTATGCCTTTTTATTTGAGAATAAATCGACTTCTATCTTGCTTTGTGTTAAAACGAATTTGGGGTTGTTCATAAAATATGCTGGTGGAAATATGAATAACAAACCATTAATTGTTTCTATTTCGGCAATCTCAGGCGGTGGCAAAACAACCGTCACAAAAGCCTTGAATCATTATTTATAAAAAGCAATTTCCTTTTATTTTGATGATTACGAATATACTAAGCAACCTGAGAATATTGGGTGTTGGATTAATAAAACTTAAAAATCCCAATTAATGGGATTTTTCCTTTTTTGAAAAGATATAAACAACTCTGTTCACTCAGGTGAATATGACTATATATTTATTGACTATCCATTTATGGAAAAAGAAACAATCAAGGTATTAGTTTTTTTGTTCTTGCGCATGGTCAATAGGCTCTGCAATACAATGAAGAATGCGAGCAGAGACGCGATGATAATCTTCGACCACCAGGAGGAAAGGTTACCCTGGAATGAGACAATGGTCTCGATCGTCGCCTTAATCAATACCGTTTTGCAGCTGATTGCGCACCGTTTTTATGCGCGAAAAATTATGACAGAAACGGTGTCCTGCCATAATTTTTCCCGATTATCGAATTATCTTTTATGTTGTTGACTGTCCATAATACGCGTTTTTGCCGTGCTTACGCAGGTAGTGCTTGTCAAGCAGTTCCTGCTGCATGCGCGTATTCTCGGCACCCAGTGTTTTGGTGTGCCACGCCATCATCGCGATCTCTTCGAGCACCACCGCGTGGTATACCGCGTCGTCGGCATCCTTTCCCCACACAAATGGGCCATGGCTGTTCACGACGATTGCGGGGGTATCCATCACCGCTGTTCCCTGTATTGTTTCTACAATCACGTTGCCTGTTTCCTTTTCGTACTCGCCCTCAATCTCCGCGGGGGTCATACGGCGGGTACAGGGGATGTTGTCGTAGAAGTAGTCCGCGTGGGTTGTGCCGAGTGCGGGAATGCTGAACCCCGCCTGTGCCCAAATGGTAGCCCAGCGCGAGTGGGTGTGCACAATGCCGCCAATCTCGGGGAAGGCACGGTAGAGCACGAGATGGGTTGCGGTGTCGGAGGATGGCTTAAGCCGCCCCTCGACTACCTCGCCCTGCAGGTTGACAACCACCATATCCTCGGGCTGCATATTGTCGTACTCCACGCCGGAGGGCTTTATGACTACAAGCCCCGTCTCCTTATCCAGCGCGGATACGTTGCCCCACGTGAAGGTAACCAGATTATATTTTGGCAGCAATAGGTTTGCGTTTAAAACCTGCCGCTTTAACTGTTCGAGCATATCCGTTTTTTCCTCTCAGTTCGTATGATACTATGCCTTAAGCTTCCACACGATGTCGGAGAACAGAAGCTGCTGCTTCAGCGCGCCGATGTCGGTACTGTCTCCGATGTGGATATACTCGATGTCCATCATCTCCGCCCAGTCACGCAGCTGCTCGGCAGTCAGGTCGTAGGAGAACGCCGTATGATGTGCGCCGCCTGCCAGTATCCACGCCTCGGCCGCTGTCTTTAGGTCGGGCAGGGGCTTCCACATGGCGCGCGCCACGGGGAGGTTGGGCATCTCATAGATGGGCTTTACAACCTCGCAGTCGTTTACAATCAGGCGCATTCTGCCGCCCATATCAACCAGGGAAGCGGCAACCGCTTTGCCTGCCTTGCCCTCAAACACCAGTCGTGCCGGGGGAAGCTTTCCGCCGATACCAAGGGGGTGCACCTCAACCTTTGGCTTTTCAGCCGCTATGGTCGGGCAGATCTCAAGCATATGTGCGCCGAGAATCAGCTCGCTGCCCTGGGTCAGGTCGTAGGTGTAATCCTCCATCAGCGTCGCGCCGCCGCTCAGCCCTTCGCCCATCGCCTTAAAGATGTGCACAAGCGCCGCGGTCTTCCAGTCGCCCTCCGCGCCAAAGCCAAAGCCCGCTTCCATCAGCCGCTGGCTGGCAAGCCCGGGGAGCTGCGCAAGCCCGTGCAGGTCTTCAAAGTTTGTGGTAAACGCCTTGCAGCCGCCGTCATCCAGCAGTTTGCGCATGGCAAGCTCCTCGCGAAGCTGGTATTTTACCGAGTCGATATCCTCGGTGTTTATGGTGTAGCGTGCGGTGCAGTCCGCATACGCCGCCTCTATCTCCGCGTCGGTAACGGCAGCCGCCGCCTCGGCAAGGTCGCCCACCGCGGTGGTGTTAACCTGCCAGCCCAGCTTAATCTGTGCCTCTACCTTATCGCCCTCGGTTACCGCAACCTGACGCATATTGTCGCCAAAACGCATGACCTTTAGGTCTCTGCTCACCGCAACGCCGACAGCGGTGCGCATCCATGCGCCGATCTTCTCTTGTACATCGGTGTCTTCCCAATACCCCACAACGACCTTGCGCGCAAGACGCATACGTGCGCCGATAAAGCCGTGCTCTCGGTCGCCGTGTGCCGACTGGTTGAGGTTCATAAAGTCCATGTCGATGCCTAGGTTTGGAATCTGACGGTTATATTGGGTGTGCAGGTGCAGGTAGGGCTTTTGCAGGATGGCAAGCCCGTTAATCCACATCTTTGAAGGCGAGAAGGTGTGCATCCAAGAGATTATGCCCGCGCACTGCTTATTGTGGTTTGCCTCGCGGATTACTGCGGCAATCTCATCCGGTGTTTTTACAACCGGCTTGTAAACGATCTTGCAGGGCAGCACGGCGCTCTCATCGAGTGCCTTTACCATAGCCTGCGAATGCTCCGCCACCTGCCGCAGGGTCTCTTCCCCGTACAGGTGCTGGCTGCCTGTAATAAACCAAAACTCGTATTGACTTAAGTTTGACATCGTATAGCCTCCCAACAATGTTGTTTGTTATAAACCAGGTTCTTATCCCTTATAGGATTTCTTTATCTCTTTTAGGCGCTTCATCACGTCGTTTGCACCGCGCCCGAAATAGTCGTGCAGAATGCTGTACTCGGCATACAGCTTATCGTACATCGCCTTGTTTTCGGGGATTGGGGTGTACACAACATCCTTGAGTTTGCCCATAACCTTCGCCCCGTCAAAGACCGAGTCGTAGCCGCCGCGCTCGCCGCCCGCCGCAACCGCCGCAAAGATGGCGGAACCGAGTGCCGGACCCTGCAGGGAGCCTGCAATCTTAACGGGGATACCCAGCACGTCCGCATAGATCTGCATGGTCATCGGGTCCTTTTGCGAGATGCCGCCGGAGGCGTAAAACTCGTCCACCGGTACGCCGTTTGCGTTAAACGTCTCGACAATCTTTCTGGTGCCGTACGCGGTTGCCTCAATCAAGGCGCGGTAGATCTCCTCGGGCTTTGTTTGCAGCGTCATGCCCAGCATCATGCCCGTAAGGTCTACGTCCACCAGCACCGAGCGGTTGCCGTTCCACCAGTCCAGCGCGACCAGACCGCTTTCGCCCACCCCAAGCTTTTCCGCCTTTTGGCGCAGGTATTTGTGTATGTTCATGTCCTGCTTTTTCGCGTCCTCGTAATAGGAGGCGGGCAGGCAGTTATCAATAAACCATGCAAAGTGGTCACCCACGCAGGATTGCCCTGCCTCGTAGCCGTAGAAGCCGGGATACACGCCGTCCTCTACCACGCCGCACATACCGGGTACTTCACGCTCCTCGGTGCCCAGCAGGATATGGCAGGTTGATGTACCCATGATGGCAAGAATCTTTCCGGGACCGTCGATGCCCACTGCGGGCACGGTGACGTGAGCGTCCACATTACCTACCGCAACCGCGGTGCCGGGTACAAGCCCCGTCAAGGACGCGGAAAGCTCGGTGATCTCGCCCGCCTTACAGCCTAAGGGCGTAATGGGGCAGTTTAATTTATCCTCCACCACGTTTTCAAAGCGCGGGTCCAATGCTTTAAAGAACGCTTTGTCCGGGTAGCCCTTGCGCTTATGCCAGATTGCCTTATAGCCGGCGGTGCAGGAGTTGCGCGTCTGTACGCCGGTAAGCTGCCAGATAACCCAGTCGGCCGCTTCAATAAAGTAGTCAGCCGCCTCATACACCTCGGGCGCTTCATCTAAAACCTGCCACACCTTTGGGAACAGCCACTCGGACGAGATTTTGCCGCCGTACCGCGCGAGCCAATCCTCGCCCATGTCCGCCGCAATCTGATTGAGCTTGTTGGCTTTATCCTGCGCCGCGTGGTGCTTCCACAGTTTAATATACGCGTGCGGGTTTGACGCAAACTCGGGAAGGAAGCATAGGGGGGTGCCGTCCGCCTTGACGGGTAGCACCGTACACGCCGTAAAATCGGTACCGATGCCGATGACATCCTGCGCCGAGACCTTTGCGCTTTCGAGCACGCCGGGTATGGTATGCGCAAACACCTCCAGGTAATCCCTCGGGTGCTGCAATGCCCAGTCGGCGCCAAGCTTTGTGCCGTCGGGAAGGGTTTCATCCATAACCGCGTGAGGGTATTCGTAAGTTGTACTTGCAACTTCTTCACCCGTTGCTACATTTACGAGTACCGCCCGACCCGAGAGTGTACCGAAATCTACGCCGATTGTATATTTCGCCATGATATGACTTCCTTTCCGTATATCCAATTGTGTTGATTACGTCAATTAAGTTGTACGTACATCTTTAATAGCATCATATAACAGATTGGTCAAAAAAGCAATAGGGTTGTAAAGAAAATCTATAAAAAATAAACACGCCCCGCAGCAGAAGGGCGTGTCGTATCTCTTACAGTTTTACAATTGCCGTTGTGCGAAAAAAGCCGAACGCTTTGGCGCACAGGCACTCGCGCAGGCTAAATCTGCGCGGTTATCGCGTGTCGGCATTAGGGGCTATCTGAAAACTCAAAATTCTATTATATTACTACTCAAAAGAGCGTCTGCGGCGGTAAAAATGCTCGGAATACATAAAGTATTCCTCCGCTTTTTACCTTGCAGCCATCTCTTCTGAGCGAAATATCCGTCGTTTTTTCCTTTTCAGAAACGCCCTAGTCCAGCTCGGTTATCGTGCGTACGGACTGGCGCTCCACGATGATGGGCTCAAACAGGGTGTCCACCGCCGCGGTGCGGTCCCGCAGCAGCGATAAAAGTCCCTTTGCGGCAAGCTCGCCGAGCTGCTCCTTAGGGTGCGCAAGGGAGGTGATACCGACATCGGGCATTGTGGCAAGATTCGAGTTATCAAAGCCAATCAGCGAGATCTGCTCGGGTATTCCTACCCCCGCGCGGCGAAGAATCTCCATAAGCATTACGGCTATCTGGTCGTTGTAACACAACAGGGCGGTACAGCCCGCGATGCGTGAACAGAGATACGCGTCGCTGTCTCCCCCAAACAGGCGTCCGATGTCCTCGGTGCCATACCAAAGCACCCGGTCGTCATCCAATCCGACGCCGTACTCTTTGAGGGCGTGCGCAAAGCCCGCATACCGCAGATGCCCCTGAATATCGTCCGACTTAAAGATGCCGCCGATCCTTTTATGCCCGCGCAAAAGCAGGTACCTTGTCGCCTCGCGACCGCTGGCAAAATCATCCGGCGCAACACAAGCGGCATCAGACCCCGCGTATTTTCCGTTTATCATCAGGCAGGGAATGCTTCGATTGGCAAGCGTTTCGTAAAGGCTGCGGTTTAGGTTTGGCAACGCGCTTTTGGTTGGCTCTACAATCAGGCCGTCCACATTGTCCTGCAGCATATTCACCAGCGCGGTCGTTTCGTTTTCCACCTTGTTGTTGGTTATTGAAAGGCGCATGGTATACCCGTTTTGCGACAGCACCCCTTCGATGCCCCGAATGATGCTGGGGAAGATGTAGTCGTCAAGGTAGGTGGTAATCACCCCGATGGTTTTTGTGGGCGCATGGGCGGGTATGGGTGACGCGTTGATATAGGTGCCGCTGCCCCGTCGGCGCTGCACAAGCCCTTCGTTTTCCAGCACGCCGATTGCCTGACGGACGGTCTGCCTGCTGATGCCGAACATTCGGGTCAGCTCATTTTCGGAGTACAGCTTATCCCCGGGCAGTAGGTCGCCGGAATCGATCTGTCGTTTCACCCAATCAACCAGCTTGTTGTATTTGGATACGCCTTGCGAAGCCATTCCATCCATCCTTATACTTATGTGTAATATCGTTATGTTGGGAGTTACCCGCAGTGTTTCATTCATTTTACAACATATCGTCGTTGTTGTAAAGACAACTTGGCGAACAAAACAATACATCTTTTGCGGGATATCCGTAAAACTCACGGGTTACATCCGTATCCCAATTCAAATGCAAGGGTCTTGCTAACAGATTATTTATAGTTTCTTAGCAATTATTCTACAAAAGCGTTACGGTTTGGTACCATCTTGGGATGCGGTGTCTGCTATACTGAGTACAGACAAAAGGATTCGGCACAACATACTACGCCAAAAACAGTTTGTCTTTGGGCATCGAGAGAGGACTGGTACCAGTATGAACAGGCTGCCATCATACAGCTCTAGCGTGTACTACCCCACCCATTCCACCGATGACCTCACCGGAAAGCTGGGTAAATACGGACAGACCGCCCACAGTTATCTGTTAGAAAATCACGCAGAGCTGTACCTGCAGTGGCAGAAGGCGGGCTACCTCAACGAGTATTTGCTTAACCTCGACTTACGATACGAAACATGGAAGAACAAGATGGTACACCATATGAACGAGCGCGTCACACCGCTAAACACGACGCAGAGGGCTTACCGCATACAATCCGAAGCGGATACCTTTGTGCTTGCCCTGTTACACGAAGAACTTCGCAGCTTATAATAACACAACGCATTAATTCCCTCCTCATTCTCATAACGATAAAACAGCACCCCAACAAAACGGATTTTGGCGTAAGCCAAAATCCGTTTTGTTTTGTACTTTTAGATTTATCGGCAATCGTGCAAGACGGCAACCGACCGTCAGTACGCCTTTGCGTAATGGGACAGCACGAACACAAGCGGAGAGTTCCAGTAGATTGTAATCTCATTGGTGGAGTAGCTCTGTGCGTTGTCTGCATAGCACTGCGCGGGGGGCAGCCCTTCAAGCACGGCGCGGGCATAGGGGTCTTCGAGGTTGCTGTTTGGTCCGCCCACCAGCATACCCGGCAACGTTTGCCCTGCCGCCATCGACGGTCTGTGATGCGTGTGATCAGGCGACTTCGTACCAAAGCCGGTAACAAAGCTGTACGACAGACAGTTGACGCCAAACAGGTAGTTCAGATGATCTGCCGCCGACTGATTGTACGCGGCGTTTGGCTCTATCAGGTTTGCTATCAGCAGCAGCATGGCGTTGTTTGCCACCGACATATTGCTGCCCCACGGATAGTTTTGTCCCAGCGAGATCTTGTAGCCGTCTTTGCCGGAAAGCTCCAGCAGTTGTTTTGCCTCTTTCACTAGGTCGCTTTTCAGCCTTGCGGCAAGCGCGCTGTCCACCTTATCGGGTGGGGTGGTCAGGTAGGCATAGGTTCCGTAAGAGCCGACGCTCGCCCAACCCAAACCGGAGGGGATAAGCTCTTTATATGCGGATACGATGTAATCGTTGTATTCCTTCTTGCCGGTAACCTTTAGCAGCTCGGCTGCCGCCCAGAAGCGTTCGTCCTTGGTCGTTGTGTCACCATACTCACCGGTCAAAATATCCTCGGGATTTGTAAAGGTGTTGGACGGATTCTTCAGTGTATAGCCCCATGCCGTTTCAGCTGCCGCGAGGCACTTCTTTGAGAACGGAGCGTCATATGGCTGATAAACGGCTGACGCCATTGCCATTACCGCCGCAAAGGTACCCGTTGCGGTGGTGGATATCGGTGCAAGCACCAGCTCCTCGGTCACCTCATCGGGCATCACTTCGCCCTCGAACGCCTTGGTGGTCACCTTATGGTACACGCCGCCGCTTGCCGCATCCTGCATCTTAAGCAGCCACTCCAGCTCGTACCGCACCTCGTCTATCACGATGGGTATGGCGGAAGAGAGCTTATCTGCAAACGCATTTGGATTAAGCTGATAGGCGAGCATTAAATCGGCCGCCGCCTTTGCCCCGGGTACGACATAGCGTCCGTAATCGCCCGCGTCGTGCCAGCCGCCCGAGACATCGAGCTTCGTGCCCGTACCGTACACCGTCGCAAGCCCTGTATGGCACGCGGCATGTGCAAAGTCTCCCGCCCTGTCGTTGGATAGCTCCATCCCGCAGCGCTGCATATAAAACATCTCTACCACCGCTGTAAAGGCGTTGTCATATACATCCTCGGAGATTGTAAACGGAAACGACTCGCCTAGTTTCGCGGTTTTAATGTAGTACTCACCCTTGGTGGTAAGGGGGGTAAAATCACCGTGCGATACCGTCTGCCCGGACGCAGAATCCTTAAAAGTGCCGGTGATGTCGCCGGTATACACGACCGTGCCTGTCGCCTTATCCACAACGTCAAACGTTGTGTCCTCGCCGCTGAACACGACTGTCTTGCTGTCTGCAGGGCGGTACCCCAGCTGATTGATATTAATCGGCAGTACCACAGTCGCACCGCCTTCGGCTGCAACCTTTTCGGAGTCGTCAACCATGGTCAGGCTCACATTGTCGATGTAGATGGTGTGCGCGCCCAATTGTTCATCCTCGTCAAACATCCCCATGTTCAGCGCAAAGCGGGGTGCGGGGTCACTTTCCTGCTGCATCTGAAACTCAAAGACGTAGTTTGCCATCTCGGTCGTTATGTTGGCGGTCTCAAGCAGGTAACCGAAATAATCACCGCCGTTTTTTTGTACGCGTACCTCAATCGTACGCGGGGAAGTCGAGCGCATATCAAAGGTGAGGCGATAACGGCAGCCCTCGGTCACCGCCGGGATATCCTGATAAAGCTGAACGCTGTGCTTTTGCGGTCCCGTTGTTTCAATATCAAGCTTGAGCGCGCCGTCCTCTCTTGCCTTTTCGGCCTTTCCCCCTTCTAAATAGGTAAACCACATAGTGTTGTCGTTTTCATCAAACAGTCCATTCTGAATCATTTCACCGTTTTCCTCTTGTTGTTCGGGAGCCACTACCTCTTGAACCTGCTCCTCTGATGACGGAGCAGGTTCGAGAGAGGACTCTAGAATCGGCTCGGTGGGTGCGCAGCAGCACAACAAAAGCACCGACGCCATGAGCAGTGCAAAGACGCGTTTCATTTAGGTCTCCTCCTCGCTTCAAAGTCAGGTCAGCCCTAAAGAATAAACCAAAAACCGATATAGGCAAATGTGTATTATGCGTTAAAACAAAGCTCCCTCGAACGAATAGGTCTATACCCAATTGCTCAGTATAGGATATTCCAATATAGGGCGGAATCGGTTCGTTTCTTTTATAGAAATAAGCGCCGCCTCTGCTACAGTTTTAAAGCATAGAAACGGCACTTATTCCAAAAGAGAAATATGAAGGTGTTGATATCATCATACTATTCAAAAAGCAAACGATAAAGCATAAACCGCCATATCGTTGGCGGTTTATACGTTGTTAGAAAAAACTGCACAACTGCACAATCGCACATTGGTAATGCACTTTATTCCTTTACGCCTCCTAATGCTACG
>JAEZQD010000051.1 GCA_023413185.1 Bacillota bacterium
CCGTTGCAGGCTGTTATGTACTCGACGGCAAGATTACAAGGGCGGCGAACATCCGCATTGTACGTGACGGTATCATCATTGCCGAAGACAAGATTCTTTCACTCAAACGCTTTAAGGATGACGTGAAGGAGGTTGCGACCGGCTACGAATGCGGCATCGGTCTGACCAAATTCAACGACATCAAGGAAGGCGACATTCTCGAGGCATACATCATAGAGGAGTACAGAGAGGACTAACCTCCTCTTGGCTTCTGTTTACGTATAAACTGATTCGAAAGGCGGAACACATCGGTATGGCAGGCTACAAGGTAGGTAGAAACAGCGAGGATATTCGCAGAGAGCTCGCGGATATCATGCGCTCACTCAAGGACCCGCGAATCACGGGACTGCTGAGCATCGTGAGGGTAGAGCTGTCGGGCGACATGTCCCACGCTAAGGTGTATGTCAGCTCCATGGATGGCTATGACGCAGCACTGGAAGCGGTCAAAGGGCTGCAGCATGCGTCTGGGTTTATTCGTAGGGAAATCAACAACCGCCTAAGCCTGCGCACCTCTCCCGACCTTAAATTTATAGCGGATAATTCCATCGAGCACGGCGCGGAGATTAGTAGTATGCTCAAGAAGCTGCTGCCCGAAGACGGACAATCCGACGAGCAGCAAAATCCGAACGAACGAGATTAAGCCTGAAAGGCATGGTTAATTGAGCATGAACAACATTAGCGTCAAAGAGGTATGCAATACCCTGCTTAGCAGCGACAACATCCTGATAGTTACCCATCAAAGCCCCGATGGCGATACGTTCGGCAGCGGTTATGCCCTGTATTTTGCATTAAAGCAGCTGGGCAAGCGCGCGCGTGTGGTGTGTTCGGACGAGCCGCCCGAGCGTTATATGTTCCTGCTTGAAGGGTACCGGCACGATGAGTTTGAGCCCGGGCTGATTGTTGCGGTGGACTTGGCGGACCGCCAGCTGTTTGGCGATAAGTATGAGCATCTTGTGGACAAGGTGGATATCTGCATCGATCATCATCCCTCCAATACCCGCTATGCCCGCAGGGTTTTATTGCGCCCGCATGCGTCGGCAACCTGCGAGATTATGTACGACGTCATCAAGAAGCTGGGAGCGACCTTCGACGTGCAGATTAGCACCTGTATCTACACCGGCATTGCAACCGACACCGGCTGTTTTCGCTTTTCCAACACCACCGCCAAGGCGCACCTGATTGCGGCGCGCATGATGGCGAGCGGGGTGAATGTGGCGCAGATTAACCGCTGGATGTTTGAGACCAAGAGCGTCAGCCGCATCATGATAGAGCGGCAGGTGCTTGAATCGATAGAGTACTATTTTGATCAAAAATGCGCGCTGATCTATATCACGCAGGACATGCTCGCCAGTTCGGGTGCCGAGGAAAGCGAGCTGGAGGGAATCTCCACATTGCCGCGCCAGATTTCGGGGGTTTTAATTGGTGTGATGCTGCGCGAAATAGCGACCGGCGAGTTTAAGGTGTCTATCCGCACCAACGAGGGCTTTGACGCCTCTAAAATCTGCGGCGAGCTGGGCGGCGGCGGTCATATGAAGGCAGCCGGATGTGTCGTACCAGGTGACCTTGATAACGCGAAACGCACGATTGTGCAAACCATAGCAAAATACATGCAGTAAAGGGTGCTGTTATAGGGGGCGCTTGAGGTTGGATGGTATCCTGCTTGTGAACAAGCCGCAGAAGTTTACCTCCTTTGACGTGGTGGCGAAGCTGCGCGGAATTTTAAAAACCAAAAAAATAGGGCACGGCGGTACGCTCGACCCGATGGCGACCGGCGTGCTTCCTGTGTTTGTCGGCAGTGCCACAGGCGCGTGCGACCTTGTGCCCGAGTCCGGCAAAACCTACATAGCGGGGCTGCGGCTGGGCATTGTCACCGATACACAGGACATCTGGGGCAAGGTGCTGCAGCAAAACGAATTTCATGTAACCCTAGAACAATTTTCTCAGATTGCCGGACGGTTTTTGGGCGATACGATGCAGACGCCGCCCATGTATTCGGCCGTAAAGGTGGGAGGCAAGCGCTTGTATGAGCTGGCGCGGCGCGGCGAGGAGATTGAACGCCCCGCACGTCTTGTCACCATTCATTCGCTGTTTATCCGCTCCGCCGACGTGGAGAAGGGCGAGTTTACCATAGAGGTGAGCTGTTCGAAGGGCACCTACATCCGAACCCTTTGCGCCGATATTGGCGACATGCTCGGATGCGGCGCCGTAATGTCGTCGCTGGTGCGCACCTGTGCGCTTGGGTTTTCCCTTGAACGCTGCTTGACACTCGATGAGATTGAGCAGTGTGTATTGCAGGGCGAGACCGAAGGTTTGCTCATCCCGACAGAACGGGCGTTTTTAGCGCTGCCCGCCCTGCATCTAAACGACGATCAGACCCGACGCTTTCAAAACGGCGTAAAGCTTGCCCTTGACCTCTCTGACGAGGGCGATGTTCGCGTATACGGACATGACGGCAGCTTCCTCGGTATCGGAACAGGGGAGTCCTCCACCGGCAGGCTGCGGGTGATAAAGTTTTTTAAGGGCTGATACAGTCAGCTATATTTGCTATGCACAACGACCGAAAGGGAGCATCCGCTTTGGTTATCATCAATACACTATCAGCAAGGGCAATCGACTGCCCCACAGCCATTGCACTTGGCTACTTTGACGGGGTTCACCTGGGTCACCGTGCGGTGATAAGCGGCGCGGTTAGCCGCAAGCAGGATGGTCTTGCAGCCTGCGTGTTTTCGTTTGCGGTTACCACCAAAAACCCCGGGAGCGGCAAAGGACGGCTTAACATCACCACCGACGACCTAAAACGCGAGCAGATGCAGCGTCTTGGCGTGGACTATTATATTGTGCCGGACTTTTCCGAGTTTATGGAGATGACCGCGCAGGAGTTTGTACAGCTTCTGGTAACTAGGCTTGGCGCGCGCGAGGTGTACTGCGGCGCGAACTTTCGCTTTGGCAAAGGCGCATCGGGGGATGCAACCTTGTTGCGGCAGCTGTGCGAAGGTCAGGGTGCGGAGGTTTTCCTTGTGCCGGACGTACAAAATGACGGTCAGCCGGTCAGCAGCTCGCGCATCCGTGCGCTGCTCGGGCAGGGGGATGTCGGTAAGGCTGGGGAGCTGCTCGGCAGACCGTACTCGTTTGACTTCGTCGTTACGCAGGGTCGCCGTCTCGGGCGCAGCATCGGAGCACCCACCATCAATCAGTATTTCGAGCCGCACCTTCTGGTGCCGCGCTACGGTGTCTACGCCTCGTTTGTGTGTATCGACAATAACAGGCTGCCGGCAGTCACCAACATCGGCGTTCGCCCTACGGTAGACGCAGACAGCCCGCCGCTCAGCGAGACCTGTATTCTCGATTTTAACGGCGACCTGTACGGTAAACGGGTTGAGGTGCATCTGGTTCGTTACCTTCGCCCCGAGCAGCGGTTTGACTCGGTGGACGCGCTCAAGTACGCCGTCGGGCAGGATATCGAGACGGTGCGAAGCGGTTTTGACCGGTGGCTTTCACAGACCGGATGGTTTAACTAACACCCAAAACCGGTTATACATTGTTAGGATTAGGCTGGGTATTTGGGTATTTACATAATTATATGGGCATGCTATAATAAAATTTGTGGTGTGCGTACCCGTTTTCTACATACGGGCGGTGCACATCAATTACCCTATTCCCGGCTCAGGGGTCAAGCCTTTTCGGAGATTGCCCCGCCCTGTGCTGCGATTAGGGACATATTATAAAGGGGTGCATACTATGATGCTCAAAGAGCAGAAGACTCAGATTATCCTTGAAAACGCAAAAAGCGAAGGCGATACCGGATCCCCCGAGGTACAGGTTGCCATTCTCACCAAGAGAATCAACGACCTCACTGAACACTTAAAGATTCACAAGAACGACCACCATTCCCGCAGAGGACTGTTAAAGATGGTAGGTCGTCGCCGCAATCTTCTCAACTACCTGATGAAGAAGGACGTTGAGAGATATCGTGAGATCATTAAGAAGCTGGGTCTTCGTAAGTAAAATGACAGTGGGAGGCAGGCGGAATACTCCGCCTGCCTTTTGGACGTTTTGTTTGGGTAATGCCGCCGGGTTAGCAGTGAATCGGGTGCTTCGGCATATCAAATCGAAGCATCGGATTTATTGCTAAACCACGGCTACCTATAACATATGAAGTACATAACATAAGATGGAGGTAGCATATGTTTAAAACCTTTGAAACAACCTTTGCAGGCAGACCCTTGCAGGTAGAAACCGGCAAGATGTGTGGTCTTTCCAACGGTTCTTGTATGGTGCGTTATGGCGAAACCGTCGTACTGTGCAACGTGACCGCATCCAAAAAGCCCCGTGAGGGCATCGATTTCTTCCCCCTTTCGGTGGATTTTGAAGAAAAGCTCTACTCTGTCGGTCGCATCCCCGGCTCGTTTTTAAAGCGTGAGGGAAGACCCACTGACAAGGCGGTTCTTGCATCCCGTTTAGTGGATCGCCCGATTCGCCCGTTGTTCCCCAAGGATATGCGCAACGATGTGTCGGTTGTCATGACGGTGCTCAGCACAGACTCCGACTACTCCCCTGAGATTGTCGGCATGATCGGAACATCTATCGCCATTTCCATCTCCGATATTCCGTGGGCGGGTCCCATCGGCGGAGTGAACGTCGGCTATGTGGACGGCGAGATTGTGATTAACCCAAACTCCGAGCAGCGTCAAAAAGGCGGAATGCTTGTAACCGTTGCCGCAACCGATAAGAAGGTTGTAATGATTGAGGCGGGAGCAAACGAAATTTCTGAGGAAATTATGCTTGCCGGTATTGCAAAGGCACACGACGAGATAAAGGAAATTATCAAGTTTATAAGTAGCATTGTCGCCGAGATCGGCAAGCCCAAGTTTGCGTTTGAGTCGATGGAGGTTGACCACGACCTGTTCGAGGCAATCAAGGCATACGCCATCGAAAAGGTAAAGCATGCGCTCGATACCGACGACAAGAACGTACGCGACGCGCGCTTTGCCCCCGTTGCGGACGAGGTTACCACCAAGTTCTCCGCAGAGTATCCCGACCTTGCGGCGCAGATTCCCGAAGCGCTGTACAAGCTGCAAAAATATGTTGTTCGCCGCTGGCTGCTCGACGAGGGCAAGCGCGTAGACGGCAGAGGCATCGACGAGATTCGTCCGCTTTCGGCCGAGGTCGGCTTGTTGCCCCGCGTGCATGGCTCCGGACTGTTTACCAGAGGCCAGACCCAGGTGCTTACCATAACCACCTTGGGACAGGTGAGGGATGCCCAGATTCTTGATGGCATCGACGAGGCGGACAGCAAACGCTATATGCACCAGTATAACTTCCCGTCCTACTCGGTGGGCGAGACCCGTCCAAGCCGCGGACCCGGACGCCGCGAGATTGGTCACGGCGCGCTTGCAGAGCGTGCGCTTGAGCCGGTTATCCCACCCGTAGATCAGTTCCCATACGCCATCCGTATTGTATCCGAGGTACTTTCGTCCAACGGCTCCACCTCGCAGGGCGCGATCTGCGCATCCACACTGTCGCTGATGGATGCCGGCGTGCCGATTAAGGCGCCGGTTGCGGGTATCTCCTGCGGTTTGATTACCGAGGGCGACCGCTTCATGACCATGGTGGACATTCAGGGCGTCGAGGACTTCTTCGGCGATATGGACTTTAAGGTAGGCGGCACTCACAAGGGCATTACCGCCATCCAGGTGGACATCAAGAACGACGGTCTGACCCCCGAAGTGATTGCCGAGGCACTCGAGAAGTGCCGCAAGGCGCGCCTGTATATTCTTGACGAGGTTATGGCGAAGG
Organism: Bacillota bacterium; assembly: GCA_023413185.1. Taxonomy (GTDB): domain Bacteria; phylum Bacillota; class Clostridia; order Oscillospirales; family Ruminococcaceae; genus Acetanaerobacterium. The sequence continues at coordinate 5,836 of JAEZQD010000051.1, forward strand.
CGATTGCCGAACCGCGTAAGGAACTCTCCAAGTACGCTCCCAAGATGCTCAACATCAAGATTGAAGTGGATAAGATTCGCGAAGTTATCGGTCAGGGCGGCAAGGTCATTCAGAAGATCTGCGCCGAGTGCGATGTTAAGATTGACGTCGAAGAGGACGGAAACGTCTATGTATCCTCCATCGATATCGAAAATGCCCGCCGTGCAATCCGCGTAATCCAGACCATTGTAATGGATCCCGAGGTCGGTGCGCTGTACAAGGGCAGGGTAACCCGCCTGATGAACTTCGGCGCGTTTGTTGAGATTGCCCCCGGCAAGGAAGGTCTTGTGCACATCTCCAAGCTTGACACCAAGCGCGTGGAGAAGGTAGAGGACGTTGTGTCGGTAGGCGACGAGGTCGTGGTAAAGGTTACCGAGATCGACCAGCAGGGACGCGTTAATCTCTCCCGCCGCGATGCACTGATGGACATTGCAGCGAAGAAGGAGAATAAGGAATAATTCCTTATTTCATCGCAACAACCAATAGTTTATTACGCACGGGCGAATCGTCGATTCGCCCGTGCGTTTTGCGTAATGCTATAATGGGGCAATCTGTTTCGTAGTTATTATTGAGATAGAGCGAACTAAAATATCTTCGAAAATTAGCGTCCATTGTCGATTGCTTTATTGTAATGTAGATTGGGGTGTGGTAAAATATATAAAAAGAACAACCTAAAAAATATAATTTTAGCCAAACTCCGTTATCCATCGGTCGGCGGCAACCGGCTTTCTACATCTAATCGGATTGGGGCGCGCATCAATGAGAATCCCACTCAACGGAAAACTGAATGTGCTGCATGAGTTTGAGGACCGCAAGCTTGAACAGGAATACGCGCGTGCGCAGATTATACAGTCATTTCACTATATGCGCGCCTTGGCGTTTGCCCTTGGTATTGTATTCTTCTTGTTTATTATTGCAGACTATATGGTAAACAGCTCGGCTGCCACGCTGTTGTTTATATTGGCAAACCGCGTGCTGATCTGTCTATGCGCGTTTGGTCTGTATTTTGTGATGAGCGTATCCAAGAATTACGGGAGGTTTTACTATCTGTACAATCTGGCAATTGTGTGCTCTTCCGTTTCCTTTTATCTTATCTGTCTGAGCTATGAACACCCAATTTTTCTATTGCAGGTTATGGGGCTGTTTGCCATTGTACTTGTTGTTTTCATGGTGCCCAATCGCTGGATTAACAAGGTTTTAGTGGCGACGGTAATATCAGTTGCATTCTTTGCGGTAATGGCGGTTGCTCGTCCGGGTATCCCCGGCAACGAATACATTGCGGGGATGATTTACTCAATTTTGGTGCTTGCGTTACGTGCTGTTAGCACCTACAAGAATGAGGCGCAGCGCCGCCTGCTCTACCTCAACGGCAGACAGCTTGAGATATTGTCAAAGACCGATTCGATGACAGGGCTTTATAACCGCGAAACCCTCAGCGCAGACCTTTCGCAACGAATTGAGCAGGTGGATTTGTGCGGGGATGACTTTGGGATTGTATTGTTTGACATCGATGACTTTAAGGCAATAAACGATACCTACGGTCATCTGATGGGCGATAAGGTGCTTCTTGAAATTGTGCATATGGTGCAAGAGCAGTTAGCCTTCGATTGCCCGATGTACCGTTGGGGCGGCGAGGAATTTATCATTATCTTCCCCGATTGCTCTCACTATAACTGCGTGGAGCTCTCGGATAAATTGTGCCGCGGTATTGACAACCTAAAGCTAAACGAGGTTCGGGTCACCTGCAGCTTCGGTATTGCCTGTTATCAATCGGGAGATACAATACAGGCCATGCTAGCACGTGCAGACAGCAACCTGTATGCGGCAAAGAGTTCGGGCAAAAACTGCGTGATGTCGCACGGGGTGCGATGTGCCGAGCGGTGTGCACAACAACATGACTTGGTATAGCTGCCTCGCAAAAAAGAATGCCAATAAACACACAATAAAGCCGCGAACCACAAGGGTTCGCGGCTTAAAAACAAGTCGTTTGTGTTATTCTTTTGTATTAGTACCCTCTGTGCATACGGCTCATGCGGCTGCGGCGGCTTGCAATAATCGAGCCGACAATCATGACAATCAGCAGAAGTACAAACACCCCAATGCCGATGTAGAACCACACCGTTTTCGTTGCGGCCTTTAATATTTCGTACCAGTACAGCACCTCACTGCGCTGGGCGCCTTCCTCCGCGAGCAGATTCACACTGCCGACGCGCGCCCCCATTACCATCAGCTCAACCGTGCCCAGCACATCGCCCTTGTTCACCGGCGCATTTACGTAGGTAGGCACATTAAAGCGGGGTATCACATCCCCCTCGCCAACCGCTCTGGGTACCAAAGCCGTAAAGTTTGTTTCGGGTCGCAGATGCAGGTAATCCTTGTCCCAGTTCAGCTTCAATTCCACCTCGGCAATCGGCTGCTCGTTGTTGAGCAGCTCCTTTACCTCAAATGAATCAAACGCCCATTGGTAGAGTTTCTTGGTATCGGCAAATGCCTTGTTTTCGGGGTAGCGTTCCCCGTTCTCGTCATAGATGGGTGCCCCCAGCAAAACAATCAGGTAGGTGTAGCCGTCCTTGGTGGCAGTCGAGATAAAGCAGCGCCCCGCTTCATTGGTGGTTCCGGTTTTCATGCCGCGGATATACTGATAGTAAACGTCCGAGCCCTGAACCTGCATGCGGTTGGTGGTGCTGATATATTCCTGCCCCCGCTTGTTTGAGGCCACAAGGGCATAGGAGTTGGTGGATGCAATCTCCATAAAGCCGGGGATCTGCATCGCATATCTTGCAATCAGGTACATGTCCTGCGCCGTGGTATACTGGTCCTCATCATGTAGCCCGTGAGGGTTTACATAATGAGTGCTGACAGCGCCTAGCTCCTGTGCCTTCTCGTTCATCATCGCAACAAAATCAGAGCGTGACCCGCCGATGTGTGACGCGACGATGCTCGCCGCCTCGTTGGCGGATGGCAGCATCATGCAGTACAACAGGTCGCGCATAGAACGATCCTCGCCCGGAATAATGCCGGCGCTTGAAATATCGGAGCTTCTCAGCCCCATGTTTAGAAATTCGTCCCATACGGTTGGACCGCATCGTACCATTGTATTATCAAGGTCGGTGGTATTCTCAAACGCAAGGATGGTTGTCATCAGCTTGGTGAGCGAGGCTGGGTACATCTTCTTGTCAGCGTTTTTTTGATACACAACGGTATCCGTATCCAGGTTCACCACATAAACCGCCTCAGCAGACAGCTCAAAGGGCGGGGTGTAATCCGCAGATACGGTAAAAAGCGGTGCAAACAGGGTAAAAAGCACCGTCAACAAGACAGCAGCACTCAGTTTTCTCATGTAGACAATCACTCCGTAAGTGTGTATTATATAAGTATTGGCAATAAATCTGACAAGCTCTTTATATTATAACAGAGAATGCGCAAAATAAAAAGGACAACTTGCCCCAACTAGCCGCTTCGTTTACCGCGAGGCGTTTGTTCTGTGCAAACAGCCCGTTACACAACCAACAGGTCGAATCGACCAAAGAGAAAGGACATGAACCAAACCATGAAGGAACAGCTTGCAAACCTAGGCTTTGACACCCTTACCATCCACGCGGGGCATCAGCCCGACGGCGACACCCATTCCATGTGCGCCCCCATCTATCAAACAACCGCATATGAGTTCGAAAGTGCGCAGCATGCGCGCGAGCTGTTCGAGCTCAAGGCAAGCGGCAACATATATTCCCGTATCATGAACCCCACCTGCGACACTCTTGAACGCCGGGTTGCGACGCTCGACGGCGGCATAGCGGCGCTTTGTATGGCTTCGGGTCACGCGGCAATCTATGCCACCATGTTAAACCTCGCAAACGCGGGGGATGAGATTGTATCATCCATGAATATCTACGGCGGCGCGATTAACCTGCTTGGCGTAACGCTTAAGAACATCGGCATCAACGTCAAGTTTGTTAACGCCGATAATATTGAGGAATGGGAGAACGCCATCACCGACAAAACCCGCGCGTTCTTTGTCGAGATTGTCGGCAACCCCAACGCAAACGTCGCGGATATTGCGGCGATTGCTGATGTGGCGCACCGTCACGGCATTCCTCTGATTGCCGACTCGACCTTCACCACGCCCTATCTGTGCCGCCCCATTGAGCTGGGCGCGGATATCGTTATCCACTCCGCCACAAAGTTTCTAGGCGGGCACGGCACCTCCATGGCGGGCATTGTCGTGGACAGCGGCAACTTTAACTTTGCAGGCAACCCGCGTTTTCCTCAATACAACGAGCCGGACGTCAGCTACCACGGGCTGGTGTTTGCGCGCGACTGCGGCAATGCGGGCTTTATTACCCGCCTGCGCGTCTTGATGCTGCGCGATTTGGGCGCATGCCTGTCGCCGTTTAACGCGTTTATGATTCTGCAGGGCATAGAGACCCTGCCCCTTCGTATGCAGCGCCACTGCGACAACGCGCTGAAGGTCGCCGAGTTCTTGCAAAATCACGACGCGGTTTCGTTTATCAACTACCCGGGGCTACAGAGCAGCAGGTACTATGCCCTTGTGAAAAAACAGATGCCAAAGGGTGCGGGCGCGGTGTTTACGTTCGGGCTTAAGGGCGGCAGGGAAGCGGGAGCGAAATTTATCGATAGCTTAAAGTTAATCAGCAACGTGGCAAACGTAGGGGATGTCCGCTCGCTGGTTATTCACCCCGCGTCCACTACCCACAGTCAGCTCTCGGACGAGCAGCTGCGCGCGGTGGAGATTTCTGCCGATACGGTTCGGCTGTCTATCGGTATTGAGGATGTAAACGACATCATTGCCGACCTTGAGCAGGCAATTCGGGCGGCGCAGTAATACTGTGCGCTTGCGATGCGCCCGG
>JAEZQD010000079.1 GCA_023413185.1 Bacillota bacterium
CCAGAGGGTCCCCCGGGTCCAGACGGTCCCACGGGTCCGGAGGGTGCAGAAGGTCCCACGGGTCCGGAGGGTCCCACAGGTCCGGAGGGTGCAGAAGGTCCCACGGGTCCGGAAGGTCCCACAGGACCGGAGGGTCCGACAGGTCCGGAGGGTCCCACAGGTGCAGAAGGTCCCACAGGTCCGGAGGGTCCCACAGGTCCGGAAGGTCCAACAGGTCCGGAAGGTCCGACAGGTCCAGAAGGTCCAACAGGACCAGAAGGAGGTCCCACAGGACCAGAGGGTCCAACAGGTCCGGAAGGTCCGACAGGTCCGGAAGGTCCAACAGGTCCAGAAGGTCCGACAGGTCCGGAAGGTCCAACAGGTCCGGAGGGTTCGGGTGTAGCAAGTATTGCGTTCATTGATAACAACGGTTCGATAGGGGTGTTTCCTCCGTTGGCTACAGAGGTCACGGTGGCGTCTCAGTCCATTGGAGTTACTGCGGGGCAGGATGTCAAGGTGGATTATGCGTTCGGATTAAACTCGGTTACAACGGCAAACTATGTAATTAATGCAGAGTTCCGGCTGTATCGCGATGGGGTTTTGATTGCCACGCGAGGCTTGGATCGGGTAGGTTCAAGTGCCGGAACACAGCGCTACCCTATCGCAAACACCTATGTTGATACTGCAGTTGCTACGGGCACCAGCACCTATGATGTGCGTGTGATTATCACTACTGCAACCAACGTGACATCTTCAGCCGCAATCAACCGCAATCTGAATATGATTGCCTTTTAACAAGTAAGTGTTAACAGGGGGTAGGTGTGAGCCTGCCCCTTGTTTTATGTCGGTATCACATTATATCGGCACAGCATAAAGTGTTAGTGTACCTCCAATAGCCGCCCAAAATATACAAGGGATGAAAGGCAGTGCGATGCCAATGGGCAAATACAAAGTCTGCGTTTACGCCATCTGCAAAAACGAAGAGCAGTTTGTGGACCGATGGATGGATGCGGTGAGTGAGGCGGACCTCGTGGTGGTGACCGATACCGGTTCTACCGATGGTACCGTCGAAAGGCTGCGCGCGCGGGGCGCTGTGGTATATACCAAACAGATTACCCCATGGCGGTTTGACACGGCTCGCAACTGCTCTATCGACCATATCCCCGAGGATGTGGACATCTGCGTATGCAACGACCTTGACGAGGTGTTTCGCGCAGGATGGCGGCAGAAGCTCGAAGATGCGTGGCAGCCACAGCACACGCGTGCAAGATACCTGTTTAACTTCTCGCTCGACCAAAACGGCAACCCAATTCGGCAGTTTACAATGGAAAAGGCGCACCGCCGCCACGGCTTTCGGTGGGTTCATCCCGTACACGAGATGCTGGTGTACAGTGGGGAGGAGCCGGAGGATGTTGTGTGGGTGGATATGGTGCTCGACCATTACCCCGACTTAAGTAAGTCGCGCGGGCAGTATCTGCCGCTGCTTGAACTTTCTGCCGCCGAAAACCCCAATGATGACCGCACGGCGTTTTGGCTGGGCAGGGAGTACCTTTACAAGGCGCAGTACGATAAAGCGATAGCGGAGTTAACACGCCATCTGTGCCTGCCCACCGCAAAATGGGCGGAAGAACGGTGTGCCTCAATGCGCTGCATCGCGTCGGCGTACCAGGCAAAGGGTGAGCGGGAGCGTGCAAAGCAATGGCTGTATCGCGCCGTTGCCGAGTGCCCTTTTGTACGCGAGCCGTATTATGACATGATGAATCTGTGCTATCGGCAGGGCGATTGGACGCTCTGCGCGGTGATGGTAGCGTCGGCACTTGCCATCACGCAAAAAAGCGGCAGCTACCTGACCGAGGAGGCGGCATGGGGCGCGGCGGTGTACGATTTGGGGGCGATTGCCTGCTATCAAATCGGGTTGTATGGGCAGGCGAGTGAGTACGTTCAAACCGCATGCATCTTAAGCCCAAGCGACAAGCGCCTGCAAAAAAACCTTGCGCTAATCCGCGCCAGGTCGCAGCAGAAGGGGGATTAGGGCAATGAGCCGATACAAGGTTTGTGTTTACGCCATCTGCAAAAACGAAGCGCAGTTTGTGGATGGGTGGATGGATTCAATGTGCGAGGCGGATATGGTGGTGGTCACCGACACCGGCTCGACGGACGATACCGTCAAAAAGCTCAAAGACCGCGGGGCGGTGGTGTACACCGAGCTTGTCAGCCCGTGGCGTTTTGACGAAGCGCGCAACCGCTCGCTAGACCACGTGCCGGATGACGTTGACCTCTGCGTGTGCACCGATCTGGATGAAGCGTTTGTGCCGGGCTGGCGAGATAAGCTTGAGCAGGCGTGGAACGACAACGCCACCATGGGCAGATACCTGTACAACTGGAGCCTGCGTAAGGACGGCACGCCCGATGTGCAGTTTCGGTACTTTAAGGTGCACACGAAAAAAGACTACCGCTGGGTATACCCCGTTCACGAGTGCCTGCACTATGTGGGCAGTGGCAGCGCGGTAGAGGTGTTTATCGACGGCATGGTGTTAAACCATTACCCAGACAAAAGCAAGCCGCGCTCGAGCTATCTTGCCCTGCTGGAGCTGGGAGCGGCGGAAACCCCGCAGGACGACCGCATGAACTTCTACCTTGGCAGGGAGTATTTTTTTGCGGGAAGATGGCAGGAGTGCATTGATGTGCAAAAGCGCTACCTCACCCTGCCCACCGCCACATGGAAAGAGGAGCGCTGCGCCGCAATGCGACTGATTGCGCGGTGCTATGACTACCTAAAAAACAAGCAGGAGTCGCGCCGCTGGTTTTACCGTGCCATTGCCGAGTGCATGACCATGCGCGAGCCGTATGTGGAGTTTGCAAATGCGGCATATCGTTGGAACGACTGGCTGCTGTGCCTGTGTATGGCGGAACACGCCCTTGCCATAACCGAACGGTCGCCAAACTATATCAGTGTGGGCTGCGCATGGGATCATACGCCCTACGACCTGGCATCCATCGCGTGCTGGAATCTCGGGCTGTATGAACGGGCGCTTGCATACGTAAAACAGGCGGTCGCAATCACGCCAAACGACCAGCGTCTTAATGCAAACCTGCTACTGATGCAAAATAAGCTAAGCGAGCAACCGAAAGAGTAACCTCGGTTTAAAGATACAAAGCAAAAATCGCAGCCGTCGGTGAAACGGCTGCGATTTTTGTGAGGATGAATCTCTGCGGCTAGAAATGGTTGTTGTATTAGAAGTTAACATAATAATGGGTTTGCCATGGAACGGTCGAATTCCTTTGCCGTCGTGCAGCATATTTGACGCTGCCGCTTCATGCCCGCCGGCTGCCGTGCCGTTAAGCGCCCCCTGGTGTTGGGGCAAGCTCGTCGAAATCCACGGCGGCAGGAGAAACCCGCTTGCAGTTAGCGACTGCTAACTGCCTGATGTTTAGTTTACACCACTAATACCGATTTGTCAATAGGTTTGTGACAAATCACCCACAATATTCGTATACATTAAAGAGCGAAATGGGCACAGGGGCATTCGACCCCTGTGCCCAAGATAGCTTTTGGCTTAGTATAGCCCGTATGCGCTGCTAACGTCCTGAACAAACACAATGCCGTTGCCGGGCTTATCAAGCTCAAGCTTTTTTACCACCATATCCACGATAGGTGGGGTGAGCTGTTTTTCTGCAATGATTAGCGCAATCTCTTTTTCCGGCTCCACCTCTACAGAAAACAGCATACTGGTGTCGCCTGCGCCAGAGCCGCGTCCATGCATTACGGTACCGCCCCGCGCGCCGGCTTGCGAAGCCGCTTCAATTGCGTATTCCGCTTTGCCTTTATCAACAATTACAAATATAGCCTGATGCATGCCTGTTTCCTCTCCTTCGTTTCTTTCACAGGTGAATTGTTCCCCGTTCCCAACGCCGCATATGGTGTTTAGCGGAATGGTAAACGCAATGCCATGGTTTGGTTTGGTAAACTGAAATTGGGTTGTAAGCTGCTGCAATGCATCCTGCGCCTTAGGCTTTTTTGCAAGCATTAACACGACTTCCTTACGGATGTCGCCAAGCTCCAATATAGCCAATAATCGGCTGCGCGCGGTTCCCTTAGCCAAAAGCACGGTGCCGTTTGAAATGCCAAGCTGTTTTGCGGCAGACAAAATCTTGCGAGCGGCGCCGTGGTTAACAATCACATACAGCATCTCAATCTGATCTGTATTCTCTTTAAAGTTCATCAACAGAGCCTCCTGATCTGCGTGATTTTATTTTATGAATCAGCCCCAACACCTGCAGGGTAATAATGGGGGTCAGCGCAACCATGGCAATAACCCCAAATCCGTCCACCAAGATGTTCGCGCTCTCCACCGCCTCTGCCGCACCTTGGGCAAACGCAAGGATAAAAGTGGCGGTCATGGGTCCGGTGGCGACACCCCCGGAGTCAAACGACATACCCACAAACAGCTTGGGAACCACAAAGCTTAGCCCCACGGCAATCACATAGCCGGGCAGCAGGTAGTGCCACAGCATAATCTCCGGCACAAGGATGCGAACGACCGAAAGCGCTATGGCAACGCCTACGCCGATGGAAAGCGACGCAAGAACCGCCCGACGTTTCACCGATCCGCCCGTTACCACCTCAATCTGGTTAGTTAACACGTGAACGGCGGGTTCTGCCAAAATGGTCACAAAGCCCAGTACAAAACCAACGGTAATCAGCAAGGAATGGTTATTCAGCGCGGCAAGCTGTTCGCCGATTAACCGCCCTACATCCATAAAGCCCGCGTTTACACCCACCAAAAAAAGCACAAGCCCGATAAAGGCATAAAGCTGACCCTTTATAATTCTGCTTGCCGCGCGTCGGTGCAGCTTAAAGGCCGCTACCTGAAATACGATAAAAATAACGACAAGCGGCGCTAGGGAAAGCCCAACTTCCTTTAGAGTGCCGGGCATATTATTGATAAACGGTTGCAGAATTTCGGTAGATTGCCGAACGTCCACGTCTAAGGTGGCGGTAATCTCATCCTGCTTAGAAAAAACGCTCATGACAATCACCGAAAGAATCGGTCCCACCGAGGCGATACCCACCAGCCCAAAGCTGTCCTTTTCCGACGCCTTGCTGTCCTTTTTTAAAACAGACACACCAACGGCAAGCGCGAGAATAAAGGGGACGGCCAGTGCCCCGGTGGTTGCGCCCGAAGCATCAAAGGAGATGGCCAAAAACTCTGGCGTAGCAAAAAAGGAGAACACAAGAATAACAAAATAGCATACCGCAAGCAGCTTATAAAGCGGAACATTGTAAACCATGCGCAGCATACCAAGTGCCATAAAAACAGCAATACCCACCGAGACGACGACAATTAGCGCGAATTTGGGTATTGCGCCCGAACTGACCATGTCCACCTGCTCAGCAATCAAAACCAGTGCAGGCTCAGCTATCGAGATGAAAAAGCCGAGCAACAATGCGCCCAAACCCAACTTCCACACCTTGGATGTGCGAAACAGGGTGCCGCCCAACAGGTTGCCCATGGGCGTAATGCCGATGTCAACACCTGCTAAGAAGATAGCCAGCCCCACAATGACAAGGATTAACCCAATTAAAAACCGAACCAGCTGGTATGGCTCAAGGGGTGTGAGGGTGAAGTTTAGAATTAGTACAATGACGGTGATTGGTAGGACGGAAAGAACGACCTCTTTCAATTTTTCCATTAAAAGGTTCAAGCAACGCACACATCCCTTCTGCGGGCAAAAAAGTGACCCGCTTTCCTATTATAATTATAGTCTACCACAGTTATGCCTTTTGGGCAACCTTAGTAGGAGAATGCAACACAAGCGGTAGTGTGTGGTTGCAAAAAGCCTTCTAGCTATTGCGCTTTGCGTATCGCGTTCTTTCTGCCACGTTTCTTGCCAAGCGAAACAAAAAGCAACAAGCCGCCCACGGCAATAAAAATAAACGGACCCAGCTTCAACCCGGTGTCTTCTTCCCGCGCGCTGAGATAGGGGAAGAAGGTAAAATACCGCACCTGCGTCATAGAAGGACCAGAAGCTGCACCTGATATCCTCTGCGTGCTCGCCTCAATGGCTTTTCCATCGCTCGTTTGAAAGCGGTAGCCGATCTGGTACACGTAGCTGCCCGCGCGGGGGTTAGTGAGATCACCGCCCTGCCTGCGAACCGAGGTAACGGTTGCATCTGCGCGGTTGCCTGCAACGCCCAGCGCAAAAAGCCATGCTCCCCAAAGTATAAACAGGAAACCAATAACAAACAAAAGAATCCTGCCGCCCATATTGCTTGACCTCTTGTTAGACACAACCGTTTCCCCCTTATAGTATTATGCAATGAAAGACTGGATAAAGATTAAGCCGGACGCTGAAGTATATGGGTTTTGACTCGGTTTTTCAACTATACTCAGCAAACTTCAAAACGAAACCGTTTTGAACCGCACGAAAAACCGTGCGGCGCCCACAAATGTGGGCGGTTTGTGGAGTCTATAGTCAATAAACACGCCATCAGGCGTGCGGTGGGAAGTACCTGCCGCTTGAAAACAGGGACTGTTTTCAAGTTTATTGACTATACATTTGTATCGAAGAATAGTATTGTAGCTTTAAGGCAGCAAGTTATAGAAAAGAGCACGGGGACATTTGCAAAATGCCTCCGTGCTCTTTATGCCATGTAATGATTTTGCTTACTTGCTGCCGTAGTTCGCAAGTTCTTTTAGGCAGCTTGCGCAAATATTTTTGCCGCCATAAACTGTAACATTGCTGGCGTCGCCGCAGAAGATACAGGAGGGTTCATACTTTTTAAGAATAACCTGATTGCCTTCTACATAGATTTCGAGAGAGTCCTTTTCGTTGATGTTCAGGGTACGGCGGAGCTCGATTGGTAAAACGATGCGACCCAGTTCGTCAACTTTCCTTACGATACCTGTTGATTTCAATGTGTGTACCTCCAAATTTCTCTTTTTGTTGCAATTTTGTTGTAAGAATGCTATCAACGTATATAATATACTACAAACCGCGTGAAATGTCAAATACTAGAAAGCAAAAATTTAAAAATAATTGTGAAATAATTGTGAATTAGAGCAATCCGTGAAAGTTTATAGACAAAAGAGAAAAATCGCAAAGATTGCGATAAAAACCACCATAATACGACTTCATATACAATTTAGCGGGTTAAAGGGAAATTGCGGTTTTCTATAAATTAGTATTTACAAAAGGAAAGCATTTTATATATTGTGATTGTGTACATTTCTATTCGATTACGAAAGTGTAATGAAAATTGGCATATACTTGTAATGGATCTACCCAAATAAAAGTAGATAGACTAAAACCTAACAGCGCACGACGCAAAGAAGGAGCGCGACGGATATGATGACATGGGTAATTACCGCAATACTGTTAATCAGTATTGCCATTGGCGCATTAAACGGTAGGATGGATGGCGTTTCGTCCGCCGCCATTCGCGGGGGTATAGACGCCGTACAGCTTTCGATTACGCTGCTCGGTGGCATGTGCCTGTGGAGCGGGGTGATGCGTGTTGCGGAAAAGTCAGGTATTACCAAGGCGTTCTGCAGCCTGCTTAGCCCCATTACCAAGCGTTTGTTTTACGGGGTAGACCCAAACGGCAAGGCGATGCAGGCAATCTCCATGAACATCACCGCAAACCTGCTGGGGCTTGGCAACGCGGCGACGCCACTGGGCATTCTTGCAATGAAGGAGCTTTCAAGCGAGCTTAAGGCAAAAGAGACCCCCGCCCACCAGATGATTCTGTTTGTCGTGCTCAACACCGCATCCATTACACTTATTCCCACCACGGTGGCAACGCTTCGGCTTGAGTACGGCGCAAGCAACCCGATGGATATTCTGCTCTGTGTGTGGCTGGCATCCATTGCGTCGGTGGTGTGCGCGGTGGGGGTAACCATGCTCATCGGAACGATTACCCGGTCCGGCAGGACAAAGACATCGTCCCCATCCCGGCGGGATACCAACAACAGAAAGGTTCGGTCCGTATCATGAGTATAACAAGCCTGGTCATTCCGGTAACCCTTGCGGCAATCTTCTGTGTAGGCATCTACCGAGGGGTGGACGTATTCGGCGAGTTTGTAACAGGGGCAAAGGAGGGTGTTCAGACCACCATCAACATCCTACCCGCGCTAATCGCCATTATGACGGCGATAGGAATGTTCCGTGCCTCGGGTGCGCTCGATATCCTGACCAACGCCGCAGAGCCAATCTCGTCCTTACTGCAAATGCCGAAGGAGGTAGTACCGCTCACCCTGCTGCGCCCCATCTCGGGCAGCGGCGCGCTGGTGATTGTCGAAGATATACTGAAAAACAACGGTCCCGACAGCTTAGCGGGGCGGGTGGCAAGCGTGATGATGGGTTCGACCGAGACCACCTTTTACACGGTGGCGGTCTATTACAGCGCGGCGGGTATCAGCAAGACTCGCTACACCGTACCCTGTGCGCTCGTCGGTGATATGGTGGGGTTTGTTATGAGCACCACGCTCGTGCGCATCCTAATGCCGTTGACGTAGAATAAAGCAAAGAAAACACGACGCAGTAAAACCATACGCGGGTTTACACTAGTTCTTCAAGGGGGGTATAGGCGGGGTTTTTGCTGTCTTCGCTTATTTTACCGTCCGCGATGCGCACAATGCGTTCTGCGGTTTTGGCGATGAGGTTGTCGTGGGTAATGAGTATGATGGTGCGCCCCTCGGCGTGCAGCTCGTGCAGGATGCGTATGACATCGCTGCCCGATTTTGAGTCGAGGTTGCCGGTGGGCTCATCCGCAAGGATAATGGGAGGGCGCGCCGCAATCGCACGCGCAATGGCGACGCGCTGCTGCTGACCGCCCGACATCTGCGTGGGCTTGTGGTGCGTTCGGTTGAGAAGCCCCACCCTGCCCAGCGACTCCTTCGAGATTTTGTGGCGTTCCTCTCTGCCAAGACCGCGGTAGATGAGCGGAAGCTCAACGTTTTCCATCGCATCCAGGCTCTGAATCAGGTTAAAGCCCTGAAAGATAAAGCCTATTTGTTCGTTGCGTATGTCCGAAAGCTCATCGTCCGTCATTTTGGATACATCCTCGCCCGCAAGGTAATACTCGCCCGAAGACGGTACGTCCAGACAGCCCAGCATGTTCATCAGGGTGCTTTTGCCCGAACCGGACTGCCCGATAATTGCGACAAACTCCCCCGTGTTGATGGTGAGGTTAACGCCGTCGAGCGCGCGCACCTCGTTTTCGCCGGGGTTGTAGATTTTGTATACATCCTTAATCTCTATCAGCGTTTGTGTAGGCATGGTTTTTCATCCTTTCGCGGCGTGATGATTGTTATATCAGTTTGCTGGCGTGCGTTAGCAAAAAGACAAGCACATATAATTTACAAGTTTTTCATTAAACCGTGCGACGAATTGTGATATAATATACTCAATTTGGCAAGCAAGCTTATGTTGATGCAACACAAGACGATGCCTGCCTTTCATACAACGCTTCTGTGTGGACGGATGAATAGCTAGCTACAACCTATAGTATAACCGAAACAACAAGCAGTCAAGCATAATAATGTTAATTTTTAGCCGCGACAGTCCGCGTTTGCAGGAAGGAAGGATTATAATGCAGGCAACCTTGGTAGTAGACAACCTATGCAAGAACTACGGTAAGAAGCAAGCGGTAAAGAACGTCAGCTTTTCGGTGGAAAAGGGGGAGATATTTGCCCTGATCGGACCAAACGGCGCGGGCAAAACCTCTACCATCCGCGTGGTGGCAACCCTGCTGACCCCCACCTCGGGGGACGCGCTGGTGGATGGGGTAAGTGTTGTGAAAAATCCCGCAGCGGTGCGCAGCTCCATTACCTACCTGCCCGACGAGGCGGGGGCTTATAAGAATATGACGGGCGCACGTTACCTCGATTTTATGGCGTCGTTATTTGCCGCAAACAGGCAGCAAAAGGAGGAGATGGTGCGTCGAGCTGGTGAGATCTGCGGGCTGGGTGACCGCCTTACGGACAAGATATCCACCTACAGCCGCGGTATGATACGCAAGCTGCTGCTCTCGCGCGCGGTGATGAGCCGACCCAAGCTTGCCGTGCTCGACGAGCCCACGAGCGGGCTGGATATCATCAACGCACTGGAGATTCGCCGCATGATTAAAGACCTGGCGGCAGGCGGCATGTCCTTTTTGGTTTCGTCGCATAACATGCTAGAGATTGAGTTTATTTCAACCCGTGTAGGTATCATCAACGACGGTGTGTTGCTCGAATGCGGGCAGCCCGATGAGCTTAAGCAAAAGTACGGCGCGCAAAACCTCGAAGAGGTGTTTGAAAGGGCGGTGACCAACGCATGAGCCGTTTTTGGATTCTGCTAAAAAAAGAGCTGCGCGATATGATTACCGTGCAAACGCTTCTGCCGATGATTATTGTTTTGGTGGTGTTCTCGCTGCTGGGGCAGTTTATCGGCAGCGCGACACAGGAGGCGGCGCAAGGCAGCAATGCCGTTGTGGTTGCCGACCTTGACAACACCGCGTCGTCCCGCGATATCCTGGCCCGTTTGGAGCAGAGCGGGTATCAGATTAACCAAATGCCGACCTTTGGCGTAAACCCCATCACAACAGCCCTGCAAGACGGACACAACAGCATCCTCATTATCGAACTGGGGTTTGAGCGTGCCTTGCAAAGCGGCACGGCACCGGTCATCACCCTTCATACGCGCCTTACTTCGTTTGCAGTACTGTCCACCATGATGGGCTCGCACACCCAAAGCGCGGCGCAGGAGATAGAAGGGCTGATAAAGGACGACCTGCTTGCAAAATCGGGCGTTGTGGATGGGGCGCTGTATGACGAGCCCGTTACCTTGCAGGAATACACCCACGTCAACGATCAATCCGCGCAGGTGTCCTCAAGTGTGGTGCAGTCCATTGCAATGTCACAAACCATCTTTGTGCCGATGATCATCTTTATGATTGTGATTATGGCGTCTCAGATGACCGCGACCGCCATCGCCAATGAAAAGGGCGACAAAACGCTCGAGACACTGCTTTCCACCCCCGTATCGCGCCTTGCGGTGCTGTTTTCCAAGATGACGGCGGCGGGTATCGGCTCGCTGCTTATGTCGGTGGTGTTTTTGCTTGGATTTTCCAGCTACATGGGTGCGCTCAGCGGGGGTATGAACGGCATGGCAGCCGGGAATGGCGCCATGCAGGACATCGGCGTTACCGATGTTTCCACTGCTATGAACACACTGGGGCTTACGCTTTCGCCCATGCAGTTTGTGATTATCGGGGTGGAGCTGTTTACCACCATCCTGATAGCACTTGCCATCTCTACCATGCTCGGCGCGCTTGCCGAGGATATTAAGGGCGTACAGACGGCGATTACCCCCATTATGTTCTGTGTGATGATTCCTTACCTCATCTCGCTGTTTGCCGATATTACCGCGCTGCCTGCCATGGCGCGCATCCCGCTGTATCTGATACCGTTTACCCATACGTTTGTCGCAACGGCGGCGCTGGTGTTCGGCGACTATACCCTTGTGATGTTCGGCATTGTGTATCAGCTTGCGTTTTTGGCACTGTCGCTGTTTTTGGCGGTGCGCCTGTTCTCGTCCGATAAGCTGTTTACGGCAAAGCTCACGCGGCGCAAGACCAAAAAGGGCGCCGTGGTTTAATCGACACGGTTTGACAACTCGCATGCCAAAGCGGTACAATAAAAGCAATAAAAGAGTACTATTTGTCTGTTGCGCTGTTTGCAAAGACGGGAAGGCAAAACACATGAATCGATTCAAACGGTTATTCGCCTTTATGGCACTTGTTTTAACCCTGCAGCTCCTTGTCTCCTGCACGGCGGGGCAGCCACAGCAGGGGCAGTCTTCGGTTGTACCCGAAGAACCGGTGGATATCAACTTTCCACTGGACTTTGACGGGGTTTATATTGAGGCGATGCCAATGCGCATCGTATCGCTTTCTCCCGCGCTGACCGAGATAATCTGCGAGCTCGGCTACGAGGACAGATTGGTGGGTCGCACCGACTACTGCGATTACCCAGGCTCGGTATCGGCACTGCCCAGCGTGGGTACGGTTTTAATGCTTGACACCGAGGCGGTTTCGGCGCTGGAACCCGACCTGATTGTGATGCAGGCTCCGCCCACCAACGAGGCACTGACCAAGCTGCAGCAGACGGGCGCGCCCATTGCCACCCTGTCACGCGCCTACGACCTCGCATCAACCGGCGAGCTGTATGCCAAGATATTCAAGCTGATGGAGGGTACCGTAGAGGGTGTGGATAAGGGTGAACGGTACAAGACGGAGTTTGCACAGCGTATGGAAAACCTTAAAAGTGCCATTGAGCGTACCGTTGCCGCGATGGAGGATGCGCCCGAATACACCGGCGCGTACATCGTCGACACCTACTCGATTGTCGCCACGCCCGATACCTACGAGGGCAAGCTGCTCGAGGTGCTGGGGCTTGCAAATGCCGCTTCGGACGGTGCCAACTGGCAGTTCCCCCACGAAAAGCTGACTGCGGCAAAGCCCTATATCCTGCTGTGCGCAAGCGATATTGAGCTGGAAAGCCTTGCGGGCAATAAGCGTCTGGGTTCCTTGGGTGCGGTGAAAAAGGAACGCGCCTATGCGGTAAACAGCGTAATCTTTGAGCGCCAAAGCCCGCGCCTTGCGGATGAGCTGGAACGTCTGGCAAAGGAGATACACCCCGACCTTGTACTGGGTGCGGCATCAAACGAGCCGCAAGCATCCTCGCAGGATGAGCAGCCGCAAAGCGAAGCCGCATCGTCAACCTAAGCGTTTTTAACCGAATAATAAAAGGCGGAGGGGATTTCAGTCCCTTCCGCCTTGTTTATTGATATTGGAGTCTCGGTTATTGCTCACTTAACCCGCAGCACTTTTTATACTTTTTGCCGCTGCCGCAGGGGCAGGCGTCGTTGCGCCCGACCTTGTCACCCTTGTTGCGCACCGGTTGCTTTTTCTCTGAGCCATCGCCGCCGCCGTAGGACGCGTGGGATACGTCTGCCACCTGCTCGCGCTTTGGCTCCTCCTGTGTCCTTGGGCGGACGAAGAACAGCGCACGCACCGTGTTTTCGCGAATCGAGCTAATCATCGCATCAAACATCTCAAAGCCCTCAAGACGGTATTCCACCACGGGGTCGTGCTGACCGTATGCGCGCAGGTTAATGCCGCGCTTTAATTCCTCCATCGCGTCGATGTGGTCCATCCACTGCACGTCCACGTTTTTAAGCAGAATAACGCGCTCAATCTCGCGCATCAGCTCGGAGCCAAACTCCTTCTCGCGTGCCGCGTAAACCTCGTGCGCCTTCTCGCGCATCGCCTGTTTAATATCGTCCTTTTGTGCCTGGCTAAGCTCCTCGGTAGTAAACCGCAGGCTGTCTTTTGTGGTAAGCCAGCCCATGTAATAGTCGCGCAGACCCTCAAGGTTCCAGTCGTCGTGTACGTCGCCGTCCGTCAGGTAGGTATCCACGACAGCAGAGATGCTGTCGTCTATCATTTTTTGAATGTATTCGCCGAGATCCTCGCCGTCAAGAACCTTGGCGCGCTGACCGTAGATGATCTCGCGCTGGCGGTTCATAACATCGTCAAACCGAAGCACGTTTTTACGTATCGAGAAGTTGCGTCCTTCCACCTTGCGCTGTGCCGATTCGATGGAGTTGGACAGCATGCGCGTTTCAAGCGGCATATCCTCCTCGACACCCAGCGTGTTCATCAGCGACTGGATGCGCTCGCCGCCGAACAGGCGCATGAGGTCGTCCTCAAGCGAGATGAAGAACTGGCTTTCGCCGGGGTCGCCCTGACGACCGGCGCGACCGCGCAGCTGGTTGTCGATGCGGCGGGACTCATGGCGTTCGGTTCCCAGTATAAACA
>JAEZQD010000108.1 GCA_023413185.1 Bacillota bacterium
TATTGTTTTAATAATCTGCGCAATAATCCACGAAAGAACTGCGCAGGTTAGAATATAGTTGCGCGTTAACTGCTGTAAGCTTTCCATGGCGATCCCCATTTCGTCGTTTTCAGAGTAAACATCAAAAACAAAATACATCGCCCAATCACTGTTTCATGGTCATTTTGTTGATGGTAATTGACGTTTACTGTTTGGGAAGAAATCGGTCGTTACCGTCTTCTGTCTGTCAGTTTATCGGTAAAACGATAGATAAAGTCGTCTGAATACTCAAAGCAGGAAAGATACTGCTTTGCCTCATCGGATAGTTCGCGGGCCATTTCTGTCGCCCGCTTTACGCCGTAGAGGGTTGCAAACGTAGTTTTGCTGTTTTGTATGTCGCTGCCCACGTTCTTGCCCAGTTCTTCGCTGGTTCCAATGATATCAAGTATATCATCTACAATCTGAAACGACAAGCCGATTTTTTCCGAAAAACTGTCTGCAGCCTGCACCTTGTCTTCGTCTGCTCCCGCAATCACGCAGCCCATCGCACAAGCGGCGCGAATGAGTGCGGCTGTTTTCATGGAATGAATCAGCGAAAGCGTTTGCTCGTCGGTCTTTTGTCCTTCAACGGCAAGGTCAATCACCTGACCGCCCACCATCCCGCGATAGCCCGCCGCTCGAGCCAGGATGGAGGCCGCACGCAACGCGAACTCTGCCGGCACAGTATCGGGCTTTGCCAGTATGATCTCAAACGAGTAGGTTAACAGCGCATCGCCCGCCAAAAGAGCCGTCGCCTCACCGTATTGTATATGGCAGGAGGGCTGTCCCCTTCGCATATCATCATCGTCCATACAGGGCAGGTCGTCATGAATCAACGAGTAGGCGTGCAGCATCTCAACCGCGCATGCAAACGGCAGAGCATCGTCGGTATTGCCACCACACATCCGGCAGAACTCAAGCAAAAGGATGCCGCGAATCCGTTTGCCGCCAGAGAGTAAGCTGTAACGCATCGCGTCAACTACATCCTGCTGCATCAGTCCCCGGTCGGATAGATATCGGTCCAGCGCCGTGTTAATAAGCTGTAGATAATATTGCTCTCGCTGCTCTATTACGTCAATGCTACTCATGTGCCCGCCTTTCCGGTTAACCGTGATGCCATACCGTTAACTGTCCGCAATACTTTCGTTGTCGGGTGAAAGCTCCTTAATCCTCAGCTCTGCCTGCGTTAAGCTCTGCTGACACTGCGCTATGAGTATTATGCCCTGCTCATATAGCTTTAACGAGGTTTCAAGGTCAGTCTCGCCGCTTTCCAGCTTACGAACAATATCCTCTATCTCCTTTAGGGAGGCATCAAGCGGTTTTTGCTGTTCTTTTTTTCCCATGCAGGTCAACCCTTTCGTTTGATTGCTTTAGACTCCGTATGCTGCGATTGCACAACATCTGCTTCGATAAAGCCGTCTTGCACACGGATGGTAAGTCTGTCGCCGGTCAACACATCCTCTGTGTTTTTTATTACATGGCTGCCTTTTAGTACAACGGCATATCCGCGCTGCAATACCCGCAGTGGGCTTAGTGAATCAAGCAGTTCGATATAGCCACTTAGCCTTTGCCTGTATGAAACTGTCTTATTGGCCGCCGCAGTGCTTAATCTAGTTTGCAGTAAGGCAAGCCGGGCATGATGGTCAAGCAATAATCCCTTTGGGCTGTTCGCTTTCAGTGCTTCCTCTACCTTGGCAACACGAAAACGGGTCAAGGTCAATTTGCTTTGCGCTGCTTTGCGCAGCTGCTCTTGCAGTGCAGTCAGTGTAGTCAGTACGGCGTATCGATCGGGAACAGCAAGCTCTGCCCCGGCAGACGGAGTGGGTGCGCGAAGGTCTGCCACAAAATCTGCAATTGTATAATCGGTTTCGTGACCAACCGCACTGATGACGGGGATAGTGCTTTTATAAATCGCATAGGCGATACGCTCGTCATTAAAGCAGAACAAATCCTCGTAACTTCCGCCGCCGCGAGCGAGAAGGATGACGTCCGCCGCATTGAGCTTGTTTACCCGGTTAATTGCCTCGGTAATCTGAGCGGGTGCATCCTCCCCCTGAACAGGAACGGTGCACAACAGCAGCTCCACGGCAGGATAACGACGGGCAATCACATTGCGGATGTCCTCGATGGCGGCACCGGTCTGAGAGGTGATAACGGCAATCGTTTGCGGGAACGGCGGTAACGGTTTCTTGTTCTGGGCGTCAAACAGTCCCAGTTTTGCCATCTCGGCCTTGCGTTGTTCAAACGCCAGCGCGAGCGCGCCGATTCCTTCGGGCAGAAGGTCGGTGCAGTACAACTGATACTGCCCATCCCGTTCATATACCGATATTGCACCGCCTGCCACCACCGCCATGCCGTCCTGCGGCGTAAAGCGAATGAATGAGGCATGTGCCTTGAACATCACCGCACGCAGCAGTGACTTATCATCCTTAAGCGTAAAATAAAAATGTCCCGAAGCGGTGTGATGTTTATAATTAGATATCTCACCGCGGACCATCACGCGCGTCAGGTGCTTATCCCCTTCAAGCAGCGACTTAATATAGGTCGATACCTGCGTGACGGTGAGCGTTCTCGAATAGTTCATCTTAACCTCCGCTTAGTCCGCCGGTGTGACTGATACAGCATAGAATCGCCGTGCCTACCGCATTGTCGCTTGATAACGCAGGGCTTGCAAACAACCCATCAAAACGCCGTGAAAAAGTTTGGCGAATAATCAGGTTTGACATTACACCGCCTGCGTAGACCAAAGGTAATTTGCCATATGCCTGCAGCGCCTTATCAGTCATGCAGGAAAGCGTCGCCATAATATATTCAATGCAGTAGCGGGCAATATCACAGGGCGGCATGCCCTCAGCCAGCATACGTGCACATTGATTCTCCACACCCGAAAGACAGCAATCCATCCCCTTTAGCATCGGTTTGACAGAGAATGTACGGGTACTTTGGCGCGACAATTCGTCAAGCTCCATTCCGGCAGGAAACGAAAGCCCCAGCATGCCACCCACACGGTCGATAACCTGTCCAGCCTTTAGGTCAAGGCTGTGGGCAATGCACACGATGTCTATGATGGATGCTTGATTGGGGGTAACCAGCAGGCATTCGGTTGTTCCGCCCGAAACGTGAAAGGCGATAAACGGCGAGCCTAACAGGTCGAGCCGTCCCACCGAATAAAGTGCCGCAGCGATATGCCCCGCCTGATGAGAAAACGCATAAGCCGGAATATGAGCGGAGGTCGCCACCGCCTTAGCCGAGCATTCTCCGACTAAAAAACACGGCATATACGAGCCATCCTCGTCACGGGGGCGAGCGGAAAAGCCAACCGCACAGGGCGACTGCTTCTGCCCTGCAAACAGCCGCTGTAAAACAATCGGCAGTTGACGAACATGGTGAAACACCGCGTCGCTCTGCCGAAGCCCCAATTCCCCTAAATGTACCGGAAGAAGCTGCTTTTCGCTAATGACTGTTCCGGTTGCGTTGTCGTATAGCGCCGCGGAGGTTGTATAGTTGCTGGTATCGACCCCAAGAAAAACGGACATATCGGCTTTACTCCTGCTCCGGCTCGACGGGCGCCTCTACCGATTCGGGTTGATTAGCCGTCTCGTTGACCTCTTGCGGCGCAAGCGGTGCGTCCAGTTCCTTTGCGGCAGTACCGAGCAACCCGTTAACAAACGAATAATCCTCTTCACCGGCGTACTTCTTAGTAATGTCTACCGCCTCGTTAATCGATACCCCCACCGGAATATCCGGCTCATAAAGCATCTCGTAAAGTGCGAGACGCAAAACAGAAATTGACACCCTAGAGATGCGGTTCATCTTCCATTTGCGTGATAAACGCTCAATGTGTGCATCAATCTCTTCGAGATGCTCCTCTACCTTAAGCGCGGTTTGCTCCGCAAACGGGTCAAGGTGCATCTCCCAGTTCTCTCGTTTTAAATCGGGCTCGTTAATTACAATTACCCTACACTCATTGGCAAGGTCTATCAGTTCATTAATCGTTTCGTTGCGAAATGATTTTTCAAACAGCAGGATGAACGCCTGCTCTCTTGCTTCTCTGCGCGTCATATTGGGTGCATCCTTTCAGAATAAGCGTGTAAAGTGCAACACCTACACAGCGTATAATGCAAAAGAAGCCCTCCGCCTGTGGAGGGCTTTCTAAAGTCGGTTTATTGGTCCTTGCCCGAATCTTCGAACAAAATGGATACGATGTGCACATTCACCTTGCTGACGGCAATGCCTGTCATACTCTGCACAGATGCCTTAACATTGGACTGAATTTGTTGCGCAACCTCTTGGATTTTAGCTCCCGAAGAGAGGTTAACATATACATCAATGACCGCCACATCATCCCTAACAGTAATTCGAACCGGTTTGGGAACCACAGGTTTAGAAACGAGCCCTTTAAAGGTGGTGGGCATAGCGGCCATCTCAGCAACTCCATTTATCTCGCGCGCTGCGGTGCAAGAGATCTTAGAGAGAACTTCCTCAGAAATCTTTAGGCTACCCACGGTGTCCTTTATCGTATTTTCCTTCATATCTGCCTCCGTTTCCGCCGGATTTACCGACAAAAGATAATGGCACTGGTAGGGTTTGTTACCCTTGCCGTAAAAAAGTAAGCAAAAAATAAAAGTGGTATAATACCATTTCCTTTAATGGTATTATACCACAAAATGATGAAGACACAACTACTTTACCGGAATTATCGTGATATTTTCAGCTGGGATATCGATTTCTGCAAGAAGAATATCCTTTATCTGCGCAACCTCGGTGCTGAGCAATCCGTCGGTTTTTATCACGATGCTTGCCTTGTCGCTGTCGATGAATGCGATGCAGTCCGTGAAGCCTTTTGCCTTAATCAGGGTTTCGATGTTGTTCTCGGCATCAATGGCCGTGGATATACTTGCCGCCGTCGTGATTGCGTTATCCTTTTCCTCTTCGGTAATTGCGGAATCCTTCAGAATATTTTGCAGGGTTTCCACCGCCTCATCGCGGCTCTGTTTTTTGTTTAGGCGCGCCTCGATAAAATAGTCCTCTCCGGCGTTGTTGGTTACGATTGCATCGGTCATGTCTGTAATGCCAGTCACGTCAATCGCATCGGCTTCGGTCTCGTCATCGGTTCCGACAAACTGCGCTTCGCCGTAATTCTTGGATGCATCCGCATCCTCCGCGAGGGTCAGATCCTTGCCGGTTTGCGAGAACTGCCAGTTTAAGTATATCGCAATACCGAGCGCCACCACCAAGGTCGCAAGCAGTATCTGCCTTTTGCCAAACACCATAAGTATGCTCCTCCCATCAGATTATGAGTTTTCAATTGCCATTCTAGTGACGCAAACACGATTTGCTCCGATGTCAAATGCGGTAGTAACCGCGTCTATAATGCGTGATTGAACTAGCTTATCATCACCGCCCTCGCATACCACAACAACTCCTTTAACCCGAGGTGCTCTTTCGGTAGCAAGCAGCGCCTGCTTACCATCCGAACCATCTACAAAGATGTAGTTTTCCTCGGTTTTATCCTTCTGCGATGTTTTTGCGTTTCCGTCTTCCGAGATGTCTCTGGTCACATCGGTATCGGTTTTTTGTTCTTTTGCATACACATATTCCACGCTGGTATCCAGCGTAACCATTACCTTAGCCTGCCCTACCCCATCGATTGAGGTTACCAGAGCATATACCTGTTGTTCCAGCCTCTCATTACTGGCAGACAAGGAGCTATTAGCGATGCCAACCTCGTTGTTGGGTTTGGTTTTGGGGGTAAACAGTTCCGAAAGCAATATTAACGCAATTCCCAAGATGCCAATAGTAACAATGATGCGGATCTTTTTGTCGCCTTTGGTCAGCCCGCTAAGCCATTGCCGAAGGTTTATAATACCGTTGCCTTTCTCCTGCATATCATCCTCCACGGGCACTTGTTAAGACGCACCGGAAAACGTCAAAACGGTAGCGATACCCGTCTTATCACTTATGTATTCCCTGATTTCTGTCTCTCGCACGGCATAATCGGGCGAAAGCACAACATCTATCTGACTAATAGATATGCGGTTTTTGTCCACAGTATTATACCCAAATGAAATATTTTCGGGAGTAATCCCTTTTTTATCAAGCAGCAAACCCACCTCGGTCTCCATTGTGTTTTGCATCTGATCGTCAACTGCAGACAACAAACCCTCCTGCACCTCGGCAAGGTTTTGCTCTGCCTTTGTGCTCACTGTCAGCTTAAGATCCGGCAGCTTTGTAAGTACGGGCGAAATGATACAGCTTAGAAAGAAAACACCTATCACAAGCCGCATCAATTTCTCCAGGCTTGTGTTGGGGGCAAGCATGTGAATGATTGCCCCCGCAATTGCCGCCATACACAACGAAACCGCCCACACCTTTATATCCGCCATATTGCTACCCCTTTTGTCGCATATGTTTACGAGCCGATCGAACTGATGGTTAAAACAATGGTGGTGGAAACAATCATAAGTACCGCAAAGCAAAGGATAACGGTTACAAGCAGTGTTATTGCGGTGGCGCAGCTTTTAAGCACCTCGCTCACCTGCTTGAGCTCAAAAATCTCGCTGACAGCCGCCGATACCTTCAGTGTCAACATCCATACGAGTGCCTCAAGCAAAACCGGCAAAAAGATCATTGCTGCGGCTAGGATGCCGAATACTCCGACAACGCTTTTGAGCAAGAGCAGGCAGCCGCTAACCGAGGTCATCGCGTCGGCCAGCGCGCCCCCAACCACGGGAATAAACGAGCCGATTAGAAACTTGCCCGCGCGCACTGCAACGTTGTCTATGCCTGAGCTTACCAAGGTTTGAACGCTGAGCAATGCGACAAATACGGTTATAATAAAACCAAGCACCCATGACGCAACGCTCTTTATCATCTGCGCCGCGCCGGAAAGATTAACCTGCGGAGAGATTGCCGCGACAATACAAAACGCCAGATAGATGCCAAGCAAAGGCACAACCGTGGCGGTGGCAATCTGCGCCGTTACCTCTGCCGCGCCAAATAAAAGCAGGTTGTAGGCAGTCGCCGTACCCGGCTGACCGGAAACCGCCATAATTCCTGAAAGAACAGGCACAAAGGACAGCATAAAATTACTGCAGTCGTAGATTGCGGATGAAGCCTTTTGAATGCAGTTCATAACCGGCACAATGACGGAACCGACGATACAAAGCACCGCTACGGTGTTAAACACATTCCCAAGCGATTTTTGCAAAAAGCCCTCTTTGAACCCGTCAATCAACGAGCAAAGAAGAATAATACCAAGCACCGCAAGAAAGATGACCTGCGGTTTGGAAACAGTATCCTTCACCATTGCGCCAACAAGACCAAAGAACTCCCCAGGCTGCAGCGACAGGATGCTGCCCGCCGAAATATCGTCAATACCAATGGAATCAAGGTATGTCTTGGTATCGTCTGAGAGCATCCACCACAGCTCGTCCGCACCGCTTGCTTCAAGCTGTTCTTCGAACATACCTTCCTGCACGGCATCAGGTATGTCATTATCTTCGGCATACACCGTAACCGAGAACAGTATGATAAAGAATACGGCTATAATCAGTTTGATTCTCATCAATTCTTAACATCCCTTTATGTAAATATCACAATAACTAAGCCTAGGAAGCGTTGATAAGCGACCTTGCAATATTCAAAATCCGCTCAAACAATGGAAGAGCACAAAGAAGCACGGCAATTTTTCCCGCCGTTTCTACCTTTGTAGCAATAGAGACAGCACCCGAGTCGCGACAGACATCCGCCGCAAACTGCGTAACAAAGCATATCCCAAGCGCTTTAAGCAGAATGACTAGGTACTCATTGTTAATCCCGGTCTCCGCTACAAGCTCCTGAATCTCGGCTAAAATCGGCGCACTTGCAAGAATTACAAATAGCAGAATAACGATACCGGCACCTAAATTCACCGCAAGTGAATATTCGGGCTTGTACTGTTTAATCAAAACCGAGATAGCCGTAGCGACAATAGCTACTCCCGCAACAGTCAAGATATCCATTGCTATAAACCAAATACGCTTTTTACAGTCTCAAACAGGTTGCTGATTTCGTAGATTATCATCATCAGCACAACAATTAGCCCGGCTAGCGTCGTCATCATGGCTTGTTCTTCACGCCCCGAGCGAATTAACACCTGATTGAGCACCGCAACGATGATGCCGATTGCCGCAATCTTAAAGATTAAATCTACTTCCATACCCGCATACTCCGTTCCGCCAGTTTTATAATTTTGAGCTTTTTACTGTCATACACTATGGCTATGCGACTTGACGTAAGGTTATTACAACATCAAGATCGCAAACCCGACCCCCGCCAGCACACCAATGGTCAGATACATCCTTGCATAAGAGGTGCATTCGCCTCTAGCCGACTCATAGCTCTTCTCAAATAGGCGGGTATACATTTCGATGGTCTTTTGCTGTTCAAGTGCATCGGTGGTTCCAAGCACATCCCCCAGCGATATCAAACGCTCAAAGTCTTCTTTGCTCATTAGGCTGCGCTCCTGCACAACACTCGACTTCCATGCCTGCGGAAACGACGCGCCTTGATTCATCCGCTGCTTGCATTCACCCAGAAAGGTCAGACGAGCAAACCGGCTTTGCGCCGCCATCTGCACGACAATCTCCCCAATCGGCATACGCACATAGCTAATCTGTGCCGACAGATAATCAAGCATCGCAACCAGACGCTCCAGACAATCCGCGCGGTCTATCAATCGACGACGCAACATAAGCCCTACCGCTGTACAGGTTGCCACAATGCACACCAATCCCCCTGCCTTTAGGATAAAGCTCATCTGCCCTCACGACCTCTCTGATGGAACACGGGCTTTGGGCATCGTGCAAAAACACAATGTGCCGAAACGCGCCCGCTGTAATTAACCGCATGACCTGTTTTTTTCGCAATAGCTCATCCTTGTCAGCGGCATGCACAGTGGCAATGACCGAAACGCCGCAGTTAATGCCCGTTAACAAGGCCTCGGCCTCCTGCTCGCCGCCAATCTCATCACAAACCACAACATCGGGTGCAAGACAGCGCACGGCAATGAGAATTCCTTCTCCTTTCGGGTAGCCGTCCAGAACATCACAGCGGGGTCCCAGATCGTTGCCCGCCTGTCCGCAATACACAGCTGCAATCTCGCCGCGCTCATCTACAACCGACACCCTTAAACCGCGCAACGATAACTGCCTGACCACATCACGCACAAGGGTTGTTTTCCCGCTGCCTGGAACCCCGCAAATCAGAACACCACCCATTTGGTTGCACAACACCTGATTCATAATGGCATCGGCGACGCCGAATATCTGTCGCGCAACGCGAAGGTTGATTGAGCTAATGCCACGCACCCCGTTGACTTTGCCATTTTCAACCACCGCACTGCCACACAAACCCGCCCGATGACCGTTTTTTACCGTGATAAACCCGCTTATCATCTCGTTTTGATGGCTGTAAACCGAGTAATCGCATAGTCTTTTAAAGCACTCGTCAATCTCGCTCGGAGTGATACAAACCACATCCTGTGACTCTGTGGCGATAAGTTGCCCTGTTCGTGTTAGAAACACATCTTGATTTGAGAGGTTGACCGCAAATGGTCGTGCACAGCGAAGCCGAATTTCTCGAATATTAGACTTAGTCTGCTGTGGCAGGCTGCATACCAGCAGTTTTAATTCATGCGGCAGTACATTTGCGGCATCATCCAGACGCTGTGCCTGTTCGGCTAGTCCCATTTCTTACAATCCTCTTTCTGAGTAAAACTCAATTCAGTATATTGTTTGTCCGCTTTGTTTAGAACCAAAAACGGGACAAAGCTGCAGAGATTCAACCTTACTCAATGCCTGCACCAACGCAAAAAAACGGACCCACCGAAGTGAGTCCGTCCTGAATAGTATTTCAAAAAAACTTAAATCTTTATCTTGCCCACGCCGCCGGATTTTCCGGGCTTACCCTTTTTGGCGGGATTGCTGCCGGCTTTCTTCGCACGGTAGTTCTTCCAAACCACCCACAGAGGTCCTGCAATACAGATGGTGGAGTACGAGCCGGAGATCATACCGAAGATCATCGGGATGGCAAAGCTCAGAATACTCGTTACATTGTTAATCAGTGCAACCACACAAACAACAATCATAACAATAACACCGCACAAGCTTGTGATAATCGAGCGTGTCAGGGACTGATTGATGCTCATATTAACAATCTCGCCGATATCCTTTTTGCCTGCGTACAGCTTCTCGTTCTCACGAATACGGTCGTAGATTACGATGGTATCGTTGATGGAAAAGCCGAGGATGGTAAGCACTACTGCTATAAAGTTATCGTTAATCGGCATACGGAACAACATAAAGGTTGCAAAAACAATCAATACATCGTGCAATAGTGCAACTACGCCCATGGTACCGGCGGAAAAACCGCCGATCTTGCGGAAGCGAAATCCAATGAATAGAACGATGAGCAACGATGCTGCGGCAACGGCAACAAGGCACTTTAAGAAAAACTCTTTACCCATGACAGGGTTTACGTTGGAGGAAGACTCAAGCCCAATCCCATTGTCCGGGTAAGCGGTTGTCAACGCTTCGGTCATCGCAGATTGGCTGTCAATCGACAGGCTGTTGTCGTCTGCAAGTGTTACAAGCAGCATCTGCGTTTCGCCTTCGTTTCTCTGAACACTAACCTGCTGGCCGAGCGTGCTCTCAATGGTGGAAGCAACGTCCTCCAGGTTCAGTTCACCGGTATAGCGATAGGATACTATGGAACCGCCCTTAAACTGGATATCCAGTTCAACACCCATAAACAATGATGCAAGGATTGTTAATAGAATAAGGGTGGATGAAAGGATGAAGAATATCTTCTTTTTTCCAATAAAATCAAACATCACTTTACACCCCCATACAGCCAAGGCTTACGAAGCCCCTTAAACTTAGAAAGAGAACGGAGCATCAAACGGGAGGCAGTGACACCCATGATGAAGTTAAAGATAACACCCATCAACAGTGTATAGCCGAACGAGTAGATGGCACCCGTGGTAGAGGGACCAAACATAAAGAAGATGGGGGTAAGAATCTTAGCCCAAATGCTGGTCGGCGGTCCAAACGAACCCATCAGGATAACCGCTACAATAACAACGGTGATGTTTCCGTCAAAGATTGCCGAAAAGCCGCGCTCGTAACCAAGATCAATCGACCCTTCTATCGTCTTGCCGGTTCGAATCTCCTCTTTAATGCGTTCGGATGTGATTACGTTCGCATCAACGCCCATGCCAAGGCTCAGGATGATACCCGCAATACCCGGCAGCGTGAGCGTGAAGCTGGGGATAGACTCAAAGTAACCCGATACCGAAATGATGAAGCCAGCTACCTGTCCCAGAAGCGCGATGCTGGCGACAATACCCGGTAGTCTGTAGTAAATAATCATGAATACGCAGATAAGAATGAATCCGATTAAGCCAGCTAAAACCATAGAATTCTTTGCGTTTAAACCGAGTGTTGGAGAGATCGAGCTGTAGTTTTCTGTTACCAGCTTAAACGGCAGCGCGCCGCCGTTAATCTTGTTGGCAAGCTCGGTTGCCTCGGCCGCAGAAAACGGCACCGAACCGCCGGAAATAACCGCATTGCCGTCGGTGATTGCGGATTGCACCACCGGCTGAGAAATCATGGTGTTATCCATCCAGATTGATATCTGTTTGCCAATCATCCTAGTGGTTGCTTCACCAAACTTCGCAGCACCCTCAGAGGTGAGCTCGAGTGCAATCTCGGGGTTAGAGGTCTCGGAGTTAATGACCGCCGTGGCGCTTTTAACATCCTTGCCCTCAAGTACAACCTTTTCCAGCGTTACACCGGTGGGCATACCCGCCGCATCTACATTGGCCTCTTCGCGGAAGGTCAGCAGTGCGGTCTCGCCTAGCTCGCTGATAGCCTCCTCTGGGTTGTTGCTTGCTGCGTCATCCTTCCACGGAAAACGCACGATGATGCGATCCTTCGCAGTGTCGGTATATACCTCATAGTCGGTTATGTTTTGGGTAACAAGTCTTTGCTTAATGACCGATTCTGCCGCAAGCATCTGTGTGTCGGTTGCGTCAAAGCCTTCGGGCGGCGTAAAGGTTACGTCCACACCGCCGCGGATGTCAATACCCCAACGGATGTCGTCCGCACCCTTGATGTAAACCTTGGTTACGTCGCCGAACTTGGTGCTAAAGCCAAAAAACGACGTCCCAGCCAGGAATAGTATCAGCGCAAATACAACAAAAAATGTTGCTTTTGAGCCTTTTCTCATAGCCAAATCCTCCTAGTTAAAGTTTGCCGTTCCCTCTATTGCATTCTCTGTATGCTGTTTTGTGCTTTTTTGAGCGCAGAACGCTTGTACAGACATGAACAATAAAAATCTGCCCTTTTGGAAAATGGCAATCACAACGATTATTATATTGTTTTCACATGGAAAAGTCAACAAAACTATACACCCAGTTCTACTTTTTCCCCTATAAATTCACGGTTTGCACAAAGCAGCGGAAGGATGTATTCTTTGGAAAACTCCTCTACTTGTTCTGGAGCCCTTCCGGTAAAGTTTTCGGCGCACAGCAGAGCAGTCAGTTCCTCGTTGGTCAGACAAAACGCCTCGTCCTGTTCGATACGGCAGACCAAATCGTTCGCGCCGCCCTCTTCCTTCACAACGCGTGCCGCCGCAAGCGAATGCTCCCTAAGCCTCTCGTGCAGTGCCTGACGGTCTCCGCCCTTCTTTACCGCCTGCATCATAATGTTTTCGGTTGCCATAAAAGGCAGCTCGTTTGCCACGCGCTGTGCAATAACCTTTGGGTAAACCACAAGCCCGTCACACACATTAAGCAGGATGTTTAGGATTGCATCGGTTCCTAAAAAGGCTTCTGCGACGCTGATGCGTTTGTTGGCAGAATCGTCGAGCGTACGCTCAAACCACTGCGTAGCGGCAGTAAACGCCGGATTAAGGCTGTTCGTCATCACATATCGGGCAAGCGAGGTAATGCGCTCACTGCGCATGGGGTTGCGCTTATACGGCATGGCGGACGAGCCAATTTGGTTCTTCTCAAACGGTTCCTCCATCTCCTTAAAGTTCTGCAGGATTCGAAGGTCGTTTGAAAACTTTGATGCGGATTGCGCAATGCCGCTGAGCGTTGCGAGCACCTGAGCGTCAACCTTTCGGGAATAGGTTTGCCCCGAAACCGGCACAACGCGCTCAAAACCCATCTCATCGGCAATCAGCCGCTCAAGCTTTTTGATTTTATCATGATCTCCGTCAAACAGTTCCACAAAGCTTGCCTGCGTGCCGGTGGTACCTTTTGAACCGAGCAGCTCAAGCGACGATATGCGGTACTCAAGCTCGTTAAAATCATAAAGCAGTTCGTTCATCCACAACGTCGCTCGTTTGCCTACCGTAGTAAGCTGCGCGGGCTGCAGATGGGTGTAAGCAAGCGCGGGTAGATCCTTGTATTTGAGTGAAAAGTCGTGCAGCAGTGCAATGACGTTAAGCAGCTTTCTTCTTACGACGCAAAGTGCCTCGCGCATAATGACAACGTCGGTGTTGTCACCCACATAGCAGGAGGTCGCGCCAAGGTGAATGATGCCTTTCGCTTTAGGGCACTGCAGCCCATAGGCGTAAACATGCGCCATTACGTCATGGCGAACCAGCTTTTCGCGCTCGTTTGCCTCCGCGTAATTGATGTTGTGGGCGTTTGACTCAAGCTCGGCAATCTGCTCGTCCGTTATCTGCAACCCCAATGCCTTTTCCGCCTTGGCAAGCGCTATCCATAGTCTGCGCCATGTCTTAAACTTCTTATCTGCAGAAAACAGATACTGCATTTCTTCGCTTGCATACCGTGTGCAAAAGGGACTTTCATACGAGTTGTGCAAACAAAAACACCTCCGAAAATAATCAAGTGCGGGTTGTCCTATTCCGCAATGTGAAACACCAATTCATTATACCACTATTTCAACCTATTGTGCTAAGAAATATAATAATATCTGCTCAATAAACAAAAACCCATTCACCCATGCGCCGGCAAAAAGCGGTCGGACAGTTCAGGACTGTCCGACCGCTCGGCGCACAAATACAGGGCTTAAGCAGTTTGGGTCAGTAGTTTTCTGACAGAAACAAGCTTTACGCACAGACAAAACAAATCCATTGCGGTTTTCAACTCGCCGATTGGCGGAAAGGTTGGTGCAATGCGAATGTTGTTATCGGACGGATCCTTTCCGTAAGGGTATGTAGCCCCTGCGGGAGTAAGTACCACGCCCGCCTCCGCGCAAAGGCGCACAACGTCTTTGGCACAGCCATCCGGTACATTCACCGAAATAAAGTATCCGCCATTCGGCTTGTGGAACCTTGCGATTCCAAGAGGAGAAAGCTCCTCGGTTAACCGGTCAATTACAAGGGTAAACTTCGGAATCAGCACCTCTGCCTGCTTTTTCATATGGGCTTTGATGCCGTCTATGTTTTTGAAGTAACGCGCATGACGCAGCTGGTTTAACTTATCGGGACCGATGGTTTGAATGGTAAGCAGCTTTTTGATAAACTGAGCATTATTTTTTGATGTCGCCATAACCGCTACGCCCGCACCGGGGAACGTAACCTTAGAGGTGGAAGCAAACTCAAAAACCATATCCTCTGTTCCCGCCGCTTTGCACTCTGTAAAGATATTTTTGAGCGTATCGCTGCCCTCAAGGTCGTGAACGATATATGCGTTATCCCAAAATATTCTAAAGTCTTCGGCTGCAGGCTTTAGTCGCGCAAAACGAGCAACCACCTCGTCCGAATAGGTAATGCCGTCGGGGTTTGAATACTTAGGCACACACCAGATTCCCTTGATGGATGCGTCGGCGGATACCAGGCGTTCCACCTCATTCATGTCCGGTCCGTCATCCTTCATGGGCACTGTAACCATCTCAATGCCAAACTGCTCACAGATGGCAAAGTGACGGTCGTAGCCGGGGGACGGACAAAGAAACTTGACGCTGTCTAGTTTTCCCCATGGTTTACTCGAACCATAAACGCCGTGTAGCAGGGCGCGGGCAATGGTGTCATACATCATGTTTAGGCTGGAGTTTCCGCCGACAATGATGTACTCTGCAGGCACGTCGAGCAGTTCCGAAAACAGGCGTTTTGCTTCTGGAATGCCGTCGATACCGCCGTAGTTTCTGCAGTCCGCGCCATCCTCAGAATTCAAAATGTCTTTGCCCGAAAGGCAATCAAGCAGCCCGTTTGAAAGGTTAAGCTGCGCAGAAGAAGGCTTGCCGCGTGACATGTCAAGACGCAAACCCGCCGCCAGAAGCGTATTATACTCGGTTGACCACTGCTGTTCAAGCTGGATTAACTGTTGTTTTGGTAGCTGGTGAAGCATATTCATCTTTCTATCCCCTGTATACAATGACTATTTGTGTGACAACATTTTATCGTGATAATTATAATATAGCTTCGACAATTATGCAAGTTTTATTTTTTCATCCTGCATAAATGAATATGGTCTATTATATTCCAAAAACCGTAACTCTGTTAAAATTCACACAGTCCTGCTGTTCTGGGGAACGGAATGACATCGCGAATATTCGAAATGCCGGTAAGGTACATCAAAAGACGCTCAAAACCAAGCCCAAAACCCGCGTGCTTGGTGCCGCCAAATCTGCGCAGGTCAAGATACCAACCGTAATCCTCGATGTTAATCCCAAGCTCTTGCATGCGGCTGACTAATAGGTCGTAGCGCTCCTCGCGTTGGCTGCCGCCGATAAGCTCGCCCACACCCGGTACCAGCATATCCATGGCTGCAACGGTTTTGCCGTCATCGTTTTGTCGCATATAGAACGCCTTAATCTCTTTGGGGTAATCGGTAACAAAAACCGGCTTCTCAAACACCTTTTCGGTCAGGTAACGCTCATGCTCGGTCTGCAGGTCACTTCCCCACGATACGGGGTACTCAAACTGCGCGTTGTTCTTCTCCAGGATTGCAACCGCGTCGGTATAGCTGACGTGCGCAAACTCGCTGTTTACAAGCTGGGTAAGCCGAGCAATCAACGCCTTGTCTTTGTCGTAGAAGTCGTTAAAGAACTGCATCTCCTCGGGACAAGCCTTTAGCACATGGCGGATAACCGATTTCACCATCTGCTCCGCCAAGAGCATATCGTCTGCGAGGTCTGCAAACGCAATCTCCGGCTCAATCATCCAAAATTCCGCCGCATGACGGGGGGTGTTGGAGTTCTCGGCGCGGAAGGTCGGCCCAAAGGTATAAACCTTGCCAAAGGCAAGCGCCATACACTCTGCTTCCAACTGTCCCGAAACGGTAAGCCCTGTCTGACGTCCAAAGAAGTCCTGTGAAAAATCGACACCGCCCTGCTCGTCCTTCGGCGGATTCTGCTCATCCAGAGTGGTAACGCGGAACATCTCACCCGCGCCTTCGCAGTCGCTGCCCGTAACGATTGGGGTATGTGCATACACAAACCCGTTATCATGAAAGAAGCGGTGAATGGCATAGGATGCCTCAGAGCGCACTCGAAACGCCGCGCCAAATGTATTGGTGCGCGGGCGCAGATGCTGGATGGTACGCAAAAACTCGGGGGAATGGCGCTTTTTCTGCAACGGATAATCGGGAGTGGACGCGCCTTCCACCGCAACCTCTCTTGCGTGGATCTCAAGCGGCTGCTTGGCTTGTGGGGTGAGCACTACGTTTCCCGTAACGCGGATGGCGGAACCCACGTTAAGCTTGGTCAGCTCGCGGTAGCCCGCAACCTTGTCCTCATCCATGATAATCTGAAGGTTAATAAAGCAGGAGCCGTCGTTAACCTCTATAAAGCATAATGTCTTAGATACGCGCATGGTCTTAATCCACCCGCAAACGGTGGTTTCTTGGTTATCAAACTGGGTTACATTTTGAAACAGCTGCTTAATCTCTATCCGCTGCATAGTTTAACTCCTTGTTAGTTTAATTGGGATTGGTCAGACTGAAAAGTGCTACTCAAACACAGACAATTGTTTGTCGTAAATGGCGGATCGGCGAATAGATGCATGAAACGTCTCGTTGCGGCAAACCTTACGAAACGCCTCGATGACAAGCGACGGGTTCAGGTTCTCATTGATACCCGCAAGCAGTCTCATGGTGATTGTAACAGTCGACTCCTCAACGGTTGCGGGAGCACTGATAATATAGTCTTTGAGGTTAACCTCTTTATACCCTTTTTTGGTTTTTTTGTCTGAAGCAATAACTGGCTGTGCGACAAACCGGTTCCATTTATCCGCCATTAATGATGCGTCCTGGGCACGGATAGCAACCAAGTAGTCGGCATAGATGATTGCCTCCGGCTTATTCACCGGCTCGGCGGCACGTAAAACACGGATGTCAGGGGGCAGCGCATTGTTAAGCCGAGACGCAATCTCATCAAACGGCATGTCCTCGTCTAAACGAATATCCATTGTTTCGCAGTCGCTGGCATAGCCAAGTGAAAGCGGCAAAGCAAACGTCAGGTAGATGTGCGGATTAAAGCCCTGGGTATACCATACCGGAATACCGGCGCGCTTTAACGCCCGCTGCATACAACGCATCATGTCAAGATGTGAGATGTATACCGCCCTGCCTTGTTTTGAGAACCATACTCTAACGTTTTTCAAGGCATACACCCCCCTTTGCTGCGGCAGCGCCGCATACCGAGCAAAGCTGCCTGCAATGCGGCGTGGTTAGGCTGTCGAGTGCGTGCTTATGCTCCCGAACCAAAAACTCCTTGGAGATATAATAGTCAAGGTGATCCCACGGCATAATCTCGTTATAGTCGCGGCGGCGGTTTGCGTAAAAGGCGGGGTCAATCCCCTGTTCCTTTAGAATGCGCATCCAGTCCGTAAAGCGAAACAGCTCGTCCCACCCGTCAAAATAGCATCCCTTTAAAAATGCCGCTTCAATTACGCTGCCCAGTCTGCGATCGCCACGCGCAAACACCGCTTCAAGTATACTGGTGTTGACGCTATGGTAGCTTAACGATATCTTTCGGCTGGTAAGCGTCTTTCTCAGCAGGGACTGCTTGTACTCAATCTGCTCGCGGGTATCCTGCGGTTCAAACTCAAACGGGGTAAACGGCTTAGGAACAAAGGTTGCGACGCTTACACTCACATTAACCCCCTTGCCCTTCTGTCTGGTCGGTAAGGAGTAATACAGGTCAACAATCTTCTGAGCCAGCTCGATAATACCCTTCACATCTTCATCCGTTTCGGTGGGAAGCCCCAGCATGAAGTAAAGCTTTACACCGGTGTAACCGCCCTCGAACGACTGCCTGCAGGTGTTAAGAATCTCCTGCTCGGTGATGTTCTTGTTAATGACGTCGCGCAGGCGCTGGGTGCCCGCCTCCGGCGCAAAGGTCAGCCCGCTTTTTCGCACCTGCTTAATCTGTTCCATCAGCTCCTGCGGAAAGTTATCGATGCGCAGGCTGGGTAGCGATAGGTTTATCTTCTGCTCGCTCGTCCACTCAATCATCTGCCCGAGAAGCCCTTCTATTTGAGAATAGTCGCTTGTACTGAGTGAGGAAAGCGAAATCTCCTCATAGCCTGTGGTTGCACACAGATCGCGTGCGTTGGCGTTGAGGGTCTCACTGGTCTTTTCCCTTAGGGGACGATAGATAAAGCCAGCCTGACAAAAACGGCAGCCGCGCAGGCAGCCGCGCATCACCTCGAGCTGTGCACGGTCGTGAACGATGCTTGTAAAGGGTACGACAAAGGTGTCGGGGTAATAAACCGAATCCAGATCGCGGATAATCGCCTTGCGTACCGTCTGCGGTGCGCCGTCGAGTGCCGTTACCCCCGAAATCGTGCCGTCATCATGGTATGTGACGTCGTACAGGCTTGGTACATACACCCCATCGATGTGCGCCGCACGACGCAAAAACTCCGTTTTGCTAAGCCCTTTGTCCTTCGCTTCAAGGTACAGGTCACACAGCGCAAGGATATGCTCCTCGCCTTCGCCCAGCATAAACAGGTCAATAAAGTCGCTCATCGGCTCGGGATTGCAGGTGCAGGGACCTCCGGCGACAACAAGCGGCCAAAGCCCCTTGCGCTCCGACGCACGAAGCGGAATGCCCGCCAGCGAGAGCATATACAGCACGTTGGTATAGCTCAGCTCATATTGCAGGGAAAAACCCACGATATCAAACCCCGAAATCGGGTCAAGGCTTTCCAGTCCATACAGGGGGATATCGTTTTCCATCATGCGGTCGCGCATATCAACCCAAGGCGCAAAAACACGCTCGCACCAGTACTCCTCGCGGCTGTTGAGCAGCGAGTACAGGATCTTCATCCCAAGGTGGGACATCCCAATCTCATAGGTATCCGGAAAACAGAAAGCAAACCGAAGTTTTACCTCGTTTGCGTCCTTTACAACACTGCCAAGCTCCCCGCCGATATACCGCGCGGGGCGTTCCACCAGCGGCAGTACCGCGTCTAGCTTGTCCTTTAAATTACTCATAACAAGACCTTTGCCTTTCTATGCCCTTACCGAGACACACCGTAAAAGTTGGTAAAATGAATAAGCTGATTCAACTGCATTATGATAAGACGTTTTGCTTTTTATATTATAGCATAACCTTTGTGTTTTTTGCCCTGTGCCCCATCAATAAACTCAATGTTAGAAAAACGCATACAATCAGCAGCGAAAAATTGTGAGTGGGACGCAGAAATAAGATAAGACCAAAAACAAATAGCGGAATAATAATAAGTAACGAGAGTACAATAGCCGCGCGCCCACCCTTTTGTTCCCCTAATGTTTTTGCCAGTATCAGGCTTGCCACCCGTCCGCCGTCAAGCGCCCCTACGGGCAAAAGGTTGAATATGCCAATCCACAGGTTTACGGCGCTGATAAGCGACACGCTCTGTAAACCAGACGAAACGCACAGCAAGAACAACAGCAGGTTTGCCATTGGACCCGCTAACAGCACTACAAGCTCTTCCCAAAACAGCAATGCGTCTACGCGCGTAATGCGGATGCCAAACGCCTCAAAGCTGACGACAGTGACCTCGCCCTTTAACGCCAGCAGTGCCGACAGGTGTGCAAGCTCATGTACGGCTGACGACAAAAATCCGCACAGCATCACGCCCGAGGTATCAAGCAGCATCAGCAGCACCATTACCGCGATAAACAAGAACTTAATCTCTATTTTAATCCCGCAAAGATTAAAGCACATTTAGCCCATCCCTGTCAAATATCCACATCGGATCGGCGCACAGCCCGTCCTTGCGGATCTCAAAATGCAGATGTGGTCCGGTGGTAAGCCCGGTATCTCCAACCAATGCTATCGTTTCCCCGCTTTTTATCCGAGCGCCGATGGTGGCAATAATGCTGTCGCAATGGCAGTAGACGGTGTAAAAGCGTGCGCCATGGTCAAGCACAATCGTATTGCCATAGATCTCGCTGTAGCTGATGTCATGCACCGTTCCACTTACCGCCGCCATAATGCGCGTGCCGCGCGGCGCCGCGATATCAATACCTGTATGAAAGTCGCGTTTGCCCGTTACGGGGTGCGTGCGATAGCCAAAATTGCATGAAATCGCCCCCCCGTCCACCGGGTAAAGCAGGCTGCCCAATAAGGTAACGGGCGAAAACGTAGCCCCATCAGGCGCCTTCATGCGTCGCGATGACAATGCCATTATGTTATAAGACGATTCAACCATAGAAAAAGCAGGCATTTCATCTTGTATGCCTGCTTTTTCCTCTGCGTTGCCATTTAGGAATGAAAAGGTTTGCTGCACCGCGTCTTCAATGGCCTTGTAGTTGTCGTTAAGCAGCTTGCCGGTGGCACTATGGCTGACAATCTGGCCGTAGGACTGTTTAAGCACTTCAAAGGCCGGTCCGCCAAACTGCTTGAACATAAGAACGGCAAGCAAAATCAGCACACACAAAAACAATTGTAAGGTTATAATCTTTGTGTAGCTTGGTGCTTTTGCCTGTTTGTCCTGATTGGCCCGCGGTGTTCGCTCGCGGTACTGTGCGCGGTCTGTTTCGGTCATAGCAGTCACACTCCTGAATATAGTATATTCTGTCCTGTGACCAATAATTACTTCTAAGCAAATAAGTGTTTGCCTGTCGCAAAATTAGGACTGTTCGATTGCCGACAACATCATGTCGCGCAAAATAGCGGGGTTGCCCTGACCCTTGGATGCCTTCATGCATTGACCAACCAAAAAACCGAGCGCGTTGGTTTTGCCGGTCTTGTAATCCGCAACCGATTTTTCGTTTGCGGCAAGCACCTCGTTTACAATCTGCTCGAGTGCCGAGTTGTCGCTAATCTGCGCCAGACCCTTATCTTTTACAATTAAATCCGGGCAGACGTCTCGCTCTACCAGCTCCTCAAGCACCGTCTTTCCTGCGGTGTTGGAGATCGCGCCGCTCTCAATCAGCGTGATCATATGAACCAGATTGTTCGGTGTGAGTGCGGTATCCGAAATCTCGCAGCCTCTCACACCCAGAATCCTGCTGATATCGCCAAGCAGCCAGTTCAGAACGTTTTTCGGCTTGCACCTGTTAAGGGCGACACAATCCTCGAAAAAGCGCGCCTTTTCAATATTCTCCACCAACAAGCCCGCCTCAAACTCGGGCAGTTCATAGTCCTTGATGTACCGAATCCGCTTTTTGTTTGGCAGCTCCGGCAGGCTATCCTTTAAGCTTTTCACAACCTCATCCGGCACTACAATGGTACCAAGGTCGGGCTCAGGAAAGTATCGGTAATCCATCGCGTCCTCTTTGCTGCGGAGCAGAACGTTCTTGTTGTTTGCGGCATCCCATCGGCGGGTCTCCTGCTGGATTGTCCCGCCGTTCTCGAGTACTTCTATCTGACGTTTTGCCTCGTATTCAATCGCGCTTACCGTGTTGCTAAAGCCATTGACGTTTTTTGTCTCCACACGGGTGCCGAACGAATCCGAACCCTTCTTCATCACCGACACGTTGACGTCACACCGAATCGAACCTTCCTGCATCTTGCAGTCGGAGATATCGAGGTATTGCAGTATGGAGCGCATGGTATCCAGATACGCCTTTGCCTCCGCAGAGCTGCGCATATCGGGTTCTGACACAATCTCAATCAGGGGTACGCCGCAGCGGTTAAAATCAACCAGAGATCCCGAAAAGCTGTCATCGTGCAGCAGCTTGCCGGCATCCTCCTCGATGTGGATACGGGTGACACCGATACGTTTTTCCTTGCCGTCTACCAGAACATCCAGATACCCGTTCTCGCACAACGGAATGTCGTACTGAGAGATTTGATACGCCTTAGGCAGGTCGGGGTAATAGTAGCTTTTTCTATCCTGCTTACACACGTTGTTGATGGTACAGTTTAGGGCATGCCCCATCTTTACCGCGGATTCCACGACCCGTTCGTTTAGTGTGGGCAGCGTGCCCGGCATGCCGGAGCAGATTGGGCAGACGTTTGCGTTTACCTCGCCGCCAAACTCGTTTTTGCAGGAACAGTATATCTTGGATTTTGTGTTGAGCTCCGCGTGCATCTCAAGCCCAACCACAATCTCATACTCGTTTTGTGGCATCATCTTCGTCCCCTTTCCTTATTTTGCGGCACAAACAACGGTTGCCGCGCCGCCGTGCATCTCTTCAACAAGTGACGCAACCTCGAATAAAACCTGTTCCGAAAACCTCGGTCCGATAATCTGCATGCCAACGGGCAGCCCCTTGCTGTCTTTTCCGCAGGGCACAGAGATTGCGGGTAGCCCCGCAATATTCACCGTAACGGTACAGATATCCGACGCATACATCTTTACCGGGTCGCTGGATTTTTCGCCCAAACGGAAGGCGGTGTCGGGTGCCGTCGGGGTAATAATCACATCGCAGGTGGTAAACGCGTCCTCAAACTCCCGAGTAATCTTCTTTTGAAACAGCTTTGCCTTCTTATAATAGGCGTCGTAGTAGCCCGAGCTGAGCACAAAGGTGCCGAGCATAATACGGCGTTTCACCTCGTCGCCAAAGCCCTCGCTGCGGGTTTTTTCGTACATGTCAATCAGTCCGTCAAAGTGCTCTGCGCGATAGCCGTATTTTACGCCGTCAAATCGAGCCAGATTCGAGGACGCCTCCGCGGAGGAGATGATGTAATAAGCAGATAGCGCGTTATCGGTACTCGGTAGCGAAATTGGTTTTACTGTCGCCCCTGCCTGCTCGAGAAGCTTCACGGCGGCAGTCACCTTTTCCTTGAC
Organism: Bacillota bacterium; assembly: GCA_023413185.1. Classification (GTDB taxonomy): domain Bacteria; phylum Bacillota; class Clostridia; order Oscillospirales; family Ruminococcaceae; genus Acetanaerobacterium. The sequence goes on from JAEZQD010000108.1 coordinate 23,203, forward strand.
CTCGTCCTCCACACCGTCCGAAAAATACTCGGCGGGGATTCCGATGACAAGACCTTTGGGGTTTGCCATTGATACACCCGAAAAATCGGGGTATTGTAAAACTGCGGTAGTGGCGTCTCTTGCGTCGTGACCGCAGATTGCGCTGTACATCAATGCCACATCCGCAACACTTCTGCCGAACGGACCAATCTGATCCAGAGACGATGCAAATGCCACAAGCCCGTAACGGGAGACACTTCCATAGGTTGGTTTGAGTCCGACGATGCCGCAGTAGCTTGCGGGCATGCGAATGGAGCCGCCCGTGTCGGAGCCTAGCGACAAAAAGGCCTCCCCCGCCGCGACAGATGCGGCGCTTCCACCCGAAGAACCGCCCGGGATACGCGCTAGGTCATGGGGGTTCTTGGTCTTTTTGTAGTAGGAGTTTTCGCAGGAGGAGCCCATCGCAAATTCATCCAGGTTGAGCTTTCCAATCATCACTGCGTCAAGCACATTCAGGCGCTCGATAACGGTTGCGTTATAGGGCGGTATAAAATTGTCGAGAATTTTAGACGCGCATGTGGTGCGCACATTCTTGGTGCAGATGTTGTCCTTAATCGCGATAGGAACGCCTGCAAGGGGTGAAAGGGTCTCTCCTCTTGCGCGTTTATCGTCCACTTCACGCGCCTTTTGCAGTGCCGCATCCTTTGTTAGGGTGAGGAACGCGTCAACGCGGTCCTCCACCTCATCTATGCGCGAGTATACCGACTGGGTCGCTTCTACCGCAGAGCATTCTCCACTTTTCAGTTTATGTGAAAGCTGTGTGGCCGTCAGTTCATACAGATTCATATTCTACTACCATGCCTTTCCCGATGTAAATGTATTGTCAAAACCGCTTACTCCTCTACAACCTTGGGTACTACAAAGCAGCCTGCTTCCATCTTGGGCGCATTTTGCAATATCTCTTTGCGCGTGGTTGTCGCTATCACCTTGTCCTCGCGCAAAGGCATGGGGTTAGTGGGGTCAAGGGTAAGCGTCATATCGGTCACATCGGGCAGACGGTCCACCATATTCACAATGTTCTGCATATCCGCTTGGAACCGTGGAATATCCTCTTCGCTGATGGTCAGGCGTGAAAGCTTGGCCACCTTTTTGATGTCGATGTTCATTTTATTACCTTGCCTTTCTGAGTATTCTTACTAAATCTGTCGTTTCTAAGATATCTGTTTTATCGTTTAGTTTCCCAGCAGCGTAAGCAGCTGCTGCTCGGTTAACAACGCTACCCCCAGTTCGTTTGCCTTATCGAGCTTACTGCCCGTAGCCTCGCCCGCAACGACATAGCTTGTCTTTTTGGACACACTGGAGGAGACCTTTCCGCCCTGCGCCTCAATAAGCTTGGTTGCGTCGGTGCGAGAAAGGTTGGGCAACGTCCCGGTCAGTACAAAGGTCAATCCCTTTGCCTTATCTCCCTGTGGCGCAAGGGTGGATGTCATATTTACACCCGCGGCTTTGAGCCGTGCAATCAAATCATGCGTCCCGCTGTGGGAAAAGAACTCGGTGACGCTGTTTGCCATAACATCGCCCATGCCCTCAATAGCCGAAATATCGTCAAGTTGAGCGTTCATTAACGCGTCCATTGTTCCAAACCGCTTCGCCAAAAGCTGAGCAGCCTTTTGACCGATGCCGCGGATGCCCATCGCAAAAACGAGGCGCGAAAGATCGTTGCCTTTGGATTTTTCAATGGAAGCGAGCAGGTTCGAAACGGATCGCTCGCCCATCCGCTCAAGACCGATCGCTTGGTCGTAAGTCAGGCTGTACAAATCCGCCGCCGAGTGAATCAGCCCGTTGCTTGTGAGCGATTCAATCACAGCAGGTCCGAGTCCCTCGATATCCATGGCATCGCGAGAGACAAAATGCACAAGGTTTTTTAGCAGTGTAGCGGGGCACTCGGGATTGGTGCAACGTAAAACGGCCTCGTCCGGCTCTCGGTAAACCGCCTCTTTGCAGGACGGACAATGTGTCGGCATCTCAAACGGCACACTGTTTTGCGCATGCTCTATAACGCTCAGAACCTCTGGAATGATCTCTCCCGCCTTACGGACGAGAATGATATCGCCAATGCGGATATCCTTATCTTTTATGAAGCCCTCGTTGTGCAAAACCGCCCTGCTTACGGTTGTTCCCGCAAGGATAATCGGCTCAAAAACAGCGGTAGGCGTAAGTGCGCCGGTTCTGCCGACGTTGATTTCGATGCGAAGCAGCCTCGTTTGCTTTTCTTCCGGTGGATACTTAAATGCTACCGCCCAACGCGGGAATTTCGACGTGGCGCCAAGCAGTTCGCGGTCCGAAAAGGCATCCACCTTTACAACTGCTCCGTCGATATCAAAGGGGTAGTTGCCGCGCTGCTCGCCGATGCGTTTAATCTCTTGGGTAACCTCATCAATAGTGTCAAATACACGATAGGATGGTATCACCTTAAACCCGAGCTCCGCAAGCAGCTTTAGCGACTGTTCGTGGGATGTTACGGAAATTCCGTCTATCTGTTGAATATTAAATACAAAGATATCAAGACGCCGCTGCGCGGTAATCTTTGGGTCCTTTTGCCGAAGCGAGCCCGCCGCAGCATTGCGCGGATTCTTAAACGGCTGCACGCCCTCCAGCTCCTGGCGCTTTACCACCTCGTCAAAGCTTTTGAGCGGCATATAGACCTCTCCGCGCACCTCCAGAAACGGCAACGACTGCTTAAGCCTTAGCGGCACAGAAGAGATGGTTTTTAGGTTGAGCGTCACATCCTCCCCCGCAAAACCGTCGCCGCGGGTAGAGCCGCGCACAAACAATCCGTCGCGGTATTCGAGCGAAACCGATAGCCCGTCTATTTTGGGCTCAACCACATAGCGTACCGAATCAACCGTCTCGCGCACCTTGCGGTCAAACGCCCTGACCTCGTCAAGCGTAAACACATCCTGCAAGCTGCCCATCTGCACGGTGTGGATAACCGAATCAAAGGTGTTCAGTGCTTTGCCGCCCACTCTTTGGGTCGGTGATTCGGCTGAAAACAGCTCCGGATACCTTTCTTCAAGATCTATCAGCTGGTGCAGAAGAGCATCGTACTCATAATCCGCAACCACAGGGTTGTCCAATACATAATACCGATGATTATAGTCTTCAATCAGCGTCCGCAGTTCCTGTACCCGTTTTTTTGCTGCAGCAAAATCCATCATCACACGCCCTATCAAATACACTCTAGCATTTTACATACCAACGCCGCATTTGTCCTGAGTAAAAACAAACAGCAGTGCGTCGGTTTCTTCGGATATTATACCATATTATGCCCGCTAATTGTATTAGAGATTTAATTGTTCGCATAATCGTTTATCTTTGAAATAATCGGCGACTCATCCCCCGTTACCTCGGTAAAGGAATCGGGAACCTTACCGACGATGATATTATCGACTATGATAAAGTTGCACGGTACCTCTACGCGGCTGGAATGCCCTGCAACCATTGCGGTTACTGAGACATTTACCTCCAGCACAATGCGGTGACGGGTTTGATTGATACCCGCATCGTCAAAAGAGTGTGTAAACTGTGTCACTATCTCACTGGCGGGCGCAATGCGAAATGGCACGGTAGGTCCGCGCCCTACAAAAATCTGGCTTCCAAGCAGGGTGCCTATATGAATCTTCACCTCGGTCTCGGTAATATCGCTTAGCCCATCTAATATGTTCGTTGTTAAACGAGACTTTAGAATATTGATGGTTACGGTGTTGGTCTCCATGGCTGTAACCATTCCATCTGCATCGGTGGATACGTTAACGATGTCGGCATACTGAATTTGGCTGTTCTCAAGCTCTGCAACAACCGCCTCGTTGATAATACGCGTTGCAAGTGTCTTTGCCTGGTACTCCGAAAAGGTATCAACAATTGGGCGCATCTTAATATCAAAGAATATTAAGGTTGCGAGCACAACGGCAAGCGAGAACATGAGTTTTAATCTTAGTCTCTGAGCATCGTCAATCCGCATCCTGCGCATCCTGCCCCGCCGCCTCTCTCATTGATAAATGCTGTTTTTTATATCAAAAACAACGTACTAACCGATTTTTATAGACAAAACAACGAATCATTTCAATTATATATATTCGGCACAGCTCGGGCATGTTCTTACTATACTCAACAAACTTCAAAACGAATCCGTTTTGAACCGCACAAAAAACCGTGCGGCGCCCACAAATGTGGGCGGTTTGTGGAGTCTATAGTCAATAAACACGCCATCCGGCGTGCGGCAGGTACCTGCCGCTTGAAAACAGGGACTGTTTTCAAGTTTATAGACTATATCAGCGCTTTGGTGCACAAAAGGTCCGCAGCGCTGATGCACCACGGACCTTTTTATCATGTACTGGATGGTTTAGATGGAAATCTGATGCGCAACCTGATACGCGTGACGGTCGATATCCTTCTTCATCAAAAGTGCCTCATAGATATCAAGGTCAACGATTTTGTTATCGCGCATGACTACAACGCGGTTACCAATACCTCTAGCCAATAAATCAACCGCATAGTTACCCATTAAGCTCGCATATACCCTATCCTCGACAGTGGGGGAACCGCCGCGCTGTACGTGACCAAGGACGGTAGCGCGGGTTTCAATCTTGGTGTTTTCCTGAATCATCTTCGCAAGCTCTTCAATGCTGGGGGTTCCGTCAGCAACCACGCCTTCGGCTACCACAACAATAAAATGGTGCTTACCGGTGCCCTGTGTTTTCATCATTCGGGCGTACACATCTCGCTTGAGATCGTACTCGATCTCCGGCACAAGGATTGCGGTGGCGCCGCAGGCAATACCGGTATTGAGTGCAATGTGACCGGCGTGTCTGCCCATAACTTCGACTACACTGCAGCGGTCATGAGACTGTGCGGTGTCACGCAGTCTGTCTACCATCTGCATCGCGGTATTCATCGCAGTGTCATAGCCAATGGTGTAATCTGACGCGGCAATATCGTTATCGATGGTACCTGGAATGCCCACACAGGGAATTCCCAGCATGGAAAGATCGCGCGCGCCGCGGAAGGAACCATCTCCGCCTATCACCACAACGCCGTCTATTTTCTCCTTTATGCAGATATCCTTTGCTTCTTCCACCCCTTCGGGATCACGGAATCTTGCGCAGCGGGCTGTATAGAGCATCGTGCCTCCGCGATGTATAATATCAGAAACATCGCGCAGATTCATTTCCCACATATCACCCGAAATCAGTCCGTTGTAGCCACGCATAATACCCATAACACGAAGGCCCATATTCAATCCAGTCCTTGCCACTGCACGGATTGCGGCATTCATACCAGGGGCATCCCCTCCGCTTGTTAAAACGCCAATTGTTTTTATCTGACTCATAATTCCCCATGCCTTTCCGATACCATGCCGCTATGGTATAGTACCAACCTGTTATTCGTTGTAGTACTGTTGTACATTATCGCTCACTATAAGCCATACCATGCTATCAAAAAATTATTATAATATATCGCTCAGGCTTTTTCAATAACTTAAGCAGGAATAATGTAGATAAAGGGTCAATTATCGCTACTTTCGCAGCACAACATTCGATTCGCCCAGAATATTGCCGAGTTCCTTAAGCAACGACGGCTCGGGTGTTGTCCACATGCTTTGTGCCGCCTGCGTTAATACGTTCTCTTTTGCAAAGTATACGTATACCGGCGTTTGCCCCGAAAAGAACTCCAGCATCGGCTGAATCCTCGCAAGGCGTTCGTCACTTCGGGATTGCAGCTTTAGGTATAACCCGGGTCTGTTTTTTTTCTCAGGTTGCGGTTTGTTCTGCCCCGACCGCTGGTTTTTACCATCTTGTCTACCTGCAGAATGAAGAGCCATTGCATCCTCTACCGTCTGAATGCTCTCACAGATAATTTTTGGCTCCTCCTCTTCCCGAAACGAGATTCGCCCGGTAATTACCGCAATGGAGCCTTCGTCAATAAGGGGTGTACCCGAAAGGGTTTCAATCAGATTTGGGAAAACGATGGCTTCTAAGGATGCGGTCGTGTCTTCTATCTGAATAAACGCCATGGTCTGATTGTTTTTGGTTGTTTTAAGCTTCTTTCCGGTAATAATGCAGAGCAGCTTTACGATATCCCTGTCCTTAAGCCTGCCGTCTCCCTCAGACGCGGAGCGTACAATGAGCTCCATCTGCGCACAATAAAGCGTACTGGCTGCCTCGCGGTAATCGTTAAGCGGGTGACCCGAAATGAATATGCCGATTGTTTCCTTTTCGTAGCGTAAAAGGTCGGCTAGGGGGTACTCGGTCTCATCGGGTATCGGCGGTTCATAGCTTTCGTCCACCGAACTGGCAGAAAATAGGTCCAGCTGCCCCTCCAGCACACTTTTTCCTCTGGAACCAATGCCCGTAAGAATATTTGAAAAGTGCTGCATCAACTGTCGCCGCTTATAGCCTAAGCTGTCAAAGGCGCCTGCCTTTATTAGGCTTTCCAGTCCCCTTCGGTTTAAGTCGGTGCCCTGCAATCTCTCACAAAAGCTGTAAAACGATTTGTACGAACCCTTACGCCCACGATTCTCAATTAAATCTCTTATAAAACCGCGCCCCAGGTTTTTAATGGCGAGCAACCCAAACCGAATGCTGTCGCCCGAAACGGTGAAGCCTTCCTCGCTTTGGTTGATATCCGCGGGAAGCACAGCGATGCCGATGCGCGCACACTCGTTGATATATTCCACAACCTTGTCGGTGTTTTCCAACACACTGGTCAAGAGCGCCGCCATATATTCTTTGGGGTAATGGCATTTCAGGTACGCGGTCTGATATGCCACATAGGCATATGCCGCAGCATGGGACTTGTTAAACGCATAGGAGGCAAAGCTGCTCATCTCATCAAAGATTTCGTTGGCTACCGCCGCGGGTACGCCGTTATTTACCGCACCTACGCATTCAACGCTTCCGTCTTCCTTTTTTGCGCCCAGTATAAAATTACGGCGCTCTTTTTCCATTACATCCGCTTTTTTCTTGGACATCGCTCGGCGCACAAGGTCTGCCCTGCCGTACGAGTACCCCGCAAGCTGTCTGCAAATCTGCATCACCTGCTCTTGATACACGATGCAACCGTAGGTAACCTCGAGGATTGGCTTAAGCAGCGGTGTTTTGTAGGTAACCAAATCGGGGGAATGACGGTTGGCTATGTACTTTGGAATAGACTCCATCGGTCCCGGGCGGTATAAGGAGATTACCGCAATGAGATCCTCCAGACTGATTGGCTTTAGTTCGGTCAGTACCCTGCGCATACCCGCCGATTCAAACTGGAATACGCCCTGCGTTAGCCCCTGCGATAGCATCTGAAAGACCTTTTGGTCATCCTCGGGTATATTACTCATGCTAAACGCGGGGTTTGCACGGCGAATCATTACTTCGCAGTCGTGCACGACGGTTAAGGTGCGCAGACCAAGAAAGTCCATCTTCAGCAAGCCAAGCTCCTCAAGCGTCGTCATGGGGAACTGGGTGATGATAGCATCGTCACTTTTTGTAAGCGGCACATAGTCGCTGACCGGGTCGCGCGTTATCACGACGCCCGCGGCATGGGTAGAGGAATGACGGGGCATTCCCTCCACCTTGCGCGCCATGTCAAGCAGCTCCTTGATCTTTACGTCTGTTTCGTACAATATCTTGAGCTCGGCTACCACCGAAAGCGCTTTGTCAAGGCTCATGTGAAGCTCGGTGGGCACAAGTTTTGCCACCGTATCTACCGTCTGATAAGGGACAGCAAGCGCACGTCCGACATCACGGATGGCAGCCCGTGCCGCCATTGTGCCAAAGGTAATGATCTGAGCCACATGGTCGGCGCCGTACTTGGAGATTACATAGTCAATAACCTGCTGGCGGCGTTCATAGCAAAAGTCGATGTCGAAATCCGGCATGCTGATGCGCTCGGGGTTTAAAAAGCGCTCAAACAGCAGATTGTACTTCATCGGGTCTATACCCGTAATGCCAATGCAGTATGCGGCAAGACTCCCTGCACCCGAGCCTCGGCCAGGTCCAACCGGGATGCCGTTTTTGCGTGCGTGATCGATAAAATCATGCACAATCAAAAAATAATCGACATACCCCATCTCTGCGATAACAGAAAGCTCGTACTCCAGACGTTTTACAACCGACTCCTCAGGGGCTTTGCCGTAATGACGCACTAAGCCTCCGTAGCACTTCTCCCTAAAATAGGTCAGGTTGTCCTTGCCATTGGGAGCCACGAAAAGCGGAAGCTTCGTCACACCAAACTCAAACGAGACGTTACAACGCTCTGCGATACGGACGGTATTGTCGATTGCCTGCGGGGCGTACGAAAACAGCTCGCCCATCTCATCCCCGCTTTTTATGTAGAACTCGTCGGTGCCAAACTCCAGGGTATCTTCATCCTCCACCGTGTGGCCAGTTTGAATGCAAACCATGACATGGTGCATCTTGGAGTCTTCACGCTCTAAGTAGTGCGAGTCGTTGGTGGCGACAAGACCGATGCCCGTCTCCTGCGACAGCCGCACGATGTGCGGAATTATCTCCTTCTGCTCACGAATCCCATGGTCTTGCAGTTCTAAAAAGAAGTTGTCCTCACCAAAGATGTCGGCATAACGCAACGCTGTCTGTTTTGCAGCTTCGTACCCTTCATTCAAAAGCTTGCGCGGAATCTCCCCCGCAAGGCACGCAGAAAGACAGATAAGCCCTTCGTGGTACCGCTCCAGCAGTTCTATGTCTACACGCGGGCGGTTGTAAAACCCTTCGGTAAAACCCCGTGACACCATTTGTATCAGGTTTTTGTAGCCCGTGTTATCTTTGCACAGCAGCACCAGATGATACGGACTGGTATCGAATTGATGCACCTTATCAAACCGTGTGCGCGGCGCGACATACACCTCGCACCCGATGATGGGCTTAATGCCCTGTTTTTGCGCCTGCTTATAAAAATCGATTACCCCGTACATCACGCCATGGTCGGTAATCGCAACCGCCGTTTGCCCAAGCTCCTTTGCACGTGTAAGTAGTTTGGGTATTCGACATGCCCCGTCAAGCAGGCTGTATTCGCTATGAACATGCAGATGTACAAAATCCTTCATTCGAGACACGCCTCCTTTACGGTAATGAGGAACCGTGCAATTTATTGATTGCTTGCAGTTCGTTTGGAGGTTCTAATTTTTGCCTGTGCAGCAATCTCGTTAATCTTTCGCAGGCGATGGCTAACACCGGAACGCGTTAAGGGAGGAGACGCCATCTCACCAAGTTCACTCAGTGAGCTTTCGGGGTATTTCAGCCTCAGAGAGGCAATCTCTTTTAACTCGTCCGACAACAGTTCATAGAGACCTAACCGCTTTAATGCGCGAATGGTTTTTATCTGCTGGGTTGATGCGGTTACGGTCTTTTCAATATTCGCGGTTTCACAGTTGGTTTTGCGGTTAATATTGTTTCGCAAATCCTTAAGCACCTTAACATCCATTAGTTCTAGGGTCGAGAGGGTTGCGCCCATATATGTAATTAGGTCCTCTATCACTGCACTCTCGCGAAAGTACAGCACATAGCTGCCTTTGCGCTGCGTCATTTTTGCCTTAAACCCTGCCTGAGATAGGATATAGGCAAGGTTCTTGCTAAGGGTGTACCGAGGCGCCACAAATTCAATGCGATAGGTTTTGCCGGGGTCGCTGACGTATCCGCACGCCAAAAACGCGCCGCGTATAAAGGCGCAGGTTTCCTCGTCGCTTTCCAAATTCGCCATATTAACTTTAACAGAAACCTCATGAATAGAGTGCGACAGGTATGCAAGCAGCTTGTGCTTCTCTTCTATCGTTGCCGTAGAAAGTAAAAACAGCGGGTTCCCCCCGCCCAAGCTGCTTAACGTTGCGTCAATACCGCACAATTCCAATAACAAAGCCTTTAAGCGCGTAGCGACACACTCATACTCTGTTTGCGCTAGGTGCGTATTCTGAAAAAAGCCTCGAGAAAAAAGTACAAGCCCATAGAGTAACGCTTTTTTCTGTAAAGTACTCTGCCTTGTCGGAGCAGAGAGCTCGCTCTTTAGCTTATATCCAAAGCTGTTTTGGTCTATCATAACTCAATTCCCCCACTGCAACCGGCTGCATCACCGGTCTTTGGCAATGTCTCGATGGTTGGCTATCGCGCGAACGCCTTTTTGCTCCAACGCCGCACACACCTTTTGCGCAAAGGTAACCGATCGATGTTTGCCCCCGGTACAGCCAATCGCCACCACGAGCTGGCTTTTTCCCTCGTTGGTGTATAGGGGCAGCGTGAACTCCAGCATATCAATAATCCGTTTTAAAAATTCTCTTGACTCCTCAAAATTCAGAACAAAATCAGAAACATCACGGTCCAGTCCGGTTTGAGGCTTGAGCTCATCATAATAAAAGGGGTTGGGCAAGCATCGCACATCAAAGACCAAATCCGCATCGCTTGGCAGACCATATTTAAACCCA
>JAEZQD010000124.1 GCA_023413185.1 Bacillota bacterium
AGAAACCACCCTGATGAGCATGCTGTACGGCTCGGAGGTTAAAACCATGATGCCAAAGCTGCACAGCACAAACTTTCCCGGCATGCAGCTCATCCGCCCGATGTTTATGGTGCGGGAGGATGACATCCTGGCGTGGAAGCGGTACAACGAGCTTGAATTCATTCGCTGCGCGTGCCGCCTGACCGAGCATTGTGTGCTGGATGACGCGGGGCTGGGATCAAAACGTCTGGAGATCAAGGCACTCATAAAGGACTTAAAGCGCGTAAACCCCAATGTGGATAAGAACATCTTTGCAAGCGCGCACAACGTAAACCTTGACGCAATCATCGGCTGGCGCACAAAGGGTCAAAAGCACAGCTTTACTGAGCGGTACGAATAGCTGATTATTTTAATGGGCAAGGAGAAACGATATGAGAATCTCTACGCGAGGGCGGTACGGTCTTGCGGCTCTGACCTTGATGGCACTCGAGCCTGATACCGGCGAAGCTGTCACCGTCATCAGCATGGCAAACCGACTGGGTATATCCAAGATCTATCTGGAGCAGGTTTTTTCTCTGCTTAAACGCGCGGGGATTGTCACCGCGATTAAGGGCGCGCAGGGTGGGTACCGCTTAAGTAACCCGCCCACATCCATTACGGCGCTTGATATCTTTGCGGCACTCGAGCAATCTCTGTTTGAACAGACGGATGATTCGGTGCGCAAAAACGATGAGAGCATTGAACAGGCGATGCACGCGATGGTGTTTACCCCCCTTGACGAGGCGGTGAAGCGCAGCCTTGGCGCGGTAACCCTCGATGATATTGCGCAGGATGTGATACGTTGCAAGGACGGCGACTCGATGTTTTACATTTGACTATTGGTGCTGCAATGCGCTTGCTTAACCAGGTGCCATCTATCGGTTTCACAACAAAAAACCCGCGGTCTGCTCCAATCGGAGCGGTCCGCGGGTTTTATATATCCCTGACGTATTGTTACTTCGTTGCCTTTTTTGTGCCGCGCAGCAGCAGAAAATGAATGCCGATGCCATACAGTAAGCAGCTTGCCATCGTGACAAAGAACAGGGTGTCCGATTGGGGCGCGAGCCCGACGAATACGAGCAGCGGAACGCCGAACAGGATGGCAAAGCTTGTGCCGGTTATGAGGTTTGTGGTTGCCGGCGTAGTGTAATGGGGGTCGACTTCCCGCAGCAGCAGGATACCGGTGCTTACCGTACCGGTCATCATACCGTACATTGCAAAAAAGCCCTCGTGGTAGTACGCGGGGTACAGCCGCTTGCAGATCCACTTTAAGTAAATCAGGGTAACAATACCGCCTACCGTACTGAGCAGGATAAACGGCACCCACATCCCCGCCAGATCCTCTATGTTAATCGCGCTGATACTCGCAATAATCATCATATCAAAGATCATACCCGAAATGCGGTTGAGCAGGTAGTTGTTTGGGTACTGGCGTTTGATGATACTGCGCTTTTTCAATGATACCAGCAGGTTGCGCAACAGCAGTGCAAATAAGGAGCCGATGATAAAGTTAAAGCCCCAAATGAGTGAGCCCAGCGTACTTGCGACCCCTGCAAACGCAGGAACAGCGGCAAGCCCTGAGGTGATTGCCCACGAAACCAGATAGGTGGCGAGATAAACCAGCAGCACCATCGCAAGCTGCATGGTCAGCCGGTCTACCGACTCGGACATCGGAATCTCTCCCTCATCCTGAAAATGCCCTACCGTTATGTCTGTTTTCTTCTCATTGCCGGCAGACAGGGTGAGTTTGCCCTTGCGGATGAGATAGTTCATATAGATAACCCCGCCGATACACGCCCACAAGAAGCCCATTGTGGCAAGCGAAAGCCCGAATGTTGAGCCGCCTGCAAAGCCGTACGCAGTCTCGTAGGTTGTGCCGATGTTGTTTGCCTGACCCGGACCCTGACCGTATGCCATCGGCAGAAGGATTCCCGCTGCCTTAAATAAGCCCGGCGAAACGGTATACGCCAGCACCCCCGTTATGGCAAGCCCGACCACCGCCTGCAACAGATAGGTACCGACAATCAGCAGACCGCTTTTTAACCCGTCCTTCTTGTGCTCGGCGCGTTCGCTTGCCTTGGGCATACGCAGACCGAGCGCAATGAACCCAAGTGCAATGGTGTGGTAGGTGACGTTCTCCATAAAGGCGGTGTCAATCGTAATGATTCCCATGCCGCGCAGCGCAAGGGCGAGCAGCCCTCCCAGCACCGCGGTGGGCATTAGCAGCTTGCGAACAAACGGCACCCGCCTCTGCAGCATGTTGGATACAACAAGGATCGCCGCTAGGATTCCAAACTGAATGATGGGATTCCATAACCCCGTGTTTTGCGCAGAAAAGCCCATCGCTTTTTCCCCCTCATAGCTTTATTTTGTCTGCCTACGCACGCGCACTGTGTTCCCCGCGAAGGTGCGTAAGCAGGTTGTGCACCTGCTGGTACTTGTACGCGCTGCGAACGCGTTTGCTCTTTATCTCGTAGTGCCGACCGTCCAGGGTGGAGAACTGCAGTGTGAGCCTGCCCCATATCTCCAGACGCGAGATCGATTGCAGGGTAAACTCCAGCGTCTCTTCCTCTCCCCCAAACACCAACCGATCGGGGTAGATGCAAAGTTGTCCCTTCGCTACAAAGCGAGTTTTAGACGCCCGCTCGACGCTGTGCAGGGTTTGATCCTCATCGCAGAATATGGCGGTGTTATCGTTTGATTGTAGCATCCCTTGAAGATGCCGCTCTAGGTGCTTTGTCTGCCAGCGATTCCACTCGGCGATGCTTTGATAGGGTGCGCCGTGCAGAACACCCAACCCGTCATACCGAAAGCGCAGACCGCAGCCGCAAAAGGCTTGGTCGCCCTTTGACTGTATTGTGGTAAACCCGCCGCAGGACGGACAGGCATAAAGCACGGTTTCGATGCTCTGTGCAAGGTTATTGCCCGAAAATCGCACGGGTTGCCCACGTTGGTCTTGTGCAGCGTCTACCCACAGGTCGTTGCGCACAAGCTCGTTTAGCTCATCGATGCTCATCTGCTTGACTGTTTCGGGCGAAAGGACGCGCACCAGTCGGCAATCAATGCGACCGCGCCGACTTTTGTCGCCCCAGCGGGGGAAAGACAGATACGCGCCATGGATGCGAAACACCACAATCGGCACACCCAGATGATGCAGCAGCTTGCCGATAGCGGGCGAGAACGCCACGGTCTCACCATCCCACGAACGGTTGCCCTCCGGAAACACCCCTGCGCTGGCACCGGAGCGAAGCGCGGTAAGGATATCGCGGATTGTTTTTATGTCGCTGGTTGACTTCAGCTTCGGGATGGGAGAGAACAGGTAGCGCAACAGCTTACTGATAAAACCAAGCCGAAACAGATGGTCGCTTGCAACGTAAAACACGGGCGACGGGATGCACAAGGACAGAAAAACAGGATCGAGGTCGCTGTTGTGGTTTGCCACCACAAAACAGGGCGTCGGGATCTGTTTTAGCTCCGAGACATCGGGTAATCTGAGGTTGTATGCCACCCGGCAGTATGCCCACACAAAGGGGCGTAAGATCGCCGTGGCAATCTTATGTCTTGCTTTGAGTTCCATAGGCTGCCTCCATATCAAATACAATGCTGCGTATCAAAGTGAAATTTGTGCCGCTTTCCCACCGTCTGTCGTAGTCAGTACAGCAAATGTAACAAATTATTAATTTCTATTATACATGCTTTATTGTAATATATCTAGCATTGTAACCGTATGAACCGTGAAAACTTTTTGTACAGAGCATTGTATGCAACATACAGCCTAAAATACCGTTGACAACAAACCCAGTTATGCCATATGATTATTTTTATTACTCGATTTTACCACATAAAAAGAAGCATCGTCCTGTCGAAATGTATAACAAGCTTCTTTTTTTGAAAGGAATGAACTCCAAATGGTATGTGACAGCCGCGGTGTACCGGCCGCCTTTGTGTTTCGAATGCGCGCTTGGTACGGCTTGCACACATGATATAACGGAGGATTACTGCAATGGATTTTTCTACCGCGTGTGTTCATTTAGTTGATAAAAAGCCGGACTGCACCGGCGCAATCAGTGTTCCCATCTATCAAACCGCGACGTTTGCGCACCCCGGGGTTGGCATAAGTACCGGGTATGACTATTCCCGCACCCAAAACCCGACGCGGGAGCAGCTTGAGAAGATGCTTGCTCAGCTTGAGGGCGGAGTCGATGCGCTGGCGTTCTCTTCCGGTATGGCGGCCGTTACGGCGCTGATGGAGCTGTTTTGCCCGGGAGACCACATTGTGGCGTCGGACGACCTATACGGCGGCTCGCGCAGGCTGTTTGACCACCTATCCAAAAAGAACGGCGTTGTGGTGGAATATGTAAACACCTCGGATATCGGCGCGGTGCAAGCTGCGCTGCGCACAACCACAAAGGCGGTGTTTGTGGAGACACCCACCAACCCGATGATGCAGGTGACCGACGTTGCTGCGGTGGCGGGTCTGCTGTCGGGCAGGGATGTGTTGCTCATTGTGGACAACACCTTTTTAACGCCGCTGTTTATGCGCCCACTCTCGTTGGGCGCCGATATCGTGCTGCACAGCGGAACAAAGTATCTGGGCGGACACAACGATACGCTGGCCGGCTTTTTGGTTTCGGGCAACTCCCATCTCGCCGAGCGGCTGCGGTTTATCTACAAAACCACCGGCGCGTGCCTGTCTCCGTTTGACAGCTGGCTGCTTTTGCGCGGCATAAAGACCTTGCCTATTCGTATGCAGCACCAGCAAAAAACGGCACAGGTTGTTGCGCAGTGGCTTTGCATACAAAAAATCATCGTCGCTGTTCACTATGTCGGGCTTGAAAGCCACCCCCACTACGCTTTATCCTGCCGTCAGGCATCCGGCTTTGGGGCGATGATCTCGTTTGAGACCGACACCGCCGAAACCGCCCGCCATCTGCTTGAGCACGTGCGCTTAATTCAGTATGCCGAAAGCCTTGGCGGGGTGGAATCGCTTATCACCTACCCCATGCTGCAGACCCATGCGGATGTACCGGAGGAGATACGGCTGCAGAAAGGCATTAACGACCGTCTGCTTCGCTTTTCGGTGGGGCTTGAGAGTGACGCCGATTTAATACTTGACCTTGAAAACGCACTGAAAGGGTTGTAACAATGAACTTTGATTTTGACAAACCCATCGCTCGAAGCGGTACCAATTCCCTTAAGCACGACTTCTTTGTCGAACGCGGCATGCCCGACGACACCCTGCCGATGTGGGTGGCAGATATGGATTTTACCGTACCACCGGCGGTGACACAGGCTCTAATGCGGCGCTGTGAGCACGGTGTGTTTGGCTACACCGATGCCAAAGAAGACTACTTTAACGTGTTGAAAGGCTGGTTTTCGCGTCGCTTTTCATGGGATATCGATCCGACCTGGGTGGTGAAAACACCCGGAGTGGTGTACGCCCTTTGCACTGCGGTGCGCGCATTGACCGAGCCCGGCGACGCGGTGCTGATTCAGCAGCCCGTCTACTATCCCTTCGCCAGTGCGATAACAAACAACGACCGCAAGCTTATTGTAAGCACACTGCTTTACCAAAACGGCAGATACGAGATGGACTTTACTGATTTTGAAGAAAAGATTATTCAGAACAAGGTTCGGTTGTTTATCCTGTGCAGCCCGCACAACCCCGTGGGGCGGGTGTGGACAGTGGAAGAACTGACGCGTATCGGTGAAATCTGCTTACGACATAACGTGCCGGTAATCTCGGACGAGATTCACGCCGACTTTGTGCACGCAGGGTACCGCCATACGGTGCTTGCCTCCATTCGCCCCGAGTTTGCCGAAAACACGATTACCTGCACGGCACCCAGCAAAACCTTTAACCTTGCGGGGCTGCAGATATCAAACATACTGATTGCAAACGATTCCCTGCGCCGCCGCTTTAAACGAGAGATTCGTAAAACGGGCTATGACGAGCCTAACATCATGGGGCTTATTGCCTGCAAGGCGGCATATGAGCAGGGCGACCAGTGGCTTACGGCACTGCTTGCCTATCTTGCCGAAAACGTGGCGCTGGTTCGAGAATTTGTGCGGGACCGTCTGCCGGGGGTAACGTTGGTGGAGCCGGAGGGCACCTATCTGGTATGGCTGGATTTTTCGAAGCTGGGACTCAGTGACCAAGAGCTCGAACATCTGATTGTTCACAAGGCAAAGTTGTGGCTGGATGCCGGCACGATGTTTGGAGCGGGAGGCAGCGGCTTTGAGCGCATTAACATCGCGTGTCCGCGCTCGGTTGTACAAGAGGCACTGCTTCGCATAGAAAAAGCGGTCAATGGGCTTTAAGCCCATCGACCGCTTCTTTATAATCCTCAGAGGTTGTTGTCTAATACGTTTTGTTGCTTTTGTAAAATCTCTTGTTGCAAAACCGGTTTGCTGTACAGGTACCCTTGGAAGTGGGCGCATCCCCTGCTGCGCAAAAAGCTTGCCTGAAACTGGTTTTCTACGCCTTCGGCAATAATCTTAAGGTGCAGCTTGCCCGCAAGCACTATGATGGTGTCAATAATCGCGGAGGTTTCCATATCGCTGCCGATGGAACTGACAAACGAACGGTCGATTTTAAGCTCATCCATCGGAAAATCGTGCAGATAGGTAAGCGACGAATAGCCTGTGCCGAAATCGTCTAGCGAGACTGCAATGCCAAGCGTTCGGAATTGATGCAGCATACTCTTTAGACTGTTTTTGTCGTTAATAAATGCCGACTCGGTAATCTCCAGCACCAATCGCTGTGGGGGAAGCCCGGACTGCTCGAGCGCGCTTAATACCTCACCGACAAACTCGGGGTTCTTCACCTGCTGCGCAGAGATGTTAATCGACACCGTCCATGGCAATATCCATTCCATCGCATCCATACATGCCTTTTGCAGTACCCATCGACCGATTTCAATAATCTTGCCGCTCTGTTCCGCAAACGGGATGAACTCAGCCGGGGGTATCATCCCCTTCTCGGGATGCTCCCAGCGAAGGAGTGCTTCCGCCCCCACGATTTCGCCCGTTTCGGCGTTGACCTGCGGCTGATAGCGCAGAGAAAACTCGCGGTTTATTAACGCCCTGCCTAGGTCGTTTATGATGCTAAGGCGGCTAAGGAATCTCTGTGCCATGTGGGGCTCGTACCGTCGAACAATGTTGTTGCCATCCGCCTTTGCCGCTGTGAGCGCAAGGTCCGCACACTGAAACAGGCTTTCCACGTCCACCGCGTGGTGGGGATAAAACGCCACACCCGCGTTGATATCGGCTACAACTTCATCCCCGTCCAACACAATCGGCTCACACAACATATCGACCAATCTGTTTGCAATGTAATTGACGTCGCACTCCCCGTGCAGGTTGATGAGGATGGCGTATTCGTCACGACCCATCCGTGCGGAGATTGCGTCACACTCTTTGCATTCCAGCAGCCTCCGCCCAAAGGAGGAAATAATAAAGTCGCCCGCCTCCTGCCCACGGGTAGTTTTTAGGAGTTTAAAATTGGTCATCTCGACCAAAACAAGCCCGAGTCTCGCAGCCTCTCCAGTTGTTTGCATCACCTCACCCACCATCTGAGTAAAGCGGTGTCGGTTATACAGCCCGCTCAACAGATCGTGCGTTGCCTGCCAATGGAGTGTTTCTTCGTTATGTCTTATCTGCTTGAGCATAGCATTGGTGTGTTCGGCAAGTACCGTCACCTCGTCGTGCCCGGGCATGGAAACCACTCGGGTTATGTCCTTGCCTGTAGCAACGTTATCCACAAACCGGCTGAGCTTTTTGATGCGGAACAGAATGGTGTGGTTAAACAAACCGACAATGGCAAAGGAGATTACCCCGATAATTAAGATGGAGGCCGCAACAATGACCTGCATGAAACCGATACCGAAGCGGTAAGAGTCCCGCGATAACGTAAGGTGGACTTCAATCGCCGTATCGGTCAGCCTGTCGTACAGAACATTGGAGGCTTCAATCGTATCTCCTCGTGTTGTGGTCACAAGCTGGGCGGGATCAAACCGGAACGCCTTGTCTTCTATATTACAGGTATGAGTCTTGCGTGGATGAATGTTTACCGAAACCTGCACACCCAGAATGCTGCTCATATCCTGCATAAACTCATCGCTTAAGTACCGCGCCATAATAAGGTAGCCCGAGGATTTTGTCTTGTCTGTTGTCGTAATGGGCATCCCCGCAATCATTAAAAAGTGGTCGTCGATGACGGTAAGACCCAGATACGTCTCGTCAAAGGATAAAGCGCCCGTCTTGCATTTGTCTGTTATTCGCCGAAGCAGCTCCCCCTTTTCTCTGCTTTGTACCGACTGCTCCACCCCTTCGGCGTTTAAGTATACCAGGTTTGCGTTTTCATTAAAAAAAATGATATAGTTTATCTCAAGGTTTGATAGTGAACTCCCCGTCAGCTCATGGATCACATATTGCTTATCTGGGTTGCTGATAAACTGAAATGCGGTATCGTTTTGCGCTCGGTCCGAAAGAGTCTGCATCATAGCCCGCCCCTCGGCGCGCAGCAGCAAGGTCGCATTTTCGTAGCTTCTCACGATATCGCGCTGTTCTTCCTGCTTAATGTACTCAAATGCAACGATGTTAATCAACGTGATAACCGAAAGGGTGACCATCGACATGCCGATTACCATAATCAGCAACAGCTTTTGTCCCAACTTCACAATATCGTCCCCTCACCATCGTTGTTTGTCTACATTATATACAATTTTACTGCGTTATTCAACCAATTTCACCGTATTTTGCTGATTATCCTTTCGTTTAACTAAAATAGCCGAACAGCATGCCACGGCGTGCTGTTCGGCTATTCCAAACTTTTCTATTAAATTAAAGGTGTTTTTGAATGTGTCAGTAGTTTTGGCGGCTCTTTT
Source organism: Bacillota bacterium (assembly GCA_023413185.1). Lineage (GTDB taxonomy): Bacteria > Bacillota > Clostridia > Oscillospirales > Ruminococcaceae > Acetanaerobacterium. The sequence continues at coordinate 8,907 of JAEZQD010000124.1, forward strand.
TTGCCTTTCTGTATAGCGGCAGTCCCACCGCCACCGCGATGGCAACCGCAAGCAGCACAACAATCACCCAGCTGCTGCTCTTTGCGTTTGCGCCGAGCAGTTCGGTCCACAGGCTGTCAATCAAGGCATTGGTTTCGTCCGATAGGTTGACGAAGCTCTCGGTTTTATCTAAAACCTCCTGGGGCGGGTAGGCGATTGTGTTGGCTGTGATTTCGGGGTCGAGCGCCTCATACGCCTGTGCGTGCGGGGTGGAATAGCCGATGTACTCACAGTTGGCTACAGCGATATCGGTCTCGGTCATAAAGTTAATATACAGCTCCGCTGCCTGTTTGTTGGGCGAGCCCTTGGGGATACACATGGCGTCAACAAAGCGATTGGTTCCCTCCTCGGGTACCGCCCACGCAAGGCTTGGGTTGGTTTCAATCATGGTTACGGCATCGCCCGCATAGTACGGTGCGAGTGCTGCTTCACCGCCCTGCATCTTATCGAAGATCTCGTCCATAACATAGGACTGCACAAGGGGCTTTTGCTTTTTGAGCTCGTCGCCGGCCGCGCGAAGCTCCTCCTCGCTTTCGGTATTAAGCGAGTACCCCAGGCGCAACAACGAAACGCCGAATGCATCGCGGGAGTTGGAGAACATCAAAATCTTGCCGCTGTATTCGCTGTCCCACAGGATATCCCAGCCAGTGACGGGCTTTGTGACCATCTCGGTGTTATAGATGATGCCCACCGTCCCCCACATATAGGGCACACTGTACCGGTTGCCGGGGTCGTAGTTAGGGTCTTTGAACTCGTCCATAATCATTGAGAAGTTGGGAATTAACGAAAAATCGAGCGGTTCAAGCATATCCTCTTTGATCATACGGCTAATCATATAGTCGGATGGAATGATGACATCGTACTGCGAGCCGCCGCTTTTGAGCTTTGCGTAAAGCTCCTCGTTGGAGGCAAAGGTGGAATACTGCACCTTAATGCCGGTGAGCTGCTCGAACTCGGCATTGATGTTTACGGATTCGTCCGAGCCGTCGGAGATATACTCGCCCCAGTTATAGACGTTTAGTGTGATACCCTGACCCTCAAGGGCTGTGTAAACATCGCTGCTTGCGACGGTAACCTCGGCCATAACGGGCACGGCGCACACCAAGGCAAGGCAGGCGGCGGCAACAACACATACAAACCGTTTCATATTCTCTCGGTCTCCTTCTTTATTCTTTTTCGATAGATGTTTGCATCCTTAATATTCATAATGATAAGGACGGTTAGTACAATAACGAAGATAATAGCGGACAGGGCGTTGATCTCGGGGCTCACTTTCTTGCGCGTCATCGAAAAGATGGTGATTGGTAGGGTCTGCGAGCTGGGTCCGCTTGTAAAGTAACTGATGACAAAGTCATCGATGGAATAGGTAAACGCCATTAAGAATCCCGTTACCACGCCGGGCATGATCTGGGGGAGCACCACCTTGAAAAATGCTTGTGTGCGGTCGCAGCCCAAATCCTGCGCCGCCTCGTAAAGGTGTCCGTCCATCTGACGGAGCTTTGGCATGACGTTTAGAATGACATACGGGATGCTAAAGGTAATATGGGCAATAATCAGCGTGGCATACCCAAGGCTAATGCCCGCAAACACAAACAACAGCATCAGCGAAACGCCGGTGACAATCTCGGGATTGATAACCGGCAGATAGGTTACGTTAATCACCGCGGCGCGCAGCTTTTTATTCATCGAGTTGATGCCAACCGCGGCAAGGGTGCCGAGCATGGTTGCAATGACGGACGAAACGGCCGCGACAATCAGGGTGTTGACTAAAGATGAGATAATCGTTTCGTTCTGGAACAGGCGCGCATACCACTCAAGGGTAAAGCCCGTCCATACATTGCGGCTTTTAGACGAGTTAAATGAAAAGATGATAAGTACCGCGATGGGCGCATATAAGAACAGATAAACAAGACCCACATAGATACGGGACATTGTTTTGGACATCGGTGCCCACCTCCGTTTGCATTGTGTAGTTATAGTTGCTATGCGCAAAATAGCCTAAAGAATCATGCTCTCCATATCCTCTTCACTTGCATCGAACTGGTTCATAATCGCGATGCACAGAAGGATGATTACCATCAGCACAAGGGATATGGCGGCGCCAAGCTGTGGGTTATAGGCGTTGCCGAGAAATTGAAGGTCAATCAGGTCGCCGATGAGCAGATTTCCGCCGCCGCCGAGCATCTTTGAGATAACAAAGGTGCTGACCGAAGGCACAAACACCATCGTAATCCCTGTGGTTATACCGGGGATACTAAGCGGGATAACGACACGGTTGAATACCCCGATTGTGTTGGCGCCCAGATCCTGCGCCGCTTCAACGACGCTTTTATCAATCTTAGTCATGACCGAGTAGAGCGGCAGAATCATAAACGGCAGATAGTTGTACACCATACCCAGCACCACCGCTCCCGGGGTGTTTATCAGTTCAAACGGTCCTATGCCAAACAATCCGAACAGCCGATTTATCAGCCCGTTGTTCTCTAAAATCGTCATCCACGCATAGGTGCGAAGCAAAAAGTTCATCCACATCGGCAGCATGATGAGCATAATCATCAAATTCTGCCCGCCCGGCTCCGCACGCGAGATGATATACGAGAGCGGATAGCCCACCGCAAGACAGATGGCGGTGGCGATTGCCGCAAGCCACAGCGAGCGAAGCAGCACGGGGGTGTAGTCCGCGACGCGAATAATGTTATCCAAGGTAAATGCGCCTTTTGAATCGGTAAACGCAAACAGCGCAACCAAAAACAGCGGCACGATAATAAACAAAACAGCCCATACAAGGTAGGGCGCGGCCGGAGAACGTGCTTTCATTGGTCTGACCCTTTCCTTTCCGGCACATGGCGGCGAATATCGACGCGGTGCCATGAAAAACGAGGTGCTTGCAGCGGATTAACCCGTTAGTCCTGAGGATCCTTCTTTCTCATGATGTGGATATCCTCGGGAGTGATATTCATGCCGATGATGCTGCCCGGCTCTTCAAACGTCGTGGAATGAATCATCCACTTGTAACCGCAGCCGTTTACAATCATCTCGTAGTGTACACCTTTAAAGGTGACCGTTTCCACCACGCCGGAAAGATGCCCCACAATCTGCGGCACAACCTTAATATCCTCGGGGCGGATGACAACATCCACCAGTTCGTTGCGCTCAAAGCCCATATCCACACAGGTGAAGGATGAACCCGCGAACTCGACAAGAAAATCCTTAACCATAATGCCGTCGATGATATTGCTTTCGCCGATAAAATCCGCCACAAAGGCGTTAATCGGCTCGTTGTAGATATCCTGCGGTGTGCCGATCTGCTGAATCTCACCGTTGTTCATGACCACAACGGTGTCGGACATGGTAAGCGCCTCTTCCTGGTCGTGGGTGACGTAGACAAACGTAATCTCAAGGCTCTTTTGGATGCGCTTGAGCTCGGTTTGCATCTCCTTGCGCAGCTTTAAATCGAGCGCGCCCAGGGGCTCGTCCAGCAGCAGTACCTTTGGATGGTTCACAAGGGCACGTGCTATCGCGACGCGCTGCTGCTGACCACCGGAAAGGTTCTTTACGTTGCGATGTTCAAAGCCCTTTAAGCCCACCAGCTCGAGCATCTCGCGCACGCGGACGGTAATCTCCTTTTGCGGGAGCTTTTGCACCCGAAGACCGAACGCAACGTTCTCAAACACATTCAGATGCGGAAAAAGAGCGTAGCGCTGAAACACGGTATTGACATGACGCTTGTACGGCGGCATGCCGTTGATACGCTGTGAACCAAAAAAAAGATCCCCCTCGTTTTGATCCACGAAGCCGCCGATGATGCGCAGCGTAGTCGTTTTGCCGCAGCCCGACGGTCCGAGCAGCGTTACAAACTCCTTGTCGTGAATATCGAGGTTGATTCCCTTTAGAACGCGTTCGCCGTCAAACTCCACCACAATATCCTTGAGCTTGACGATTACATTATTATCCATGTATCTGCATCCCCCTTTGCGGATTTAGGCGCAAAAACATCTGGTTTGCGCCCACAGCACCTTTTGAAACCGCTACCCCGCAAAAGGCTTTTGCCAAAATACAACTCTTTTGGCTTTATTAGCGGAACATACGACGCTGTTGTTCTTTCGTTGGCTGTAATCGGTAAGTATATTAGTTTTTTTCGTGTTACAGATGCAAAAAGCAACAATTAAAAATATAAAGGGTATCATAGCAAATGTCAATGATTTTCCCTGAATTTTTTCAATTTATATTAAAATAAACACTTTCTCGCAATTATCGTGTTGCCATCCGCGAAATGCTCTGCAATTCTCGAAATTACTCTTATATTCTTGAATATCCTTGTGCTGCATTCATTCTTAGTTTGCGTTAGCACGAAAACCCAAATTGCGACCCAAATTGCGTGTTATTTCATGTGAATTTGAAAACATCTAGGATAACTCATCACACACCCGACACCGCAAAACTAAAAAGCGGAATAATATGCCTTGACAAATTCGAGCAAGTTCGTTATATTAAGCATGTGCTCAATGAGCAGATGCTTAACGAAAGAGGTGAATCATGAACAGGGACGAACAGGCATACGCGCGGCGTAACCAAATATTGACCATTGCCCTTGAGCAGTTTATTGCAAAGGGTTTTTACGGTACATCAACAAGAGAAATTGCAAAAATAGCAGGCATGAGCTCGGGATTAATGTTTCATTATTTTAAAAGCAAGGAGGCTCTGTATGAATGTTTGATTGAAATTGGTTGTGAAAAGATGGTGTTTGATTTAACGACTGCGGCCCAAAACCCGCTCAAATATCTTTCCGAGATGGTATCTAGTACTTTGCATGAACTCCAAAACAACCCTTTATTCGCACAGATGTTTGTGTTTATGGATATGGCTCACCATACCAAGGAGGTATCTGCACGTGCAAACACGCTGCTTTTTGAACATGACATTGCAAACCAGTGTATCCCTATCATCATTAAGGGGCAGCAGTTGGGACAGTTACGGAGCGGCGACCCCCATGCGCTAACGGTTGCTTTCTTTGGCGCTATTCAAGGCATTGCGCAGGAGGTTGCAAGAGTACCTGGAACACCGGTTCCAGAAATACAATGGATTTTAGACATTATTAGAAAAGGCGGAGATTAACAATGACAATGCGACCAAACAAGCTTCATCTTTCTATTTTTATAGTCGTTACGCTGCTGAGCGGTTGGCTTGGTGTAGGGGTTGATTCCTTACTCAAAGATAGGGCACAAGAAGAATCGTTGGGGATGCTCATATGGCTTGTGCTTCCCCTGTTTACAGCAATTATTCTCAGAACCATCGCACGGGACTGGAAGGGTTTTGGATTAGCCCCCAATTTCAAGGGCAACGCGAAATGGTATCTGACCGCAGTGTTTATCTATCCTTGTGTAACATTGATAATGATAGCGGTGGCATCAATGCTGGGCTGCATCAATTGGCCCACATTCCAAGCCGATACCTTTCTTTCTCTAGCCGTTACCTCGATGATAATCAACCTTTTCAAAAACATCTTTGAAGAGTTTTCCTGGCGCGGATATCTGACGCCGTCGCTATTGTCACTTAAACTAAACGACTGGCTGGTTTATCTTATTTCAGGGCTTGTGTGGTCATTGTGGCATGCAGCGTACTACCTCGTATTCTTGCCAGACAGCTATTTTGAAACAATATCGAGAATTGGCATGGTTTTGATTGGATGTGTTCTGATGACCTGCTGGACAATGATGTTTGTTGAAATGTACAGACTCACGAAATCCGTATGGCCGTGTCTACTAATGCATGCCGTAGAGGATGCTGTCCCCACAGTTTTAGTTGCCACAGGCGGATTCGTTACCTTTACAAAAGGTTCGGATGCTTGGCTGAATCCCATACACGGAATAGCAGCTACCGTGCTTTTTCTGGCGGTCGGTTTTGTTTTAAGAACCATTCGAATAAAAAAGGAGCATGCGGACGCTTTGAAATCGCCTGTGCATGCAAGCACGTAACAGCATGATCTTGGCTAATTAATAAAATCCGGCAGACCTGTACCAAAGCGTACCGGTTTGCCGGTTTATATTTAGCAATCGGTCTCGAGTGACATTGACGTGTTCGGATATAACCGCACCGCCCAAAAAACAAGCGTAAAACTATTGACTGAAACCCGCAAATATGTTATCATATGATGCGTCACAGTTGGAGAGGTGTCCGAGTGGTTTATGGAGCTGGTCTTGAAAACCAGTGATTCGAAAGAACCAAGGGTTCGAATCCCTTCCTCTCCGCCAACGCCGATT
>JAEZQD010000058.1 GCA_023413185.1 Bacillota bacterium
CACAGGGTGGGGATATCTATGCCGGCATCCCTCGCTGCCTCAAGAATAGTGTAATTCTTCGGCACCGAGTAGGGCATACCGTTTATTTTGATATTTACTTGATCCATCATTACAGTCCCGCCTTTCCGGCTTTACGCAACGAGCGCACAAAGCCAAATTGAAAAAGTGTGGTGCCGCCGTTGCGGCAAACGGAACGACGTTCCGTTAACAGTTTTTCGGAGTTTGAAAACTTGTTTTTCAAACTTTGTACACTCCTTTACTTCTTGATTATCGCGCCGAAGCGGCATTTTTCCATACATACTCCGCACTTGATGCACTTTGCCTGGTCGATGATGTGCTTTTGCTTCACCGCGCCGGAGATGGCGTTGACGGGGCAGTTCTTCGCGCACAGCGTACAGCCTACGCACTTATCCTCGACAACCACAAAGCTAAGCAGCGCCTTGCATACGCCTGCGGGGCACTTTTTATCCTTGATGTGCGCCTCGTACTCGTCTCTGAAGTAGTGAAGGGTAGAGAGCACGGGGTTGGGTGCCGTCTGACCCAGACCACACAGCGAATTTTCCTTGATGTAGTGGCACAGATCCTGAAGCTCGTCGATGTCGCTTGCCTTGCCCTTGCCCTTGGTGATGCGCTCGAGCATCTCGTACAGACGCTTGGTGCCCACACGGCAGGGGGTGCACTTTCCGCACGACTCCTCAACGGTGAACTCTAAGAAGAACTTCGCAATATCCACCATGCAGGTCTCTTCGTCCATAACAATCAGACCGCCCGAGCCCATCATCGAGCCGATGGCAATCAGGTTGTCGTAGTCTATGGGGATATCGAGATGCTCGGCAGGGATGCATCCGCCGGAAGGACCGCCGGTCTGCGCCGCCTTAAACTGCTTGCCGCCGGGAATGCCGCCGCCAATCTCCTCGACGATCTCGCGCAGGGTTGTGCCCATAGGAACCTCAACAAGACCGGTATTGTTGATCTTGCCGCCGAGCGCAAACACCTTGGTGCCCTTGCTCTTTTCGGTACCCATTGCCGCAAACCACTCGGCGCCGTTTAAGATGATCTGGGGAACGTTAGCGTAGGTCTCCACGTTGTTTAACACGGTGGGCTTGCCAAACAGACCCTTTACCGCGGGGAACGGGGGACGGGGACGCGGCTCGCCGCGCTTGCCCTCTATGGAGGTCATAAGCGCCGTCTCCTCGCCGCACACAAACGCGCCGGCGCCAAGACGAAGCTCAAGGTCAAAACCAAAGTCGGTGCCGAAGATGTTCTTGCCGAGCAGTCCCATCTCCTTTGCTTGGTCAATGGCTATCTGCAGGCGTTTTACCGCAATGGGGTACTCCGCACGCACATACACAAAGCCCTGGTCGGCGCCAATGGCGTAGCCGGCAATCGCCATCGCCTCAATCAGCGCGTGGGGGTCTCCCTCCAGCACCGAACGGTCCATAAACGCACCGGGGTCGCCCTCGTCGGCGTTGCAGCAAACGTACTTTTTATCCGATACGCTTGCCTTGGCAAAGCTCCACTTCAAGCCGGTGGGGAACCCGCCGCCGCCTCTGCCACGCAGACCGGAATCCTTCATGATGTTGATTACGTCGTCGGGGGTCATCTCGGTAAGAACCTTGCCCAACGCCTGATAGCCGTCGTAGGCTATGTACTCGTTGATGTTCTCGGGGTCGATTACGCCGCAGTTGCGCAGCGCAATACGCTTTTGCTTTTTATAAAAGCCGGTCTCGTTAAGAGACTTGATGGCGTCTTCGGCAACCGTCTCTTGGTACAGAAGGCGGGTAACGATGCGACCTTTGAGCAGATGCTCGGATACGATCTCCTTCATATCCCCGGGTTCTACTCTTGAATAGAAGCTGCCCTCGGGGTATACGATCATAATCGGGCCAAGCGCGCACAGGCCGAAGCATCCGGTCTGGATAACCTTAATCTCGTCTTGCAGCCCGTTTGCCGCAAGTTCCTTTTCCAGCTCCGCGATTACACTCAGGCTACCAGAGGAGGTACAGCCGGTGCCGCCGCAGACAAGTATGTGGGAACGATACATTGTGTGTTCTTCCTCCTATTTCCTTACTTTCCCATGGTGCCGATGGTATACTCGGTAACCACGTTGCCGTTTACGATGTGGTCATTTACTATACGCGCTACCATTTCGGGGCTCATTTTTACATAGGTAACCTTCTCTTGCCCGGGCACAAACACCTCGACAACAGGCTCGTACTGGCAGATGCCGATGCAGCCGGTTTGACCAACTACAACATGGCTTAGGTTGCGTTTACCGATCTCCTCGGTAAAGGCGGTAAGCACGGGGCGTGCGCCGGCGGCGATGCCGCAGGTTGCCATACCCACCACAACGCGTATGGCGTCGTGCTCGTCGGTACGAATACCAACTTTATGCTTCATGGAATCGCGAAGAGCCGCAAGTTCCGCAAGACTTTTCATAACAGTTCCTAATCCTTTCTCCGGGGTTTATACGCGGTACGCGTAAAACCGAGCTTATAAGATGTGCAAAGAGACTAATGCAAAAGGGTTTGTACTTCTCTATGACTTTAAAACAACGTCGTTTGAGGCAAAATACTCTCTGATAAACACCATCACCTCGGGGGAGTTTAAGGGCACATCCCCGAGCACCTCGCGAAACTGTCTGGTGTCAAGCACAAACGAGTCTTCGCCAAGCTGTGCGTCGCGCACCGTGTGGGTGTACACAAAATCGATGTGCGTGTTGCACGAGATGAGGGTCGTCATCGTCTCACACATGCCGCCCAGCGGCATACGGTCGATGTGGCTAAGCCCAAACACCGCCTGAACCGTTGTGCCGATACCCGGGCAAGACCGGATGGAAACGCTTCCGCCCGTAAGCTCCGCCGCCATCTTAAAGAGCGGCAGCCCCAGCCCAACCTTGCGGGTGGTGCGGGTGGTATAAAACGGGTCGAGCGCCCTTTGCGCCGTCTCCTCGCTCATGCCGCATCCGTTGTCGGTTATGGAAATAACCAGGGTGTCGCTTTTTGCGCACTCGGTTACCCCAATCTCAATCAGCGATGCCTGTGCCTTTACAGAGTTTTGGACGATGTCCAGCACATTGAGTGACAGCTCCTGCATAACCGCTTATTGGTCGCGGTACTTTGCGAGTATCTTGTCAACATCGTCTACCACAAGACGTCCGTAAACATCCTCGTTCACGGTGAGAACGGGTGCGAGACCGCACGCGCCGATGCAACGACACGCATCCAGAGAAAACTTTCCGTCGGGCGTGCATTCGCCGCCCTTAATGCCAAGACGCTCGGACAAACGGTCGAAGATATCGCCCGCGCCCTTAACGTAGCACGCTGTGCCAAGGCATACCGAAATCTTATACTCGCCCTTTGGGTAAAGTGAAAACTGTGAGTAGAAGGTTACTACGCCGTAAACCTCTGCCAGCGGAACATTGATGCCCTCGCTGATCATCTGCTGTACCTCTAAAGGAAGGTACCCGTAAATCTCCTGCGCTCCCTGCAGGACAGGCATGAGCGCACCGGGCTGCGCCTTGTGCTCGGCAATGAGCTGTAACAGCTCCGCCTCCTGCTCTTTTGTGCCGCAAAACGGCACACCGGTTGTGGACTTTGCCATGTTTTTAATTCATCCTCCTTAAGCCAAAGAATGGGAAAAATAAACCTAAGCCATTTCTACCGTCCGGCAGGCGGGCAACCCACCCAGCGGATATGCAAAGCGGGCAACCCGCCCTGCAAATTTGCAAACAGGCTACCCTGTGTGCAAACAAGAAAACAACCGGGCACAGAGTACGCTTGAGATTGTTAAACGTTTGACAATTACAGCCGTAATTTGTTAATTATTTAACACGCACCCGGTTCACCAACTGAAATTATAACAGAACGGCACACAAAAATCCATACCAAAACGCGTAATATTAATGAAATTCCGGCGTTATCCCCCAATAAAAAGCTGTTTGTACAGCTATTGTCCCGGGGTTTTGGAAGAATATAACTACCACTGTTTCGGTGGAGTTTAAAACACCGCTCCATGCGCGCAGCGCGACGGGGTGACTTCCGGTTTTGTTTGTGTGCGCATCGCGGGTCATACGCCATAAAACCTTCCCTCGCCGGATGTGTGGCGTTTATGACTTATCGTTTTGTTTTGCCTCGGCAATGAACGCGCGAATGTCCGCGGCAAGGGCGACGGGATCGTCGGTGATGCCGCTTGCGGGGAAATCGGTCAAATACTGATTTTCTCCGCTGCCCGGTTTCACGTCTTCGGGCAAGGGCTCCTCCAGCCGCAGCGTGTACCAGTCAATTGGAATACCGTTTTTTTGCATCAGCCGGTGCAGCTCTGTCAGCAGCACTGCCATGCTATGCTCGTCGCGCACCTCGCTGAGCATGCTTACATTCAAAGACAGCGCTAGCGGCATTTCATCGAAACTAAGCGGCGCGTCCGGCGTAAGCAGGCGGGTGTCTCCCACCAGGTCGCCGATAATCAGTGTTGTTTTGTCTGGGTAATTCGCCTCGATGATTTCGGTAACCAGACCGTCAAACGCTTCGCTCAGCCTGCGGTATGTGGTAAAATGGTTGGCAACCTCGTACTCATAATCATCGCTGACGTTACCGCGGCTAAACGAGACGGTAAAGCTCGTGTCAATGCGATCCGCCGCCTGCACACGGGCATAGTAAACATTGTTTGGAAAGGTGTACTGCACCTGTGATACCTCTAAGGGTTGGTCAGGGTAGGTTTTTTCTACGTATTCGTGTATCTTTTTTGATGCAAAATACGCGGAAACCGGGTTGCCGGTAAAGGTGTTTACCACCATGAATACTAAGCCAAAGCAAAGCAGTAAGGCGGCTGCGCCAGTTACGCGCGAGAGCGTTTTTTTCCTTTTTTCCGTCATTGTGTCATGATCCTTTCCTCTGCCATAGCAGTCCTTTTTGCGCTGCGCCGACTATTGCGGTCAGCGGATGCTCACCCATGTGCGCAGGCTAATGAGGATATGCGCCGCCCCAAACACCCCCGCCGCAATGCCGAGTGGCAGCGAGCGCATCCACGCGGCGGCGAGCAAAAACACGGCAGCGGGAAACACCGCCATCGGCACGGGGATACCCCACAGCGGGCAAAACAGCAGCGAGAAGTCGCCACCCCGCACCGCATAGCGAATCCACAGCCCGTAATACACGGCGACACACACGCATAAGAGCAAGAGCCACCCATCCGCGCGGGCGGCGGCAATCGCCTTACCCGAAAACAGGATGAGGATAACAAACACCGCGGCGCGCCCGACGTTCTCGGCAATCGTCAGCGCGATATGCCCGTCGTTTAATTAATTCTAATATTTCTGGAACCATAGAAACCATAACAATTAGACACACAGTTATAAGAACCTTTAGCAATAGTAGAGTAATAATTCCTAATAGTATAATGAATAAAGAAAAAATAGAAAATAGTCATATTATAGATGCTGTTAGTGGAAATTTTGTAGATATAGAAGTAGAATATGATACTGACTTAGAAAAAGCTAAAAGGATTATAACAGAAGTTATTCTATCCCATCCTAATGTAATCGATATGAGAAGCGAAGAAGATAAAAAAAACAAAGTTCCACAGGTTAATATATTTTTAAAAGAATTTACCACTAATGGGATATGTTTAAGAACTACTGTCTGGACAGATAATATAGACTCAAACTTTCAAACATGTAGTGACATTAGATATGAAATTATAAAGAGATTTAATATAGAACATATAGGAATTCCTTATTCTCATCAAACAATTGAATTATCAGAAAATAGTTTAAAGCAAATTAAAGAAATAATAGATTCGTCCAGAAAGGATTTTAATGAAAACAAGACTAGCAAAAAATAGTGATTATAATAAAATTAATAAACTATTAGTAAATTTACATAATTATCATGCAAGATATGAATCCTTTTATTTGAAAAACGATCCAGAACATTGTATTATGTAGTGGAGTAAAGACAAGATGAATAGATATGAAAAAAAGACCCGCAAAAAAATCAGGAGAGTAAAAGGAGAATTAGAAGAATGAAAAAAGTATTTATGATTTTAGTAACGGTATTTATAATGGCAACGTTGGTAGCTTGTGGAAGTGATAAAACAATAAACAATAATCCAACAAATGGAACACCACAAAATGAAGAAACAGTCACAAATGAGTCTATTGAGAGTAATAATCAAGCAGATACGTTAACGGGTGAAGGACTATCCTCTTATGCCGGCGCATATACAGATGGAACAAATTATTTAGTAATAGAGGGTGAGAATATCACTTTAAACGGTCATAAATGTGAGGTGACAAGAGTAGTAACAGATCATTTTAAGAGTGGAGTACCTGTTTACTATTTTATGTACGAAAACAATGAGATTTCAATATACTATGACGAAGTATGTGGAATGGGATGTTCCTTGGAACAACCAGAAGGTTCATGGTTGACGTATGAAACTATCGATATTGCAAAAGTGCCTCACTTTGAAGTGGAGGAAGATCAGGTTGCAGATACAACATCTAAAGCAAGCACTCCTCAACAAGCAGAAAAATATCCATTTGTTGGAGTTACTTACAAACATGAAAGTTTAGATATGACATTCCAGCTAAAAACACCAGATGCAGAAGGTTATCCGACCGAAGTATTATTAAATGGTTCGACTTATGACGGGAGAACTTATGACAATGAAACCTGTGCCTTATCAGATGTGACAATAAAAGTGTCAGACGACTCAATTTATTTAGTACAAGCATCCTTTTATTCCGGAGAGAAATCATATGCGTTCCTTATTGAAGGTACAAACGAAATTTGGAGAGTGTCGTGGCCTTGTGAGGGAATTTATTATCCGGAATAAACATAAAGCTTTATTGATGTGACCCCAATAAGTTAGACTTTATAGCGAGGCAGTATTTTACTGCTTCGCTATTTCTATGCTACTTGACTAAGTCTGTATTCAACAGGACTCATCCAAGATAGTTTCTGCTTATAGTATAATCAAATATGCTATTCCTATATATGCCATAATAGACATAATGCATTCCCTATATCTGTATGTACTAGATAAAAAATATACTACCACAAAAGCAGCAAGATGTTTTTGTATTTGAATACTCTTTATGAAAATAAATCTTACATATGAATAAAAATTCCATGCATTTGCTTTCAGAGGAAAATCTTTTCTATATATAAAATGCGTCTTATACCCCAGGCTCTGAGCCATGCACCATTTCTGAATATCTCTCATAAATATTTTTTCTCCTGCTTTGATTCTATTCATCATGTATTCAATTTTCACACGGTCAAGCTCTGATTTTATGTTGATAAAATACAACACATTGTAATAACCTATAACTGCTATTTGCTTTTTTTCTTTCATTTATCTGTCCTTTTTCTTTCGCTAAAAATTATCGTTCTTACGCTAAATGGTATATACCTTTTGCTAAATCATATTTTTTGAAAATCACCCCACGGATACTGTGGGAACGACAACACCTCATAATGGTGCTAAGAATGTACTGAATAATAATGTATTTATCGCCACATGATATGGCGATAAACGCCGTGTTTGTGCGGTTTTACGGGTGCTTCAAAAGTGCCAATAATAGCATCTTAACACCCGAAAACGCCACCACATGGGCGATGGCGTGCTCAAGGGCTATGAGCAAAAACGAGACACTAAGCAGGATAACCACCTTGACCGAGTCGCGCATGTGAATGATGCCAAACAGCCTTGACAGCACAAACCCGCAGACCAAACCGCCCGCAAGCCCCAAAACGATCGAGATGGGGATGCTTGCCAACTGCCCAACCGACACCGCCTGCCCCTGCTCGAGCTGAACAAACGACGCAAACAGCACGATGACAAAGATGTCGTCCACCGATGCACCCGCAAGGATGAGCTGCGGGATGCTGCGCGCCGTTCCGTAGCCCTTCTCCATTAAGCGGAGCATGCGCGGCACGATGACGGCGGGCGAGACCGCCGCGACCACAGCACCCATGACAGCCGCCTCCTTGTACGTTACCCCGAGCAGGGGCGGGGCGAGCAGCACGATGCCCGCAATCTCAAAGCAGGCAGGCACAAAGCACATCAAAAGTGCCGGTCGTCCCACCTTCTTCAGGTCGTCCAGATCAAGCGACAGCCCCGCGCGGGTTAGGATGATAATCAGCGCAAGCTGCCTAAGGTCGGGCGAGATCATCAGGATGGATGCATCGAGAAGGTTGAGCGCATACGGGCCGAGCATAACGCCGGTTACAATCATACCCACCAGCGACGGAAGCCGCAGCTTGTTAAAAAGCGAGCCCAGAACCATCCCGCACAGCAGTATCAGCGCAAGACTAGTTAACACGGTACAAAACCCCTTTATTCGCAGGTTATCACAAAAAGCTGATGAATCCTGCGATTTAACATCACAGAAGTCATCAGCTTTAAAAGCGGTTATAAAACGGCTAAAGCAGTTTAGGCGTTTGCGCTCTGCGCGCCGCCAGGGGAGAACTTCATTCCCTATGCGGATAGTAGCACTCCGGCAGCGTATTGTCAACCGTAAAAAGGATGAATTACTTCATCGCCTCTTCAATGGCAACCGCAACCGCAACGGATGCGCCTACCATCGGGTTGTTGCCCATACCAAGGAAGCCCATCATCTCTACGTGCGCGGGTACCGACGAAGAGCCGGCAAACTGCGCGTCGGAGTGCATGCGTCCCATGGTGTCGGTCATGCCGTACGAAGCGGGGCCCGCCGCCATGTTGTCGGGGTGCAGGGTTCTGCCCGTGCCGCCGCCCGATGCCACCGAGAAGTACTTCTTGTTCTGCTCCATGCATTCCTTCTTGTAGGTGCCCGCAACGGGATGTTGGAAACGGGTGGGGTTGGTGGAGTTACCGGTAATCGAAACGTCCACGCCCTCGTGGTGCATAATGGCTACGCCCTCACGCACGTCGTCGGCGCCAAAGCAGCGCACGTTTGCACGCTCGCCCTTGGAGTAAGCGATGGTCTTAACCACCTTCACCTCGCCCGAGCCGTAGTCAAACTCGGTCTGGCAGTAGGTAAAGCCGTTGATGCGCGAGATGATCTGCGCCGCGTCCTTACCCAGACCGTTGAGGATAACGCGAAGGGGGTCCTTGCGCACCTTGTTGGCGCTCTTTACGATGCCGATTGCGCCCTCGGCGGCGGCAAACGACTCATGCCCCGCCAAAAATGCAAAGCACTTGGTCTCGTCACGCAGCAGCATGGCGGCAAGGTTGCCGTGACCCAGACCCACCTTGCGGTCCTCCGCAACCGAGCCGGGGATGCAGAATGCCTGCAGACCGATGCCGATTGCCTCGGCGGCCTTCGCAGCGGTTTTGCAGCCCTTTTTGATGGCGATGGCAGCACCCGCAACGTATGCCCAGCAAGCGTTCTCAAACGCAATGGGCTGAATCTCCTTGGTAATGGTGTAGGGGTCGATGCCGATATCCTTGCAGACCTTCTCCGCTTCTTCCAGTCCTGCAATGCCGTATGTACTGAGCACGGCGTTTACTTTATCAATACGTCTCTCGTAACTTTCAAACAAAGCCATTGTTCTTACCTCCTTCTAAATTATTGATGGCGCGGGTCGATGTATTTTGCTGCCTCCGCAAAGCGACCGTAACTGCTGGTGGCAGCCTTGAGCGCCTCGTTTGCGTCGGTGCCTTTTCCAACTGCAGCCATCATCTTTCCGAGGTGAACAAACTCATAGCCGATAACCATTTCTTCTTCATCCAGAGCAAGGCGGGTTACATACCCTTCTGCCATCTCCAGGTAACGTACACCCTTTGCCTTGGTGCCGTACATGGTGCCAACCTGGCTGCGCAGTCCCTTGCCAAGGTCCTCAAGACCAGCGCCGATGGGCAAGCCGCCCTCGGAGAACGCGGTCTGGGTTCTGCCGTACACAATCTGCAAAAACAGCTCGCGCATTGCAACGTTAATGGCGTCGCACACAAGGTCGGTGTTCAGCGCCTCAAGAATGGTTTTGCCGGGAAGAATCTCGCTTGCCATGGCAGCAGAATGGGTCATGCCGCTGCAGCCGATGGTCTCGACAAGCGCTTCCTCAATGATGCCGTCTTTGACGTTGAGTGTCAGCTTGCAAGCACCCTGCTGGGGTGCGCACCAGCCCACACCGTGTGTCAGACCGCTGATGTCCTTAATCTCCTTTGCCTGTACCCACTTGCCCTCCTGCGGAATGGGGGCGGGACCGTGATACGCGCCCTTGGTAACGGGACACATCTGTTCTACTTCGCTCGAGTAAATCATCCTTTTTTACTAGCTCCTTTCTAAACGCAGAGATTAAGACAACTGCTATAGTTCCAAAAATACGCAATTGCCTTTGCAAAAACAAAAGCCGGCGACCATGCAATGAATCTGCATCGGTCATCAGCTTTCAGACGGTTTTGGTGCATGCCGCAAAGGTCGGCATTTCCCCACGGGAGAACCTCATTCCCTTCATCGATTATCCTAGCATGACGGCGCGTAGTTTGTCAATAAAAAAACAGCCTTGCCGCTTTGTGCGTTCGTTTGTCTGTGTGCGGCACACCGTATCTGCAGTAAAACGAAAACCGCTGCGCGGGTACAACGCGCAGCGGCTAGGCTTTGATACCGGTAAACTTGGATTGCACGGGTTAAGTATAGCTAATTAACTTCAATAATGTCCGAATAAAATCGAGCAAAAGCTTGCATTTATGGCTTTTACGAAGATTTTTTCGCAGACATTATAAGTTAATTAGGTATTACATGCTCGCACGAAGGTGTACGAGTGCATTTGCTGTCTTTGCTTATAAAGAACAAGCTCAGAAGCAGAGTGAGCACCTCTGTAACCGGTGCTACAAGCCATACGCCCGTTATTCCCCACAGTACAGGTAACGCAAATATACATATTAGCAGGATAACAAGGCCTCGCGCGGAGGATATGATAGCCGACTCCTTTGCTTTGCCAATCGAGGTAAAGTAGAAGGAGGTGATGGTATTAATCCCCGAAAACAGAAATGAAACAGAAAAGATTCCCATGCCATAACGCACCATCTGCTTCACCACTTCGCTTTTTACGAACAGACCACTGTACCACGTGGAACCAACTAATACGAGCAAAAACACCAATGCACCTGCTATCAAAACCATAAGATTGGTTGTCTTTCGCAGGCTTGCTGCAAGTGAGTGTTCCTTTGCCCCATATGTAAAACTAATAAGAGGACTTGCACCCTGCCCAAAACCGATGATTATCATACTGAAGATATAAGCGATATAGCCCACGATGGTAAACGCAGTCACACCATCCACGCCAGTATTTTTTAGTATTACATAGTTGTAGGCAAACATAGAAATGCTCATTGACATTTCACCGACAAACTCTGAGCTACCGTTGAGTAGTGTGCTGCCCAGCACCTTGCCCGAAAAAGTAAATTTGCAAAATTTGTACACGCTTGACTTTTTGATGAAGAAGTAAAGAATGCACAAAAGGGTAATAAGGGCAGAAATCAAAGAGGCAACAGCAACACCCTTTACGCCCCAGCTTAACCAGCGGACAAATAAGTAATCAAGCACAATATTGAGCAACACACTTAAGATGTTGACTTGCATAAAATACTGCGGCTTGCCTTCTCCTCTGATAAACATACCAAAGGAAGCGTTTATCACCATTATCGGAAGCTGCAGCAGCATAATGCCGTAATAGTCCTTAAAGTAACCCGCTACCGTTACATCTGCTTTTAAGAAATAAAGCAAAGGGTCAAGACATCGCCACACGATAAGGCTGAGCAGTACGGTCGCAACCACTGCCGTACACATAGTCTGGTTAAAAACACTGTTGCACGTTTTCGTATCTCCCCCGCCAAGCGCCATTGACGCGATTGCCACGCCACCGACCGACACCATGAGTCCCACAGCAAGGAAGAGGTAGATAATCGGCAGTCCTAAGTTTACGGCGGCAATTCCTTCTTTGCCCACATAATTGCCGATAAAAAAGCCATCGGCAACCGTAATCAGCGAGGTTAGTATCATTGCAATAATCGATGGAACCGAAAACTGCAATATCATTTTTGCTTTGTTGCTTTGAATGCTCTCCAGGTTCATTTTCATTTCCTCCATAACCCTATTATTTACACTGTATAGGATAACGGAAGAAAACAATATAAACTTCTGTAGTTGTGCTCTATTTAATCGGTATGCAAAAGTCTATTTCCATGTGCATGGAATTACAGTCTACCTTTCTGTAAATATCAAAGCCGTAGCGGTCGTCAATCTCAAAGCCGCTCTGCGGTAGCCATTCATTAAATATGCTTTGGTATGAAACATAAATCTGACTGATATGACCTGTAAAGTGATATACCGCAAATCTTCCGCCATTAATCAAGCTGGTGTTTTCCAGCATACAACCTTTCGGGGCTGTCATACAGATATCATACAGGCAATCGTCAACATCGGTTATGTTGGGGTCATCATAGGTGCGCTCAAGAAACAAGGTTTGCTCTGTAATATACTCCTTGTATTTTTCTTGAAACGCTCCCCAATGAACAGCCAATTCGCCATAATTGCCTTTGTGACGCTCGTAAATAACAGGGTAATCCCCAAGAACCTCGATAGAAATCTTTTGGTTGCACGCATCATAAGATTCCAGCTTGTTAATGAAACCGCCATGAATGGGGTTTTTCAAAGGATACCGCGAGATAGTTCGGCGATATTCGATGGGAGACAGCTTGTGATGCTGTTTAAAAGCCGTGCTGTAGTTTGAAGAACTGTAGCCATAGTTGCCGCAGATATCCGTGATACTTTTCTTTCTATCAACCTTAAAGCGAAATGCGCTTTGCTCCATCTTTGCTCGTCTGATAAACTGGCAGATGCTTTCCCCCGTTTCCATCTTAAACAGTCTGGAAAAGTAATACCTTGAAAAGTTACAGTGGCAGGCAATCTTGTCAACCGATATGCTCTCGTTGATATGTTGAAGGATATAATCAATGGCACGGTTTACAACTTCATTGGTTATCATAGTTCCCCCCTTACGCTTCAGCGCATGGCAGGCTTTGCGTATTTACAGTCCAGCAGACCGTTTTTGTCGCTGTGCGCTATCCTGCGTTACCCAGCCATCCCCGCCCCGTTTTGCTATACCCCGGTATAATCAAACAGGGGGATGTACTGGGCCTTTGCGGAAGAAAGCTTTTGCACAAAGCCGTCCTCTATGCCGCTTGCAAACAGGTGCTCCTGCGCCTTATCGTACTCTCTTTTTGTCACGCGGCGGGCAAGCTCCGGCACGGCGGATAGATCGCCGCAGGGGATGTACTGCCCCATCAGCGAGAACAGCACCCCGCCGTTTGGGAACAAATCCCTGACCGTATCGATGACCGCGATGGTGTTCTTAATATTGGCGGGCAGCACAAGATGCCGGATGACCACACCGCTTTGCAGCAGCCCATCCTCCCCCATCACACAATCGCCCGTCTGGCGGTGCATCTCTGTTATCGCGCTTACGGCGTGCTCCACATAATCGCTCACGCCCGAGTAGCGCAGGGCAAGGCGATTGTCCGCATATTTTAAATCGGGCAGGTATATCTGTATCTTACCCTCAAGCTGCCGCAGCGACTGTACCCGCTCGTACCCGCCCGAGTTGTACACCACGGGCACCGGCAGCGGCTCGGTGAGGCTGCTTGCCACCGCCTCGATAAAATGGGTGGGGTTTACCAGGTTGATGTTGTGGGCGCCGCTTTGGGTCAGCTCCTGATAGATCTCGCGCAGACGCTGCACCGTGACGGGTTTGCCCTTTTTTCCATGACTGATCTCATGGTTCTGGCAGAACACGCACCGCAGCGCACAACCCGAAAAGAACACGGTGCCCGAGCCGTTTTTGCCGCTTAGGCACGGCTCTTCCCACTGGTGTAGCGCGGCGCGCGCCAAAACAGGCTGCGCTGCCATGCCGCACACGCCGAGGACACCCAAGTCTTTGGTTCTGTCCGCTCCGCAGCCGCGGGGACAGCTTATGCAGCCACTCACAGTGCGTTAAGGGGCGAAAAGTCGCAGTCCCTGCCCGTCAGCTCCTTGACAAACAGTCCTCTGGCATAGCCCCGATCCTTGTTGGTGCAGTGTATGTAGTAGCCGTTTTTATAGTAAAAGTGCACGAGCTTTTCAACCTTTGCCGGGCTGTGCAGCGCAAGCGCGTCCACGTTCTGGGCGCGGCACTGCTTTTCTACCTCGGTTAACAGCTGCGTGCCCGCTCCCGAACGCTGTTCGGAGGGCAGCACACACAGGCGGCTGATATACGCAAGCGTTGCGTCGCCGCTTTTTATAATACGGTACCGCAGGGTACCGATGACACTGCCGTTCTTGGTGCACACCAGCACCGTCATACGCTCCATGTCGCGCAGAATATCGCTGCTGCTTTCTTTAAGCGCGGCAATGCCACCCGGTGCATGCATGGTATCATCCGCGTCTGCATATGCCTGCAATATCAGGTGGTATATACTTGGTGCGTCGAATGGGGTAGCTTTTTTAATAAACGTAAGGCTCACTTGTGCTTCATCCTCATCTACTCCATGATAAATATGGCAAAAACAGATATTTTTGTAAATATTGCACTTCTGCCGACTGTTTTTATTGTTTATAATGATAATTATAGCACAATACAAGCATGAAAACGAGCAAATTGGGGCGAAAATTCCAGAATATAAAACGTTCAGCTGTCCCCAATCCTTCCCCCCGCATAAAACCGGTATTAGCGCACCATTTTTGTCCATATAATGAGTATAGCCGGTTCGCTTTAAAAAGCGTCTCGGCGCGCGGGCAGCTTGGGCGCGGCTAATCAGATACCATACAAATCGTCGTGTCGGTTTTAAGTGGGTGGATGACAAGTGAAGATACATAAGCGTTCTGTTTTTTATGCCTCGGCAATGTTTGCGCTGTGCTCGGTGGGGCTGCAGCTGATGGGCTTTTTGTACCGCATCGGGCTGTCGCGTCTAATCGGCGCACAGGGCATGGGTGTGTTCGGGCTTGTTATGCCGGTGTATTCGGTGGTGCAATCGTTTGCCCTATCGGGGCTTGTGCTTGGGGTTACCCGCCGCTCTGCACGGTACGACGCATTGGGGCAGACGGGCTGTGTCCGCGCAACCCTGCGGTACAGTGTATTTAGCTACCTTACCCTGTTTGCCGTAGCGGCGGTGCCTGTGCTGTTGTTTCGCGAGGCTCTGTCCGTTCATGTGCTTGGGGATGCCAGAACCCAAGCGGCACTGCTGATTCTTCTGCCCTATATGCTGCTGACGGGCATAGAAAACCTGTTAAAGGCGCACTTTCAGGGGGTGCGCTATATTTTGCCGCCCATCATCAGCGAGCTCAGCGAGCAGGCGCTGCGCATTGCGGCGGCATTTGCGTTGTTAGCCCTGTTTCCCGCGGCAAGCCCGGGGGTAAGCGCCGCGCTGATTCTTGTGGGCATGGTCATCAGCGAGTTGTTAAGCGTGGGGCTTTTGGGCGGCTGGTACGGCGCGCGAAAGAAAACCGTATCCCATGCAAAAACACCCCCAAAGCCCGAATGCAGCGGGGTGTTGCGCGGGCTTATCCGCACCGCGGTGCCCGTCTCGGCGGCAGGGGTGTTCACCAACCTGCTTGCCAGCGCCACCACGGTCATACTGCCCCGCAGGCTGATGCTTTCGGGGCTTGCGCAGGAAGAAGCGCTCTCGGCGTTTGGCATCATGACGGGCATGACCCTGCCCCTTGTGATGATGCCTGCCGCGCTGATCTTTCCCATGGTGTCGGTACTGGTACCAAAGCTTTCGCAGGCGTGCGCCACAAACGACACTGCGGATGTGCGCCGCAAGACAGCAAAAGGGCTGCACACCACCGGCATCATCGCGTTTGGCGCACTTGCACTGCTAATCTCGTGCGGCGGCACCATTGCCCGACTATTGTACGGGCAGCAGTCGGCAGGCGACTTTATGCTGCCCCTTGCGTTTGCGGCGTTCTTTACCTTCTATCAAATCATCACCGGCGCAATCTTAAACGGCATCGGGCGGCACAAGATCTCGTCGGTTTCTATTGT
Source organism: Bacillota bacterium (assembly GCA_023413185.1). GTDB lineage: Bacteria > Bacillota > Clostridia > Oscillospirales > Ruminococcaceae > Acetanaerobacterium. Next base: position 16,008 of record JAEZQD010000058.1, read on the forward strand.
TCTCGCGTCCGTTATTCATCTGGGGTTTACGTGGTTTTGCTGCGCGCTGCCCGGGGTGGGTATGTCCGGCTACGTTGCGGGCGACCTTGTCAGCGCACTGTTCGGGGCGGGGTTTAACCTGTTTTTTATCATGCGATACACCAAGCTGTCGCTTCGGGTTCACAACTGGGCGGTTCGCCCGCTGTTGTCGTCGCTTTGCGCACTGTTTGGCGCCTATCTGTTTGTCAGGATGTCCGGCGCGCTGCCCGAGCTGCCACAAACCGTTTTGGCGGTTGTCGTGTGTCTGCTGTTGTATCTTGTCACGCTGTGGTTTCAGGGGGTAAGCCTGCTTGGGTACCTCAAGCGGCTGCGCACCGACCCCGCGCCCGAACAGTGGACGACGACCCGCCTGCACTGACTGCCCACCCTTCACAAAAAGGTAGCAATAATTTAACATATAGGCTACAGTTCAGAAACAAGTTTTTCTCGGTCGCTTTGATACAACTACACCCTGACAGAACCGCATACCGATGCGGTTCCGTTGACATAACGCTCAAATTATCTGGCATAATTGTAATTTATGCACAAACATTTTGGGTGGTTTGTTATAAAAAATACCGTCTAAAGTGGAAAAAGCTCAGTACTATTTGAGATTGTCGCTGCCCAGACGTTGCGCTATAATAAGGGACGGTTTGAAGCCCGATGCGCATGCAATTGTTGCGTCATCCGAGCGGCAACCAAGTGGTATTCTCGCATAGATTGTGCACACCCGTGTAACTAGACACGGGGGAAAAGGAAAGGTAGGAATTTAAAATGAAGAAGAACATGATCAAGG
>JAEZQD010000091.1 GCA_023413185.1 Bacillota bacterium
AGCCCAGAACCTGTGTAACGGTAATGCCGCTTACGCCAATGGCGTTGAGCGCGCTCTTGAGTGATTCGAACTTGCTCTGGTTCATGAGGATAACAACGTTTGTCATCTTCACGCCCTCATGAGCGGTACCCTTTACAACACGAACGGGAACTGCCTGCTCCACAGAAGCGGCGGGGGTAATCTCGGTAACCTCAAACGCCTCGCCGGCAACGTTGGGAACAAAGTCGGCATATGCGCTGACAAGACCATGCTCGTGGATGTCAAGACCCTCGATCTCCTCCTGCTTGGAGACACGCAGACCGATGGTCGCCTTGATGATATAGAACACAATGGTCATGGTAACAACAACCCAAAGGATTACCGCACCAACACCAAGTGCCTGAACGCCCAGCAGCTTAAAGCCGCCGCCGTAGAACACACCGCCGTCAACAGCGAACAATCCTACTAAGATGGTACCCATTGCGCCGCACACGCCGTGTACGCTGATGGCGCCAACCGGGTCGTCAATTTTGAGTACCTTGTCAAACAGCTCCACCGCAAGTACGATAACAATACCAGAGATGACGCCGATGATTGCCGCGCCTTCCGGCGATACCGCCGCGCAGCCTGCCGTAATGGCAACCAGACCGGCAAGTGCGCCGTTGAGGGTCATGGATACGTCGGGCTTCTTGTAGCGAATCCAGGTGAATATCATGGTAACGCACGCAGCAATCGCCGCAGCGAGGTTGGTGTTAACAAAGATCTTGCTCATCAGGGTAAGGGTTTCGTCGCCGGTAGCCGATACGGTAGAAGCACCGTTAAAGCCGAACCAGCACATCCAAAGGATGAATACGCCCAGTGCGCCGAGTGTGAGGCTGTGCCCGGGTATCGCCTTGGGCTTGCCGTCCTTGCCATACTTGCCGATACGGGGTCCGAGAATCTTAGCGCCGACAAGCGCCGCAACACCACCGACCATATGTACCGCAGTAGAACCAGCGAAGTCAACAAAGCCGAGTTGTGCCAGCCAGCCGCCGCCCCAGATCCAGTGACCGGAAATCGGGTAGATTACTGCGCTGATGATAAGGCTGTAGAAGCAATAGGAGATGAACTTGGTGCGCTCTGCCATAGCACCGGAAACGATGGTCGCCGCCGTTGCGCAGAACACGGTCTGGAAAATTAAAAATGCCCACGATGGGTAGGAACCCGAATAGTCCCCGCGGGAGAACAGATCAATTGCACCGAAAAACCCGTTGCCGGAACCGAACATGATACCGAATCCGATAATCCAGTAAACAGTCGCGCCGAGGGCAAAGTCCATCAGGTTCTTCATAATGATGTTTCCTGCGTTTTTTGCTCTGGTAAAGCCGGTCTCCACCATCGCAAAGCCTGCCTGCATAAAGAATACCAGAACAGCGCCGAGCAATACCCATATGGTATCGACGGATGAGAATACCCCAGTCATAAAATTACTCCTCCTCATATACATTCATTCTTCCGGCTTTCCCGCTTAAAAAGCATAGGAGCGCCGGGACTATTTTAACGCCTTCTTATCCCCCGAAGGACGCTAAAAGCTTGTGCTAGAAACCTTGCGACAAAAGGGGGTCCATTCCTTAAACAAAACCGCCCATCTGCATATGCCTAGTATTTTGCCGGATATCGTAGGTTATTGTCTTATGACCGTACAGCCATGGCGTCCCCCCCCCTGGGGGGGAGAAGCACCATGTCCCCTGCTGTAAGGTCTTTATGACACGGATTATTACGAATTAAGCGTAAAACAACAGATCGCCGTAGGTCGGGAACGGCCAGTACTTCTTGGCGGTGATGCTCTCGAGCTCGTCGGCAACCGCGCGCAGCTCGCTCATTGCGGTAATGACCTCGCTCTTGCAGTAGCCAGACAGCTCAAAGATGGTCTCCTCGTGGTTCTTCATCTCAAGCAGTACGGCGTCTAGCGCCTCAATCTTGTTGTACAGGCAGCTTGCAAGACCCGAAAGCTTGGTTACCAGCTTCTCTTCCATCTCGCAGCTGATGGCGGAGCTAAGACCCTTCTTGGCAACGGCGGCGGTGCTAATCTCGTCGATATAGCTAATCACCGCGGGCAGGATATCCTTCTTGGCGATATCGAGTGTGGCCAGTGCCTCGATGTTGATGGTCTTGCAGTACGCCTCTAGGTTAATCTCGCAGCGGGAGTGCATCTCGGTCTCGGTGAACACCCCGTGGGAGGTAAACAGCTTAATGCTCTTTTCGGTGATGAAGTAGGGCATTGCCTCGGGTGTGGTTTTTAGGTTCATCAGCCCTCTCTTTTCGGCCTCCACAACCCATTCCTCAGAATAGTTGTTGCCGTTGAAGATGATGCGTCTGTGCTTTTTCAGGGTCTCCTTCACCAGCTCGTTTAAGGCGACGTTAAAGTCAGGCGCCTTTTCCAGTATATCGGCAAACTGCTTGAGTGCCTCGGCAACCACGGTGTTGAGCACCACGTTGGGTCCCGAGATAGACAGCGACGAGCCCAAAGAGCGGAACTCGAACTTATTGCCGGTAAACGCAAAGGGCGAGGTACGGTTGCGGTCGGTGTTGTCTTTCGGAATACTGGGCAGTACGCTTACGCCAATACGCATCTGCTCCTGTGCCTTCTGGTCGTAGGCGGTGCCGTCCACAATCGCGTCGAGGATAGCGGCAAGCTCGGTGCCCACAAACGCGGAGATGATGGCGGGGGGTGCTTCGTTTGCGCCCAAACGATGGTCGTTTCCGGCGCTCGCGACCGCCAGTCTCAGCAGCTCCTGATACTCGTCAACCGCCTTAAGCACCGCGGTGAGGAACAGGATGAACTGCGCGTTATCCTTGGGCGAATCGCCCGGCTCCAGCAGGTTCATGCCGGTATCGGTGGAGATGGACCAGTTGTTGTGCTTGCCTGAGCCGTTAACGCCCGCAAAGGGCTTCTCGTGCAAGAGGCAAACCAGACCGTGGCGAAGGGCAACCTTCTTCATCGTCTCCATAGTAAGCTGGTTGTGGTCGGTGGCGAGGTTGGTGGTTGTAAAGATGGGTGCCAGCTCGTGCTGTGCGGGGGCAACCTCGTTGTGCTCTGTTTTTGCAAGCACGCCCAGCTTCCAAAGCTCCTCGTCAAGCTCCTTCATAAACGCCGCAACGCGGGGACGAATGGCGCCGAAGTAATGGTCCTCCAGCTCCTGACCCTTGGGCGGCTTTGCGCCGAACAGGGTTCTGCCGGTGTAGATTAAATCCTTGCGCTTCTCGTACATCCCTTGGTCGATTAGGAAGTACTCCTGCTCGGGGCCTACGGTGGTGTTCACGTGGCTTACCTCGGTGCGTCCAAACAGCTTAAGCACACGAAGTGCCTGCTTGTTAATGGCCTCCATCGAGCGCAAAAGCGGGGTTTTCTTATCCAGCGCCTCTCCGCCGTAAGAGCAGAACGCGGTGGGTATGCACAGTGTGCCGTCCTTGATAAACGCGTAAGAGGTGGGGTCCCATGCGGTGTAGCCGCGTGCCTCAAAGGTGGCGCGCAGTCCGCCGGAGGGGAAGCTCGATGCATCCGGCTCGCCCTTAATCAGCTCTTTGCCGGAGAACTCCATAATCACCTTACCGTCGCCGGCGGGGGAGATAAAGCTGTCGTGCTTCTCGGCGGTGATGCCGGTCATGGGCTGGAACCAGTGGGTAAAGTGGGTGACGCCCTTTTCTAGTGCCCAGTCCTTCATTGCGGTTGCCACTACGTTTGCCACACACAGGTCCAGCGGCTCATCCTTTTTAATCGCGGATAGCAACGCCTTGTATGTGTCCTTAGGAAGCCTCTCCCGCATTACCTTTTCGCCAAACACCATGCTGCCAAACAGTTCCGGTACTTTGCTCATACGATAAATCCCTCACATTCACAATAATCTGAACTTTTGTTTTATCGGTTCTATCCCTGAACGAAAAAACAACAAAAAAGGCACTGCGGGTTGATACCCACAGCGCCTTCGCTGCTTGATACGATTAGTATATACCAGCATGAAACATTTGTCAACAGCTTTTTTAAAAAAAGTTTTTGCATAGATTGCAGGACACCCCGGCACTTCCTGCATATTATATACAACAAGCTACACAGATGTTGGCTTGTTTTAAGGTAACTATATAATATATGCAACAGCCAAATATTTTTCTTTCAAAATCATTGACATTTCTTCGTGTATCAGTATAATAAAGTCAATGAACAAAGGTGTTCGCATATAGGTGCAGGGTTTTCCTGTGCCTATTTGCGACCACCTTTTTGTTTTTACCCCGTATGGTATCGGGCTTACAGGGATAATTGCATAGCACCGTACCCTTATCATCCGCCAACGGGATGATGGTGACGTACCGGCAGCAGGGAAAGCGCTTTATAATGTATGTTGGAGAAAAGAGAGAGTACTAGATGCAAAGACTACCACTCGAAGGCGAGGTTCGCATCCCGTCGGGGTGTGCGATCTCGGGTATGATATCAAAAAGCGGCAAGCGGCGCAGCGGCAGCGACATCATTCGCTCGATTGCGACGATGCACGACCGTTCCAACGGTCTGGGCGGCGGTTTTGCGGCATACGGCATCTACCCGCAGTACAAAGAGCTGTATGCGTTCCACCTGTTTTACCAGACCCCCCGCGCAAAGGAGGAGTGCGAACAGTATATGCTCGCGCACTTTGAGGTTGCGCAGGCGGAGGAGATACCCACGCGCAAGCACCCGAACATCACCGCAAAGCCGGATATCATGCGCTACTTTTTGTCGCCAAAGCCCCTTGCGCTTGCGGCAAGCCAGCTGGACGAAAAGGAATACACCGCGCGCGTTGTCATACATATTAATACGGTGATAGAAGGCGCGTTTGTATTCTCGAGCGGCAAGAACATGGGCGTGTTCAAGGCGGTCGGCTTCCCCGAGGATGTGGGCGAGTTTTACTGCTTAGAGCAGTACGAGGCGTATTCGTGGACAGCCCACGGCCGGTACCCCACAAACACCCCGGGCTGGTGGGGCGGCGCGCACCCCTTTGCGCTGCTGGACTACACCATCGTACACAACGGCGAGATCTCGTCCTACGACGCAAACCGCCGCACCATAGAGATGTACGGCTACAAGTGCGACCTGCTCACCGACACCGAGGCGATTACCTACATCTTCGACTACCTTGTGCGCAAGCTGGGGCTTACCTTAGAGGAGGCCGCAAGCGTGGTAGCCGCCCCATTCTGGAGCGAGATAGACCGCATGCCTTCCGAGGAAAAGGCACGCCTTACTTACCTGCGCAACGCGTTTTCGAGCCTGCTCATCACAGGACCGTTCTCGATTCTGCTCGGGTTCGAGGGCGGGCTGATGGCACTCAACGACCGCCTAAAGCTGCGCTCCATGGTCGTGGGCGAGGCGGGCGACACCGTGTACATCGCAAGCGAAGAATGCGCAATCCGCGCCATTGAGCCGAATGTAAGCAGGGTATGGGCGCCCAAGGGCGGCCAGCCCGTAATCGTAACACTGGATGGAGGTGTGCGCTAATGGCTGTAAATTTTAACAACCCCGAATACGAGGTAATCCGCAACTTTGACCGCTGCATCACCTGCCGCGTGTGCGAACGCCAGTGCGCCAACGAGGTACACAGCTACGACGAAGAAACCCACCGCATGAAGGCGGACGAGATGCTGTGCGTCAACTGCCACCGCTGTGTGTCGCTGTGCCCCACCCGCGCACTTAAGATAGTAAAGACCGACAACACCTTTAAAGAGAACGCCAACTGGTCAAACCAAACCATCGCCGAGCTGTACCGCCAGGCGGAGACCGGCGGCGTGCTGCTGTCCTCCATGGGAACCCCCAAGGACTACCCGGTGTACTGGGATAAGATGCTCATCAACGCCTCGCAGGTGACAAACCCCTCTATCGACCCGCTGCGCGAGCCGATGGAAACGCGGGTGTATCTGGGCAAAAAGCCGGGCAAGATTGCCCGTGACGAGAACGGCAACATCGTAAACAACCTCACCCCGCAGCTTGAGCTTGCCACCCCCGTGATGTTCTCGGCGATGAGCTACGGCTCCATCAGCTACAACGCGCACGAAAGCCTTGCCCGCGCCGCCGAGGAGCTGGGTATCATGTACAACACCGGCGAGGGCGGACTACACAAGGACTTTTACCGCTATGGAGCTAACACCATCGTGCAGGTGGCGTCGGGACGCTTTGGTGTGTACAAGGATTACTTAGAGGCGGGCGCCGCCATCGAGATTAAGATGGGGCAGGGCGCAAAGCCCGGCATCGGCGGGCATCTGCCCGGCACCAAGATTGTGGGTGATATCTCCCAAACCCGCATGATCCCCGAGGGCTCGGACGCCATCAGCCCCGCGCCCCATCACGACATCTACTCGATTGAGGACCTGCGTCAGCTGGTCTACTCGCTTAAAGAAGCAACCGCGCACAAAAAGCCGGTTATTGTAAAGATTGCCGCGGTGCACAATGTCGCCGCCATTGCAAGCGGCATTGCCCGCAGCGGCGCGGATATCCTCGTCATCGACGGCTTCCGCGGCGGCACGGGCGCGGCACCCACCCGCATCCGCGACAACGTGGGTATCCCCATTGAGCTTGCGCTTGCCAGTGTGGACGAGCGCCTGCGTCAGGAGGGCATCCGCGACGATATCTCGGTGGTGGTGGGCGGCTCCATCCGCTCGAGCGCCGACATCGTCAAGGCGGTGGCACTCGGCGCGGACGCGGTGTACATCGCAACCGGCGCACTGCTTGCCCTAGGCTGCCACCTCTGCCGCAGCTGCCAAACGGGCAAATGCAACTGGGGCATTGCCACCCAGCGCCCCGAGCTGGTGCGCCGCCTAAACCCCGATCTTGGCTACAAACGCCTGGTTAACCTCATCACCGCGTGGGACCACGAGATCAAAGAGATGATGGGCGGCATGGGCATTAATTCGCTCGAATCATTAAGAGGCAACCGCCTGATGCTAAGAGGCGTGGGACTTAACGCCAAGGAGCTAGAAATCCTAGGCATCATGCACGCCGGAGAATAGCATTGCCAAGCTAAAGCTTGGCATTAGGAGAACCTTCGGTTCTCGGCATCTTCTGCGCCAACCGTGTTGGGAAATCTTCGCATAGCCAACCTACGGTTGGCGTTAGGAAAACCTTCGGTTTTCGGCACGAACGAAACCTACCGTAGGGGCATGCCAACCTTCGGTTGGCATTATGAGAACCTTCGGTTCTCTGGTTTTCGGCACGATATTAAACTAACCGTAGGGGCGAATCGCCAACCATTGGTTCTCAGCACAATATCAATCCAAACCGTAGGGAGCGACGCCCTCGTCGCTCCGTCCCTGACCAATCATAAATAGGCATGTAAATTGTCTTCACGGTGACAAACGGAACGGCGGGGACCGTTCCCTACAAATCGCCAACCGTTGGTTGGCATTGGGAAAACCTTCGGTTTTCCGCGTATGACTGAATCTATGCGTATAAAAACCCTCCGGCCTTGTGCCGCCATTCCCCCAACCAGCCAAGAAAGGGAAGGAACAACAATGAAGCGAATCTATGTAAACGAAAAGTGGTGCTTAGGCTGCCACCTTTGCGAATACTACTGCGCCTACGCAAACCAAACCGAGCAGGACATGGTGAAGGCGCTCAAGGACATCACCATCAACCCGCGCATTCAGATTGAGGAGCGCGGCGGCATCTCGTTTGCCGTGTCCTGCCGCCACTGCGAGGAGCCGCTGTGCGTCAAGGGCTGCATCACCGGCGCACTGACGGTGGAAAACGGCGTAATAGCCATCGATTCCAACCGCTGCGTGGGCTGCTACACCTGCATTTTGTCCTGCCCCTACGGCGCGGTTATGCCGTCGGATACGGGTGCGGTGCAAAAGTGCGAGCTGTGCACCAAAAACGCGTTCGGCGAGCCCGCCTGCGTACAGGGTTGCCCAAATAACGCAATCGTGTTTGAGGAAAGGAGTTAGGCTGCAATGAATTATGTGATTATCGGCAACTCTGCGGCCGCGGTGGGCTGTGTGGAGGGCATCCGTCAGGTAGATAAAACGGGTTCGATTACCATCCTCTCAAACGAGCCGCACCACACCTATTCCCGCCCGCTTATCTCGTACCTCATCTATGGCAAAACAGACGAAGACCGCATGAAATACCGCCCCGACGACTTTTACACAAAAAACGGCTGCACCGCCCTGCTCGGGGTAACTGCCACGAAGATAGACAAAGACAACAAGCAGGTCATCCTCGACGACGGCAAAACGGTACCGTACGATAAGCTGCTTGTCGCCACCGGCTCCAAGCCGTTCGTGCCCCCCATGCAGGGGCTAGAAAAGGTGAAAAACGCGTTTACGTTTATGACGCTGGATAGCGCAAAGGCACTCGATGCCGCACTGACCCCCGAAAGCCGCGTGCTGATTGTGGGCGCGGGTCTGATTGGGCTAAAATGCGCAGAGGGCATTGCCAAAAAGGTGTCGTCCATCACGGTGGTCGACCTTGCAAACCGCATCCTGCCGAGCATACTGGATGAGGAAGGCTCTGCCATCATGCAAAGACACATCGAGAGCAAGGGCGTACGGTTTGTTTTGGGCGACAGCGTAAAGGAGTTTACCGAAACCACCGCCGAGCTTAACGGCGGCGATTCCATCGCGTTTGACATCGTGGTGCTGTGTGTGGGCGTACGCCCCAACGTAGAGCTAGTCAAGGACGCGGGCGGCACGGTCGGGCGCGGCATTGCCACCGACGAATTCTGCCGCACCGACATCCCCGACGTATACGCGGCGGGCGACTGCTCCGAGAGTTTAGACATCACCGACGGCGCGTGTAAGGTGCTTGCGCTGCTGCCCAACGCCTATATGCAGGGCGAGACGGCGGGGCTTCATATGACGGGCACCGAGAAGCCGTACAACAAGGCGCTTGCCATGAACGCCATCGGCTTCTTCGGGCTACACATCATCACCGCCGGCTGCTATCAGGGCGAGGAGTTTGTGAAGCGCGGCAAAGACGGCAAAACCTACAAAAAGCTGGTGTATGCAAATAATCGCCTCAAGGGCTATATCCTAATCGGCGACATCGCGCGGGCGGGCATCTACACCGCGCTGATTCGCGAGCAGACCCCGCTGGACACCATCGACTTTGACCTGATTCGCGAACGCCCCCAGCTCATGGCGTTCTCCCATAAAGAGCGCGCGCAAAAGCTGTCCACCAAGGCGTAGCATCCCGATTGTTTTAACCGAAGTAACCTGATAGAAAATACAAGGCGCCGCTTTTCCGCACAGCAGCGGAGAAAAGTGAGTGAAGGCGCCGGAGAGGCATGGTACCCCTATGAATATTACAGCGGGCGATATGCACTTTGAACAGCTTAACCGCCAGATTCGCGAAAGCGGCGATAAGGATATCGTGATTGAACACTGCTTAGGGCAGCGCTACATCGGCGCGGGTCTGGGCGGCAGGGACATAACCATTAACGGCGTACCCGGCAACGCACTGGGCGCGTATCTGGACGGGGCGGTAATCACCGTAAACGGCAACGCGCAGGACGCCACGGGCGACACGATGAACGACGGGCGGATTATCATCCACGGTTCATCGGGCGACGCCACCGGCTACGCGATGCGTGGCGGCAAGATCTTTGTACAGGGGGATGCGGGCTACCGCGCCGGCATCCACATGAAGGCGTATATGGAGAAGCTCCCCGTTCTCGTCATCGGCGGCAAGGCGGGCAGCTTTTTGGGCGAGTACCAGGCGGGGGGGCTTATCATCGTGCTTGGTCTAAACTGCGAGCGCACCGACGATTATTTAAGCTTTTGCGCCACCGGCATGCATGGCGGCAAGATCTATCTGCGCACCGATACCCCGCCCGCCAACCTACCCAAGCAGATTGTGGTGAAAAAGGCGGAGCAGGCGGACATCGACGAGATTGCCCCGCACATCGAGGAGTTCTGCGCCCTGTTTGGCGAGGATAAGGAAAAGGTGCTCGCGGGTGACTTCCTTGTGCTGACCCCCGACACAAAAAATCCTTACAAACAGCTTTATACTTACAACTAAATGTTGTATAATAATAACAATGTACTGTAACGGCAGGCATTCCTTCGTTTATTAAAAATGGGCAAAGGCGCTCTTCACATGAATTTAAGGGTGCAGGCTTGTCTTGCGCCCTTTTTTCGGGAGTTTTGCGGTTTTACCGCATAACAATTTCCGACATCTCGGACACAGCCCCAAATATCCGTCGGCATCATAAAAACCTACGATACCCCGATTCTCCGCTCATTGTCAAAAACCACCCGTAGGGGCGAATAACCAACCTGTGGTTGGTATTTCAATCGCCCGCGGTTGAAACCTATATCAACGTTGCGGACATGGCGGACGCGCAATGCGCGCCCCTACTATCTTGGCGGAAAACGGGACGTCGAGGACGCCGTCCCCTACGCATCGCATCTCGAATCTGTGGTTTTCCGCATATTGTCGACAACCCTCCGTAGGGAGCGACGCCCTCGTCGCTCCGTCCCCGACCAGTTGTAAACAGGCGGTTTATTTGAACCCCACGGGGATAAACCGAAAACCACCCGTAGGGGCGAATAGTCAACCTGTGGTTGGTATTTCAATCGCCCGCGGTTGAAACCTATATCAACGTTGCGGACATGGCGGACGCGCAATGCGCGCCCCTACTATCTTGGCGGAAAACGGGACGTCGAGGACGCCGTTCCCTACGATATCAGGAATATTTTAACTAAAACAATCCCCAAAAAGAAAGGACATGATGGTATGCAGTATACCTCTAGCGACGTGATTAAGTTTGCAAAGGAAAACGACGTCAAATTCATACGCCTTGCGTTTTGCGACGTGTTCGGCACGCTAAAGAACCTGTCGGTCATGTCCGACGAGCTGCCGCGCGCGTTTGAACGCGGCATTTTGTTTGACGCAAACGCCGTTACCGGCTACCGCGATATGGAGGACACCGAGCTGCTTTTGTTCCCCGACCCCAGCACCCTAACGGTGCTGCCGTGGCGTCCGCAGCAGGGGCGTGTGGTACGCCTGTTTTGTGATATCCGCCGTCCCGATGGCACACCGTTTGCGGGGGATAACAGGGCGATTTTAAAGAATACACTCAAAAAGGCGCAGGATATGGGCTACACCTGCCATATCGGCACCGACTGCGAATTTTACCTGTTTGAGGCGGACGAGAACGGCAACCCCACCCGCAAGCCCCATGACCTTGCGCGGTATTTTGACGTTGCCCCCTTAGACCGCGGCGAGAACGTGCGCCGCGACATCTGCCTCACGCTTGAGGAGATGGATATCAAGCCCCAAAGCTCCCACCACGAAAAGGGACCCGGGCAGAACGAGATCGACTTTAAGAGCAGCACCCCGCTGCGCGCGGCGGATAACTTTGCCACCTTCAAGTCGGTGGTAAAGACCATGGCGTCACGCAACGGGCTGTATGCGTCCTTTATGCCAAAACCAATGTACGACGAGAGCGGCAGCGGTCTGCACATCAAGCTTTCGCTATATCGGGGCGTTACCAATGTGTTTCAGTGCGGCGAGCAAGGGCTAAGCCGCGAGGCGCGTTCGTTTATTGCGGGCGTTTTGCGCTATGCGCGTGAGATGAGCGTCTTCTTAAACCCGCTTACCAACTCCTACGCGCGGCTTACCGCATCCGAGGGATTAAACCGCATTGCGTGGGGCTACCGCAACCTGTCACAGATTGTGCGCATCCCCACCCTGTGCGACGACCTAGCGCATCTGGTGCTGCGCTCGAGCGACCCGTCCTGCAACCCGTATATCGTATTTGCGCTTGTGCTTAGCGCGGGGCTTGAGGGCATTGAAAAGGGCTACGAGCTGGCCGACGAGCTATTCTGCGACAACGCCGCCTGCCTGACGGATGCTGCGCTTTTGCCTGCCGCGTTAAACGAGGCAATCAAAGAGGGGAGCGAGGGCGAGTTTCTATCCTCGGTGCTGCCCGACCGCCTGATTGACAGCTACCTTTCCGCCAAACGGCGCGAATGGGATACCTATACCACCCGCAAGGACAAAGAGGTTATTGAGCGCGAGATGTATTTTAACATCATCTGACCGCCGCCCTTTGCAGCTACAGGCAAACGGGTCGTAACCGAATGGAACTTAACACACAACAAAGCAAAACGGTGGTGATGGGTATGGAACAGGTTCTACTGGTTTCGAGCACCGATAAAAGCATAGAATTTATCTCACAGCTTTTGCGCGAAGCGGGCACAAACCCCGCCGACATCATCTGTGCACAGAGCGGTGGTGAGGCGCGGCGGCTTGTTTCGCGCACCGATTATTCACTCATTGTCATCAACGCGCCGCTGTCCGACGAGTTCGGGCACGAGCTTTCGATATCCTGCGCCGAGCACACCACGGCGGGCATTATCATCATCGCAAAAAACGAGATTGCCGACGATGTATCCGCCCGTGTGGAAAACTACGGCGTATTTGTTCTGCCAAAACCCTTAGGCAGACAGCTGTTCTTTCAAACCCTCAAGCTGGTTGCCGCCGCCAGACGGCGTATGCTGGGGCTGAAAAACGAGAACCTAAAGCTACAGAAGAAGATCGAGGAGATTCGCCTCATCGACCGCGGCAAGTGTGCCCTCATCCAGTACCTGAGCATGACCGAGGAGCAGGCACACAAATACATCGAGCGTCAGGCAATGGACCTGCGTGTAACCAAAAAAGAGGTGGCGGAGGGGATCTTGCGGACGTATGAGACGTAGGAACCAATGCTTTTATCGCATATAAAAGGATGACCCGCCGCAAAACGGCGGGTTTTGTGTTTATGCAACGATATAGAAACAGCCCCCGCCAACCTGCGATGCTTCTGCAGGATGGCGGGGGCGTCTTACTGGTTAATGAAGGTTTCTCTTCGTCGCAAGTTGTGCATCGGTATCTTGCCGCAACGATTAGTTAATCGACGGCAGCTCTACCTGTGGGCTTGCGCCGGTGTCCTCAAACAGGGCGATGGTCACCTCAAAGGTTTGATCCGCACCGCTTACGGGGCGGCGGAATATGGTCAGGGTGATGGTATCGCCTGGCTTGTGCTTTTCCAAAACGGAGTAGATGTCGTTGGCGGTGTTAATCTTTACGCCGTCAATCTTTGTAATGATGTCGTTTGCCTGCACACCCTTGGCGGCAATGTCGCTGCCGCGCTCTACACCCGCGATGACCACGCCGG